>CAJVZR010000047.1 GCA_913019965.1 uncultured Oleispira sp.
CTAAACTGGCATAATTACTTGGCGGAATTGTGATCTGGAAAGGTCCAGCGCCGTTTCCTGTCGTACTAGTAACTTCTAAATCAAATACGTTATTTGCTAATACCGGTTCTGTTCCTCCGTCAAAGCGGTTGGTACTTAAAAAGCCTAAGTTATTCAAATTATAATTCACTGAAGATACGGTATTATCAGCAATCTGAATAAAATCTCCATTCGCTGCAGGTGGCACTTGAGCTTGAAATTCAATTCGCCCTGCAACATTGACGGCTAACGTTTCTTCATTACCAGCACCAGCGGTAGCGGTAATCTGCGCATTAATTTGAGTAACCATTTCAGCAATCGTTACCCCTGCAAAACTCGCGGGGTTCGGCGCAATCCAAGAGGCCTGACTGATATTTACAGGGTAAGTACCACCTCCTTCGGTAGCAATACTGAACGCCAGAACATTAGTACTCGCAGCTGTCACATCGAGATTGGCATAAACATTATCTGCCGTTAACTGATGCGGAGCACCGGCATTGGACACCACAATATTCAAAGGAGGAGTCGCTGTCGTTCGTGTTGTCGTTGAAGTACCTGGAATAGAACGAAAATCTGCCGTTACTGGTGTCGAACCAACAAACAACTGATTACCCGCTATACCTGGCTGTACGCCACCGTTTGCACCAAACACCGCGTTAAAACTTACGTCTGCCGTTGTAAAGCTCGTACCATTGGTACCATTAATCCCCGCACGTTGAATGATTAATTCACCCGTCGAAGAGGTCGTCGCGGTTAATTGCTGAGAACCAAACACTCCATCTATCGCCGTTTGAATATCCTGCAAAACGTTCGCTTCGGTTGAACCTGCCGTAATGGCCGGCACACTGACCGTTTGCAAGCCATTACCATCACCGATATCAAATTGAATATCAGCTACTGCACCCGTCCCCGCTACACCTACCGCTGCAACCGTAGTACCACCCGTCCAGTCTAATAATGCGGGTACTCCAGCAGTCGTTGGCTGACCAACTGCTACCAAGGTTGAAGATGTTGATTCAATAATCCCAGAATCCGCAACGCCAATGGCTAAACCATTCGAAACCAATTCCAAGCCTTGCTGCTGTAATACTTCTTCCGTCGCTGCTAGGTTTAAAATTGCAGATACTCTACTTGTCAGTGCAGGAGCCTGGTTGCCAACTTGTATTTGAATATCACCTAATACACCACTAACAACGCCGTCTGAGTTCGCATCAAAACCCTGCACACGGCCGCCGTTATTGGCCACCACATAACCGTCTTTATCTAAACCAAATAAACCCGCTCGAGTATAAGAAATAGAACCACGATCTTCTAAAACAAAAAAACCATTACCATCAATGGCCATATCCAACGCATTCTCAGTACCACTGATATTACCTTGGCTAAATTCCTGCCGAACATTTTCCACCATTACCCCACTGCCCACCGGCTTACTACCCGTGCCGAGTAAGGTGCTAGTATAGACATCACTAAACTCCGCACGAGATTCTTTAAAACCTGTCGTACTTGCGTTTGCTACGTTATTACCGGTAACTTCCAAATCTGTGGAAGCCGCGCGAATACCACTTAAACCAATATTAAAGCTCATAATAATTTCTCCACGACGCCACGATTATTCGTTAACAATTTGTTTGATTTCGTCCATACCCGCACGCATGCCACCGGCAAGGTTGAGCGTTGCCGCTCCAGTAGGACTTAAGCTGACACTATCGACTCGAGCACTCATCAAGGTGGCAAACTCTTCCGTCACTCCAGCAACACTGCCAGAAACTTTAAAGCTGTATTCACCGGGAGGATAAGGCACATGAATAGGATTACCCGATTCATCTAAAACCTGCTCACCATTCTCATCGACATAAAACTCTTGGCGGTTTAGCTTGCTGTAATCCAAATCAACAATCTCACCGTCCATCATTAGATTTAATCCATCCCAGCGCACCGACATTTCACCCTCGGCATGATTACCTAACGAAAATTGTTCAAGCAACTGACCGTTTTCATCCTCAATCGTCAACTTCAAATCCGTTGTTGATTCAGGCAATTCGCTATAACCACTAACGATACCTTTATTTAATAAAAGGCCCATTTTATTACCTTCGACAATCACCGACTGCCCTACCAAAGACGAAGCCTGCAGTGCTTGGCTAGAACGCATGCCATCCGACATACCTTCCGTTGTATTATTTAATTTATCTAAACCTTCTACCGTGGAGAATTGAGCCAGCTGAGCAATAAATTCACCATTATCTTGTGGATCTAATGGATTCTGGTTATTCAGTTCGGCAATCATAAGTTTTAAAAACTCATCCTGCCCCATCTCGTTCGTTTTAGGAGCCTCAGCATTCTTTGTCGTATTAGAGTATTGATCTAATACAGAAGAAGCCGCATTTGAATTATCAATCGTCGACATACTTATTCTCCTAACATCAAAGTACGTTGCAGCATTTGCTTCGCTGTTTTCAGTACTTCAACGTTCATCTGATAACTGCGAGAAGATGACATCATGTCAGTCATTTCTTCCACGACATTCACATTCGGGTAGTACACATAACCCTCTTCATTCGCCATCGGATGATCAGGCTGAAATCGAGGCTGCAGAGGCGCATCACTTTCAACAATGCCTTTCACCTGCACACCCGCGCCAATTTCTTCACCCTTATCGTGAAACTGGTTATGCTTATTCACATTCAAAAATTCGTTATGCATGACCGCAAAAACAGGCTTACGTGCACGATAGGTTTCATCAATGCTACTGCTTGCACTTTCGGCGTTTGCGATGTTACTGGCCGTTGTATTTAAACGCATGGACTGTGCGTTCATGGCAGAGCCTGCGATGTCGAAAATATTACCTAATGACATAATTATTCTCCTCGGATCGCAGATTTAAGCCCTTTGAATTTTCCATTCAGAAATTCAAAACTGGAGTTGTAATCCATGGCGTTGCGGGAAAAAAGTGTTTGTTCGATTTGCGTATCAACGGTATTACCATCGATCGAAGGTTGCGAAGGATTACGATATAGTAGGTCACTGTTTCGGCTAGCACTGCCAGAAATATGTGCGCTATTGGTCGATTCCATTTTCAGACCTGCTTGGCTTTGGCTTTCTTTCGCCAGCAAGGCTTGAAAGTTCATATCGCGCGATTTGAATCCAGGCGTATCTGAGTTTGCTAAGTTATTGGCCAAAATCTCTGCACGCTTACCGCGCAGTAACATGGCATCGGGATGAACCCCTAAAGCATTGTTGAAATTGATTGAACCCATAACTTAACTCTCTTCGCAAATGTGCATATAAGAGTTAGAGCAAGGGCCATACCAACTTTCAAAATTATTTAATTTCGTTATATTTCAATAACTTAAAGGTATTGCAATCGACTAAGGAAAAAATACTGATATGAAAAAAGAGGTAAGCGGCAAGGCCTTACCGACTGCCAGCGGCAATCGGTTTAGCCTGATAGGAAATACCTGGGGAGAATTGTTTCATCTGATAATAATCCGACAAATTATTCACAGCTTCGGAAGCACCAACAAACAAATGCCCCTCTTTATTAAGCGTGCCATGAATGCGCTTTAAGATGTCGGCCTTAAAATCGGCAGAGAAATAAATCAGTACATTACGGCAAAAAACAATATCGAACTTACCCAACATGCTATAGCTGGTTTGCAGGTTTAATGACCGAAATTCAATACGACGTTTAATATCATCACTGATTTTCCATTCATCATCTCCCTGCTGATTAAAATATTGCTTTAAATGCACATCCCCCATTCCCCGCTTTAAGGCGAGCTGTGGATAAACACCTTCTTTAGCAATCGCTAAGGCCGTGGGTGAAATATCTGTGGCGATAATTTTCACATCCCCCATCAACGCCCCAGGGTTATTGCGTTTAAATTCTTCAATCGCAATACTCAGAGAATACGGCTCCTGTCCGGTACTGCATGCTGCCGACCAAATCCGCAGTGGCCGACGAGTTTTGGCAAGTTCAGGTAGTAGTTTTTCTCTAAATATTTTGAAAGGATGATCATCACGAAACCAAAGTGTTTCGTTGGTCGTCATGGCATCAATCACAGATTCTTTTAATTTAAGATTACGATCCATCGCCGCCACTAATTCGGTTAAATTAGTGAGTTTTTCACTTTCTAATAAGCGTCTTAAGCGGCTGGTAATTAAATACTCTTTATTATTACCTAGCATGATGCCGCTATATTGCTCTAGCTTTTTCTTAAATAAGTCGTATTCAGTTGGACTGATCGAAAAACTCATATAACCATCCCTTTATTCACCTGTACGCCCTTATTTACCATCACGAAACTGTTCAATACGCTTCACTACTTCTTCACCCAGAATATCGGGATTAAATTTTGCAATGAAACCATCAGCACCGACCTTTTCAACCATGGCCTTATTAAAAACACCACTTAAGGAGGTATGCAATACGATATTAAAGTCAGCAATTCTTGGGTCGTTACGAATACTCGTCGTTAGTGTATAACCATCCATTTCTGGCATTTCGATGTCGGAAATCATCATCAAATATTTATCTTGAATTCGCTCACCTGCATCGGTCAATTCCTGTAAATGATTCCAAGCTTGCATGCCATCATTTAGCGCGGTGACTTTCACACCAATTTCTTCTAAACAGCGAGATACCTGCTTACGTGCAATTTTAGAATCATCAACAATCAGAACGTGGAGTTCTTTCGCTTCTTCAGCAACTTCATCACTGACCATGTCTTCCGACATTTTCTCATTCATCGGTGAAACTTCAGCCAATACTTTTTCTACGTCAATAATTTCAACCAGCTTGTCTTCGACCTCAGTTACCGCCGTTAAATAATGCTCACGGCCCGTGCCCTTGGGTGGCGGATGAATATCCCCCCAATTCATATTAACAATACGTTCAACACCGGCCACTAAGAAACCCTGAGTCTTTAAGTTATATTCGGTAATGATGACAAAAGCATTATCCATATCACTGATTTTTGGCCCGCCTGTGGCCATACTCAGATCCATGATAGGAATCGTCCCAATTCTCAAATGTGCGACCCCACGGACAACAGGGTGGCTATGAGGCAAAAGTGTCAGCTTAGGGCACTGTAGGACCTCTTTTACTTTAAATACGTTAATGCCATAAACCTGAGGCCCCTCCATTCTAAATAATAGAAGTTCCAAGCGATTAGCCCCCACTAACTGGGTTCGCTGGTTTACGGTTTCCATGACTCCTGCCATAAATTTCTCCTAATTCTAACGCCTTCGGCATGGCGCTTGCTGTATCAAACGTAAATCAAACAAAGTGTCGTAAAAGTGACACAGCAAATACGGCTCATTGTTTGAGCATAGTTGAGAATGGATAAATGAATAGCAGATGCAGAAGATTCATTAAGCGATTATTCGTTTTTTTATTGATATGCCCAATTCATTGGTCATTGAGCCATGCCAGCTTAGTGAATGCCACACAGCTCAAACAACAGGTCGAATATGAAATATTGCAGCAGTGGCAATCTTTAGAGCAACGAAAAGATGCTACCAGCAAGGTATTAGTCAGCGGTATTCCCCAAGGATATCGCGTGCCCCCGTGCCCGCAAGCACTCCGCGTTAAAGCGAATAAGCAGCTGGTTCTGGGGCGTAATAGCATCCAAGTCAGCTGTATTCATAAAACCAGTTGGTCGTTGATGTTAACGGCCGAGATAGAAGTTTGGCGAGATGTGGTTGTATTACGCGATCATATCACGCGTGGTGATGCGGTGAATTCAACTTACCTCACCCTACAACAACGCAATATTGGCAAACTACAACGGGGCTATTTCACCCGTTTAGACAAGGTAACAGGTAACATTAGTAAGCGCTCACTTAAAGCAGGAACGGCAATCAGCCCAAGTATGATCAGCCTGCCGATAATCGTTCAGCGTGGACAAGCCATTACTCTAAGAGTAGAGCGCCCTGGAATAGCCGTCGATATGAAAGGCCTGGCACTCAAAAAAGGGCGTCAGGGCGATACCATTAAGGTTAAAAATAGCAGCAGTAATAAGGTGTTATTTGGCACCATAGTGGACGCGGATTTAGTTTTAGTAAATTAAACGATTTTTTGTGAAAAAAGATTAAAGTTCTCAGGGCAATAGCCGATACAATTACCGTAGGAGTCTAACAAGATGCAATGGCTTGGAGAAATATCCATGAATATCAATAAGTTAACCAGTGGTCTGGAAGGCGGAGGTAGAACGAAACCCGATGCTGCCAGCCCTCAGAACCAAAAAACTGAAGAAAATACCAAAGCGACGAGCAGTGTCGGAAGTGCCGACCAGGTCAAATTAAGCTCGAGCAGTATGAATATTCAACAAATCGAAGCAGAAGTCAGCAAGATGCCCGACGTGGATGACAAAACCATCGACCGCATCCGCAGTGCTATCGACAGTGGCGAATATAAGATTGATTATCAAAAATTGGCAGGAAAAATGCTAGATTTCGAAGGAAAGCTTAATTAATCCTTGGAGTCACCGTGGCCAACTTGCATCAGATATTCTATCAACAGCTCAGCCAAGAATTAGCGCTTGCCAACACATTGCATAGACTCCTTTGTGAAGAACGCGAGCTGCTAGATCCGCCTAACATCAAGGCTCTAGGCCTACTACAAGACGATAAACAGCAACAATTAACCCGTCTTCAAGCCTTAAGCCAGCAGCGTTGTGACTGGCTTAAAGAACAGCACATTCCTCTCGATAAGCACTGTATTAATCACCCATTATTACAATCAGCCAATGAAGAAGATAACCAGCGCTTAGCCGCCTTGTGGCAAGACCTTACCGATCAGTTTATCGAGAACCGCCGCTTGACCGATATATTGTCAACTATCGTACTAACTGCTCGACAAAGAACACAAAGTTTGATGAAAATCTTGCGCGGACAGAAAAATACTCCTAATTTATATAATAAAACGGGTCAAACCCAAGGCGCGTCAGCGGGAATGGGTTACGCAAAAGCTTAAGGAATGAATGAAAGTTATGTCTGAGGGAAACAATGTCTGAGGAAAGCAATAACGAGTATTACCTAGAGACCCCAGAGGATATCTATGGCGCTCTACGTAAAATCATTCTAATGAAACAACCGGTGTTCATTAATATTGAAGGCAGTGAAGAAAACTTCACCTCAGCTATTACTCATGCCAACCTTAAAAACTCGAGCTTCTTTCTTGATCAAGTCGTACCGCAAAAAGGGAACGAACTCATTCGCGCTGGCCAACGCTTTTCCGTTGTCGCCGATAGCCAAGGGGTAAAAATAGAGTTCGACATGACGGGGCGCTTGAAATATCAGCCGAATAAAGAGCAGTATCGCGTTGAATTCCCAACCCAAGTGCTTTATCTACAGCGCCGTACCGCTTACCGAGTCATGGTGCCACCCGCCCACCAGATATTAGTTAAATTAAAAATGGAAGACGGCGAGGAAAATCTAGTTGGTCGTCTTGCAGACCTCTCTTCTAGCGGCTTTAAAGCACTTTTTAAAGGCGATATCGTTGAACGTTTAAAAGCGACAAAAAACATTCCGATCGCGCGCATTAAGTTTAATGACCAGAATAATATGGACTGCAGTTTGGAAGTTCGCCACGTTGTTGCGACTAAAGAAGCGAATACCCAGGTTGGCTTTGCCTTTGATCTAATATCCGGTATGGGCCAACGCTACCTAGACCGCTTAATCGGTGAACTGCAATGGGAAGAAAGGCGCAAAGCCGAGCAAGCCGAATTGGATAAACTCAAAAACAATCAAGAATTACCCCAAGTCCAAGAATAGACACCGCGTAATAAATGCTCGTAGGTATTATTCTGATACAATGCGGGCATGACAGACATCGACTTTTACATTTTATCCGCTCAAGAACCTGATCAACGCCTCGATTTTGCTTGCCGCTTAGTCGAGAAAGCTTATCGAAGCCGTTGCAAGGTTTACATCCAGCTAGATTCTAAACAGCACGCTGAAGCGTTTGACCAATTGTTATGGAATTATCGAGAAAACAGCTTTATTCCCCACGAACTGGTTGAAGCATCCGATAAAGAAAAATCTAACAAAGAAACCACTAGCAGCGAACAGAATTGTTCCGTGTTTATCGGTTATGGTGAACAACAACCGCCCTACTTTGATGTACTGGTAAATCTCGCGACCGAAATTCCCAGCACACTAGCGCGTTACAAACGCGCTTTAGAAGTTGTTATTCAGCAAGACGATGTTTTGGCGGCTACTCGAGAGCATTATCGCTTTTACAAAGAGCGCGGCTACCCGATCAATAATATCGACATGCGAATGTCGAGTTAAAAAAAAAGCCTGCAAAATTGCAGGCTTTTTTTCATATCAGCATCTAATGATGCAATTAAACAAACATCACTTTAAGCAATAACAAACCTGCAACGATCCAAACACTTAACGGTACTTCTTTACGCTTTCCACCCACCAGCTTAGCCGCGGCGTAAGTGATAAAACCTAAGGTAATACCATGAGCAATCGAGAAGGTTAATGGTGTTAGCAATAGCACAACCACCACTGGGGCCGCTTCTGTTAAGTCGTCCCAATGAACATCTTTCAAAGTAAACATCATCAATACAGAGACGTACAAGATAGCACCGGCTGTTGCATAGGCTGGAATCATTCCCGCTAGTGGCGCGAAGAAGATGGCTAATAAGAACAATATGCCGACAACCACTGCAGTCATCCCCGTACGGCCACCCGCAGCAACACCAGAAGCAGATTCGATATAACTGGTGGTCGAAGACGTCCCTAACATAGCACCGGTAACAGAAGCCGTACTATCTGCCATTAATGCTTGCTTTAGACGAGGTACTTTACCCTCAGAAGTCTGCAAGCCCGCACGCTGAGCAACCGCAATCAAGGTGCCGGAAGTATCGAACAAATCAACGAATAAGAACGCAAAGATAACGCTTAATAGCGCTACATCAAAGGCGGCAGCGATATCCATCTGCATAAAGGTTGGAGCCATAGAAGGTGGAGCAGAAACAATCCCAGCGTACTCAACATTGCCAGTAGCAAGACCGATCGCAGTCACTGTTAAGATGGCGATCATTACGCCACCCGTCACATTGCGTTGTACTAAACCAATCACCAAAAACAAACCAAACAAGGCCATAGCAGGGCCAAAACTCGTTAAGTCACCTAAGCTAACCAAGGTTGCTGGGTGATCAACAATAATGCCTGAGTTCTTTAAAGCGATCAGCGCTAAGAAACTACCAATACCGGCCGCGATGGCTTTTTTCAAGGTATCGGGAATGGCGTTGATAATCCACTCACGAACTTTAAACATAGACAGTGCAAAAAAGATAACACCGGATAAACACACAGCGCCTAATGCCGTCTGCCAAGTATGCCCCATTCCCAAAACAACACCGTAAGTGAAGAACGCATTAAGACCCATACCTGGAGCTAGTGCGACAGGAAGATTTGCCCAAAAGCCCATAATGAAACAACCAATCGCGGCGGCGACACAGGTTGCAACAAATACAGCACCTTGATCCATGCCTGCCTGAGCCAACATCGCTGGGTTAATGAAGATAATATAAGCCATGGTTAGGAAGGTTGTCACACCTGCCAAGATTTCAGTCTTTGGATTAGTCCCAAAACGAGACAATTGAAATAGTTTCTCAAGCATAAGAGTACTGCCAGTTCTTTATTAGTTATAGTTAATTGGCTAACGGCCATTCAGCGATAGTCAAGTTTGGTAAGTCTTACATACTTTAACAAGCTTGACCAGTTGGACAATTATTGTATTGCATGACTATAATGCGAATATGACGCCTTGATATTGCAATATAAGTAATACTGGGCTCTGATCTAACTGATGCTAATAACTATTAATAATAGGAAAGACCATGAAATTTACCAATATTGCTTTAGCAACGGCAATGACTGTTGCGGCAGGTACTGCCAGCGCTGAAACCTTCTTCTACGATAACTCTGTTTCTGTACTTTATGGCCAGAGCTACGAAGTTATTGAGTCTGATCAAGCGGTTGTAACGTTTGAGCACTTCAGCGCCAATAGCTGGGGTGATATTTTCATCTTCGGTGATCGCCTAATGTCTACAGGTGATGAGAACGGCGACCAGACTGAAACTTATGTTGAAGTATCTCCACGCTTCAAAGTATCAAACTTTGACGGTGGCATCGTTAAAAACTTGTACGTAGCGACAACTTGGGAAATGAGCGAAGCCGAAGACAACCTACTGGTTGGTTTAGGTACAGACTTCAACATCCCAGGTTTCCAAAATTTAAGCTTAAACGCTTATCGTCGTCTAAACGATAATTACGAAGATACTTTCCAAACAACACTAGTTTGGGGTGTACCATTTGCGATCGCTGGCCAGAATTTCATGTTTGATGGCTTCTGGGACTGGGCGACTGCAACTAGTAACGACCCTGTTAATGAAAAAGCGGCTTCCAGCAACTTTACTTATCAGTTGAAATGGGATGCTGCTCAACTAATTGGCACTGACAAGAAAGTATATGTAGGTATCGAGCACGCAACTTGGAATAACAAGTTTGCTATCGAGCACTCTTCCGGTTTCGATACTAAAGAAAACGTAGTAAGCGCATTAGTTAAAGTACACTTCTAATAATCTATTCATAGATTTCTTAGAAAGCAGTCATACTGCTCAGCAGCCTAACGCTCGTTAGGCTGCTATCCTCTCTATGCAATATCCTGTTTAAACTTCCATAATTATTACCATCGTCGAGAACTCCATGAGCGTTTATAGCGAACAAATCCGCCAAGCCGTGCGCACCATTGCAGACTGGCCAAAACCAGGCATTCAATTCAGCGACATCACCCCACTCATGCACGACCCAAAAGTCTTTCGTATGCTGATCGATAGCTTTGTTCACCGCTATCAAGGTCAAGATATTCAAGGGATTGCCGCACTGGATGCCCGAGGGTTCTTATTAGGTGCTCCTCTTGCCTATGAGCTAGGTCTTACTCTAGTACCTGTGCGCAAACAGGGAAAGCTGCCTTACGAGACGATTACTCAAAGCTACGACCTAGAATACGGTAGCGCGACCATAGAACTACATACCGATGCGTTTAAAGCCGGTGATAAGGTACTGGTGATTGACGATTTAATCGCCACCGGAGGCACTATGTTGGCGGCCTGTGAACTCGTTAAACAATTAGGTGCTGAAGTGGTTGAGTGCGCGGCAATTATCGACCTGCCTGCATTAGGTGGCTCAGCCAAGCTTCGTGAAGCGGATTTTTCTGTTTACTCTATTTGTGATTTTGACTGACATAGCTTACTTCCGACGACGATAACTAGGGATGAACATTGATTACCATTTGCAAATGATAATCACAATCATTAAGATGCGGTAATATTAATTACTTAGCCATCAATAACAATGAAAAATCCAATCTCATCCCTAATCATTGCCGCCACACTCACCCTAACCACCCTAACCACCCTCCCCAGTTACGCTGTTGAAAATGGTGAAGAGCTTAGCCCTGAATTACTGCAAGCGTTAAACATTGATAAAAATAAAATTACCATCATAGATTTTTTTGCGTCTTGGTGCGTATCTTGTCGAGTAGAGCTACCACAGATATCGCAATTAATTCCCAACTTAGACAATCAGCAAATCGATATGATAGGCATCAATGTCGATGAGGAGATCGATGAAGGGCAAGCCTATATCGATACCTTTAAACCGACAGGAGGCCTTAATTTTCGTGTCTACATGGATCCTGAGCAGCAAATGATTGATGTTTTTGAACCCTTAGGCATGCCTGCTCTGTATTACATCCAGAATGGTATCGTTAAAAAAATGCACCTTGGCGCGATGGCAAATATCGACGAGATCATCAAGTCTGATCTTATTACACTAGGCTACAAGTAATGGCGAAACTAATTAAATATACCCAGCTAGTCATTATGGCTAGCGGGTTAAGTGCCTGCGGCCATTATCAATACTTACAAGATAACCCTGAAAATACTTCAGAGAATACGCTCAATCGTTATAGCCATAACAGTATGGCAATACTGGCAACCCACAATACAGAAGCCATTGAAACGCAAGCCACAAGTGTTGCGAATGACAAACAACTCAAACCAAATCCAGAAAGAATCATAAAATTAAATAAAACTGCAACAAAAATGGCTTATCCCTCAAATAAATTAACAAGCCATTATTTCGCAAAAAAGTTACCGCAAGCTGATCAACCAATCTGGGATAATTTTTTGCATATCTTCACTGCGGAAAAAGTAAAACCTTGGCAAAAAGCGACCTTAGCAAAAGCGACCATGAAGCCAGGCGGATTAAATCCCGACAGTGAAAAATTCAACCAAAAAATATACGCTTCTAAAGAAAGCAGTCGCGGCGGTTTAGGTGTTGCTGGCGGCGGCTGTGGATGTAATTAATGAAAAACAAGACCAGCCTAGCGTTATTGACAGCTGCCGCATCCGCACTGGTGCAGGCCGATGATAAAATCTCAGTTCAATATTTAAGCTATCAAGAAAATGATAAACGCATTGCCGTTGATGACTATACTCTGAGCATTGAATCCAACCCCTCTGTCGACCATCAAATTAAGGTCACTGCGGGTTTGGATACTATCTCAGGAGCATCACCCGCATGGCAACCCAAAGTAACGATGACTACAGCTCCTGATACTGTTAAGGCAGCCTCTTCTTCTAACATTTATGGTATCGATAGTGCAGGCTACAGCGTACAGAACGTAACCGTACCTGTAGAGCAAAGAGACTCCGCGGGAATCAGTTGGTTAAGCCGAGATAAAAAACGTCATGAATTAACTATCGGATTAGATTATTCAGAAGAGCCGGATTATAAAAGCAATGCAGTCTCTGCCAATTACTTATGGTTTGCTGATCGCTACAAAAATCGTAGCTACAGCTTGGGAGCTTCACTGCAAAGCAACCAATCACTGGTATTCAACTCAAACTACCAAACTCACTGGGAGGATTTAATCGCAACTAATATCCAACTAGGCATTAGCCAAATAATGTCCCAACGCAGTAGCATCGATGGTAATCTTTTTATTGTCTATGATACAGGTTACCTATCAAATCATTACCAAACCATTTTACGTAAATTCGATGGCAACAATGATGGCATTTTGGAAAGTTATTTATCCGCGGAAGAAAGACCGGAATCAAGGCAAGGTGGAGGCGTTGCAGGGAACTGGTTAGTACAATGGAGCAATACCATCAGCACCCATACAAGTATTCGCCTTTATCAAGATGACTGGGGGATTCGTTCACAAACCTTTAATGGCAAAAGTTATATCAACCTCGATAAACAATGGACGCTGCATTTACTGGCACGACATTATCAACAGAGTGCAGCCAACTTTTATAAAGCCCCTGATAGCAACAACCCTGAATTTCATATCACAGGTTATGGCAGTTCCGATCATAGATTAGGAAACTACTCTGCTAACAGCTTTGAAGCAGGTCTAGCCTACGAATGGAAAAACTTAATCATCCTTAATGGCCAACTCGGTAGCTATCAACACAGTACAGGATTTATAGCAAACTGGTTAAGTACAGGTATGATTATAAAATATTGACCATACCTGTATTTATTAATAGTGAGTTATTAATCTTAGAAACTAATTTTAATAGCTCAGCAACTGATAATGAGTAGCCGAGAAAACGACTAAAGAATCTTCTTCCATATCCATATACTGATAAGTCTGACTTAATTGCAATGTCGATACTTGCTCTTCAGGCTTTTCAGCAGCCAATAATTCAATATCATCCCCATGCATAACCGCTAAAAAGCCTCGCTTTGGGTGACTCTCAATGGCGCTAACCGAATCAACATAAGATAAGCTATTACGCTTAGTTAAAGTTGACGAAGTAACATCAAAAATATCCACTCGATTCGCCATAGCGATAGCAATCGCTTTCCCGGAATCAAAGAAAGTAACATCAGCAACGACTTCAGCAGTGCTAGCAACCGGATTCAATGGCATTACAAAACTATTAAGCATGGAAGTATTAGCCAGTACTTTAATATCTAATAAATGAAGGTTAAACCGAGACGATACATCTTTGGTAACAATCGCTAAGGTCTCCCCCTCTTTATCGATTGCCCAATGTTGCAATTTATCACCATTTTTCCAGGTTAGAGCAGGACTTTGAGCACTAACTTCGGCTTTCGAATTGAGTTCAACAAGGTTGTAATCCGTTAAGCCTGTCGATGCATTATCATAAACCTGCCAACCAATTTGACGACCGCTTTGAGATTGTATTGTTTTCTTGATATAACCAGTACTGGCAAGGACATTGCCATCCATATCTTTAGAGGTCGCACGCATAAAACGATCACTATTATCGCCAGTAGCCGATAATAAAGAAGACGCCCCCGCATAAACACCATACTGGCTGCTATAACCGATCCCCAAATCTATTTCTATTTGATTCGGTGAGCGATAAGGAACAACCGCCCAAATATTTAATGGATTGGCTTTATCAAATGATGCTTGTATTAAAGTGTTTGGAAATAACGTTACAGAGCCATAATCGTCATCGTCATCGTCATCGTCATCGTCATCGTCATCGTCATCGTCATCGTCATCGTCATCGTCATCGTCAAGCACTCGAAAAAACGATTCTTCCTCTTCCTCTTCCTCTTCTTCGTAATCACCTGCTTTCGCCGCTGTACTGGTGGCGAAAACCTGATTAATAATTAAAGAAGGCTGGGATAAATCGCTAACGTCTAAAAGCCGCAAGCTATTTGGTGAATCCAATGCAATCAGTAATTGATTATTGGATAAATCTAAGCTCACTAAAGACTGGGCACCCGGACTACTTTGAAAAATATTTTGCTGAGCAAAAGATTTTAATGTCGCCGTATCATTTATTGGCTGATCAGGAATCTGCACAATAGGTATAGAACCCCCACCGCCTATGGTTCCTGAGCTGGGCAGCTCATTTTTGTCGTCACTATTCGAAGATTCTCCTCCACAAGCAGACAGTAAAAGCGCCATGGATAAGCTCAACATATTTTCTTTTTGATAAATCACTAGTTTACATCTCAGCAATAAACATTAATAATAATAAGACATATTATCATTTAGATTTAGAATTACAATGAAGCTGATCAATAACTTAATCCCTGTGGTAAAAGTCATCACAACCGGACTGATTTTTTTTCTCACGGCCTGCGGAGGTGAGAATTTTAATTCGGCTCCATTGACATCACAATTAATTGAAAGGGAGTGTATCGATAACAACCAAAATAGCCGTTGCGAAACGACTGAGTTAGAAAACTACACAACTAAAACTAGCGACACAAAATCCCTATCTTCCGATGGAAATTCAACACGCCTGCTTGAAACAGTCAATTCGTTAACGGGTAAACAAACTTTAGTTTTAAAAGCGCCCACGTCGAGTGCTCAAACTGATGCATTGACCACCCTGTTATGGCACGAGTTGTACCACAACCCTAGCGTTAACAATATTGACCAAGCAAAGAATTATCTAGCTGAGAAATTAGGTATCATTTGGCCGTTAAACGCTCAAATATCTTCTGTCTACCAACAACAAGAGGCCCTTGCTCGAGAGCACTTAGGCCAAGCCCAATGGCTTTATTCAACAGACTATGCGATTACTGCAACGATTGAAGCCATGATTTTAAATCGCTCCATCGATAGTCCTGCCGATATCAGCCTGATCAATCAGGAAATCTTACCCTTAGTATTAACAGGCCATTACATTAGTGAAAAAGAAATCCTCAACTGGGGGTTTTCTAATCAACAATCAGGAGTGACCCTAGTTCATGCCGAGCGAACACTTTCTCAACTCAATATAGCCACTAATGGCCAATTAATTTTTAGACAATCGCTCAATTTGTCCCCTGGTACAGAAGCCATATTAAATGACTCCAGTACAGCGGAAGATGATTCAAACTCAAAATTCAAAGTATTGCCATCCGCTAATATGACAGACAATACAGGCAACAAAGTGGATGCTTTTGCCTCTGCAACAACCTCTGCACCAGCGCCCGCTCCTGCGCCGGCACCTAATTTACCTTCAACACCCGACTCGCAACCGACACAACCAAGAAGCCTAACCCCAGCTGGGGAAGTACATTCCGTGCATTTAAATTCAGATAATCGAACCGGTTTGTTTTTAACCCGAGATACTAGCCAACAAGCAACGGCACCTAGAGCCTGTAATAATAATATTACAAGCCATGGCATATTTAAATTCGACCATTACCTCACGAATAATAATAAAACCCCCGTCATCGCTGCTTGCTCTCAAATGAGTTTAGAAAAGTTTGATGTCTCACAAGATGGTAAACAACTCTTAGCTTGGGACAATGCTGCACGCCGTATCTATCTACTTGATTCAAGCACGATGAGAGAAGCCACCAATTATTATCTGCAATTGAATTCGAATCTTCTATTGATGAAATTGAATCCACAAGCGGATTACGCATTGATTACCGAAGAGCAAGGTAGAAAAAGCTACATAGTGAGACTGGCCGATATGCAGGTAATGACAGATTTCTCTTTCGCAGGCAATCAAGTGCAAGGCATTAAATGGTTAGATGCGGGTAATAAACTACTCATCAGCAGTCATAATGAATGGCAATTATGGGATACTCGTTTAGCTTACAACCCTATACGACTAGACCAAGGTGAACTTAAAGGTGAAGGCCCAGTTACCTTTAATATTGACGGCAGTTTATATGCTCGTTTAAAAAACAACACACTTTCTATTTTCCGTCAGCCAGATAATCAACTATTAGCGCAAAAAGAAGAAGTTGATCATTTTGAATGGCATGGCAATCAAATAGTTATTCAACAGAATAATCAAATTAAAAACTTAGCACTCTACGCCAATACCAACCACCCAATACAGCTAGTCAGCGCCGCATTAACCAATAGTTTGATTGCCGCAAACAACATAAACCTTAAAAATATAGAGCAAGATTTAATCCTGCCTGCTAATGCCAACGAGCTTATTGATTTAAATTTGAAGGAACTGGAAGAGCTGATAATAAATTGGAGCGTATCATCTGAGCTCGAAAATCATATTAATTATAGTGGTCGTGAGCAAGGTCGCATCATACAAACCACAACGCCGAAAAACGGAATATTAACGGCAACTGTCAATAGCTACTTCCGCGGAGAAGCGATTCGCTGGACGAGAGATTTCGAAATCACCATAAAAGCAAATAATAGCTTATAAAATTTAGGAACCTCACAATGAGACTTTGGAAAAACATGATAGCTATCGGTGCCATCTCGGCACTGACGGCTTGCGGTGGCTCGTCCTCCAACGATACAAAAAAAGATTCAGATTTAAGCCCAGATTCTTCAGGAACAACCGAATATGGTCGTGTTATTGATGGCTATTTAGAAAATGCCATCGTCTGCATCGACAGTAATAAAAACCGACAGTGTGATGCTGAAGAAACTTCTGTTAAAACGGATAACCAAGGCCGCTTCCCGCTTAAAGACTTTAAAGGCAAAGCTTTATTGGTGCAGGCAAAAGCAGGCATTACTCGAGATCTAGATGATGGCCTCATCATCAACAGCGGTTTTATTATGCAAGCTCCAGCATCTCATAATGGTTTAGTAACGCCATTTACCAGCTTGCAAAGCAATTTACTCACAGATCGAAATCCCATACAGGCGCTTGAAAAACTCAGTGACGTATTATCTGTAAATGTTGAAGTTTTAACTCAAGATTATATTGCACAGAATAATGCCCAATTGCAGTTGATCGCAAAAGCTATCGTTAACAGTATTCAAAAAACCTCCACGCAAGCGCTCAGTCAGGACTTTATTACTGACCCTAGCCAACAGCAAGGAATCGTTGAATCGTTAGCCTGGCAGCAATTCACACCAGAAGTTTTGGCACAATTAAATAACATAATTGTGGCAACAGCGAATGCTGGTGCGATTAAAACGGCGCACGAACTATCCGATGAACTGATTCAACAAGAAGATGATTTAACTATTTCCGCCCTAGAGTTTGATATTGCCATCAACGGCGAAATCGGTTTAAGAGATGATGATAACGATGGCATCATCAATGCTGCTGATAATTGCCCTGCCGTCAGCAACCCAGACCAGGTAGACTTGGATAATAATAATCGTGGGGATATTTGTGACCCCGACCAAGATAATGATGGCTTAATTGATGGTTTAGATAACTGCCCGTCCGTTAGTAATGCCGATCAAATAGATTTGGATGATAATAAAATAGGCGATGCCTGTGATAGCGATGCGGATAACGATGGCATTATAGATGGCCTAGATAACTGCCCAGCACTTGCCAATGCCGATCAAGTAGATCTTGATAAAAACAACATAGGCGATGCCTGTGACTCCGATCAAGATAATGATTCTATTATTGATGGCTTAGACAACTGTCCAACAACTGCCAACTCAGATCAAGTCGATCTCGATAACAATAACATTGGCGACGCCTGTGATCGTGATGGTGATGAAGATTCTATCATCGATGGCTTAGATAACTGTCCGACAGTGCCTAATACCAATCAAGCCGATCTGGATAACGACAAAATAGGTGATGTTTGTGATAACGATCGCGATAACGACAGCATCAATAATGAACTCGATAACTGCCCTGCTATAAAAAATACCGACCAGAATAACCTGGATAATGATGCGTTTGGCGACGTATGTGATAACGATATTGATGGCGATTCGGTATTAAACGAACAAGATAATTGCCCAGCAAATGCCAATGCCGATCAAGCGGATTTAGATAGCAATAATATCGGCGATATCTGTGATACCGACCAAGATGGCGATAGCATCATCGATGGTCTGGACAACTGCCCTGCAGTCGCCAATCCAGATCAAACCGACCTTGATAATAATAACGTGGGTGATGCTTGCGACTCAGATCAAGATGGCGATAGCATTATTGATGGCTTGGATAATTGCCCAACACTGGCTAACCCAGACCAAACGGATCTGGATAAGAATAATACCGGCGATGCCTGTGACCCAGACCAGGACAAGGACAACATCATCGACGGTTTAGATAATTGCCCGGCCGTTGCTAATCCAGATCAAGCAGATTTAGATAATAACAATACTGGCGACGCATGCGATCCTGATCAGGATAACGATAACATCATCGATGGTTTAGATAACTGCCCAGCCATTGCAAACCCGGATCAAACTGACCTAGATAATAACAACACAGGGGATGCCTGCGATTCAGATCAAGATAACGATACAATTATCGATGGCTTGGATAACTGCCCTACCACGGCTAACCCAGAACAAACTGATCTAGATGGCAATAACATAGGTGACGTATGCGACCTAGATCAAGATGAAGATGGCATCATCGATGGCCTAGACAACTGCCCAGCCATTGCCAATGCCGATCAAGCGGATCTCGATGGCAATAATAAGGGTGACGTATGCGACGCCGATAAAGATGGTGATGGCATTGTGAATTTAGAAGACAACTGCCCAAGCATTGCGAATACCGATCAAGCCAACCTAGACGGTGATCTACTAGGGGATGTCTGTGACAGTTCTGATGATCGTCCACAAGCTGCCAACAGCATTATTATCGATGATGAAAATGACCGTATCAGCTGGACACCTGCAGATAATAGTAAAGAGTATCAATACCGAATTGGCGAACAAGGCCAATGGTTAGATACGCCACAACAAGCGATTCAAGTGAGTGAGAAAGCTCAAGGCAAGATCTACATTCGCATTAAGCCCAATGCTGAAGGCGGTGACGATAGCGTGCCTAACTCATACCGCATGGCAGTATCTGATTTGGAACTCTCGCCGACCGCCTTTGTTAAGCTGGACGCCCAATTAAACCGCCTAGCAACAGATGCTAAACACATCAGTGAAGACAATGGCACTTGGGTTTGTACCCGAGATAACCGAGCAGCTGATTCGGTTTATTGGCTGGCCGACCCACAACTCCACGACTATTACGATTATGAAAATCGCAGCTCTGCTGACAGTGCATTAACAACCATTAATCAAAATTATAATACGAACTGCGGCTTTAATAATTGGTCTTACCCAATATTATTAAATATCGCTAGCCTAGTTGAAAACTCTGACTGGGGCTTCGATAAATATTTCCCGTATTTAAGAAGCTCTGGCTCTTATGGCTACCACCTTGCCGATCTGAGTCCAACGAATGATTATCAGCAAATATCTTCAGCCGGTGTTGTTGCTGATCTCGCTAGCTATGGTTATTTACAACCCATGCGCCGCTTGCAAAGTGCTGAAGAATTATTGACTCAACTTGAAAACCAACTCGCCAACATTGTTGCGCCTTTAGCTCAAGTTCAAACATTAGCAGCCACTGTCAATACGGCCAAGCAAGCGGCAATGGACGCCTTCTTGGCAGCGACTAGCATAGAACAACTTGAGAACTTAATTAGCTCAAGCTATAGCGCCCAAGATAATGAGCTTGATCAGGCACAAGAAACTGCAGAAGATGCGTTAAGCAATAATCAAACTAAATTAGCCAATACGCTCATCATTCGTATTTCTGGGTTATTAAATTTATTGGCGAATAATATCGATGGTAATGTTAGCGAAGCGCAAGTTGCACAAGCTAAGAGCTTGCAAGAAAACGCTGATTATTTAGCATTGAAATCGTCATTAAACAGCATTAAAACCAGCTTGGGGCAGGTAAACTCTAAAATAGAATTAACCAAGGTTCGCATTGCCCAATTAAAAATTCAGCAACAGCATACCCTAGCCATCGCGAATGAAGTGTCTGCGATCAATCACGTTAACAGTCAAACCAGCGCGAGCAATAATGCAGCCACAATCACTGACTATGCACAGCTAGCAGTTGATCTAGAAACGGCTAAAAGTTTCATTGAAAACAAACTCTCTGATCTTGGCGATTTAGATAGTACTTCAAGCTACAGAATCATTGGCCAAGCCAATAGCCAGCTGAATAAATCTCAAATAGCTTTAACGGCAATGCAAGCGAATGAGCATAGCAGCGCAGAAAATCTCGCCAGTGCAATCAGTTTGAATCAAAATAACGTGCAGAAAACAACAGAAATAAAAGGTACCCGCGCCTCGCTGCAACAAGCATTAACCGATGTCGCAGGTTTGATTACCAGCAGTGAGAGCATCAGTAAAAATGCGCTAGCCGTTTATAATCCAGCTATATCAGTTGAGCAAGATGTCAACTCAGATCAGCAAAACTTAGTCACGGTCACGGCACAATTAAAAACCGCTACCGATGCAATCAGCAATGCTGCAGAAGCGAAAGTCAGGTTTGAAAGTGCTATGCAGCTGTTGTTAACGGAAGGAATTTCTAAGCAAGAAATAGAAAAACTCAATACACAAGTTAACAGCATTCAAGCCTATCTTGATCTGGCCAGCCAGCCACTGAATGTGCTTGATGCTAGCCTGCAAGTTTATCTAGACCAGCTGAAATTATTGCAACAAAATTCAGTGAACCAAGCGCTAGCCAGCCACCAGCAAGCCTTAGCAAGTTATGATGCAGCTTGGGCTACGGCGGGGTTCACAATTAGCTGGGCAGAAGCACAGTTTAATAATAAACCTTACGCAAAACTGGATCATAAAGGCCGTTTAATTTATACCGCAGCAACACAGTCTCAAGGTTGGACTTGTATTCAACAAGGAGATTCACTGTCTGCTGAAAATAAAATGTGGGCTCTATTGGAATCCGCTTCAGATAATCAGGTCAATGGCATAAATTACATTGAAGCTTTAGCAAGCGTTACTCAAGCGAATAATAATCAACTATGTGGAAAAGACGATTGGAGCCTGCCGTCGCTTTCACAACTACAGAGTCTTGCTACGGAAGAGCTTAATAGTTTCGATAAGATTGATGATGCCGTATTTATCAATCACAACGACGACGGCAACTTCTCAGGCGATCAACTCATCAATCGCTTTGGTTATTGGAGTAAAGATATCGACTCAAGTAATGCTAATCAGATTCAAGTTTATAGCTTTGCTGAATACATCAGTCATCCAGGACAAGCTGCTATCAGTACTAGCGTGATTAATGACGATACCCTAGCTGACGGCTATACCATAGCCGCACGCTTGTATCGCGAAGATCGGATATCACCCGCGCCCGCTGTGACTAAAATCGATGAAGATGGACGAAGAGCGCTTACAGATGATAGCAATAGTGCTTGTATTCGTATTGGCGACCAAGTCTGGACTCAGCATAAGCTAGTGATTGATCAGGACCAAGAGGTTAGAGGTTCAGATCTAGAAGCACTTATTACTCGTTTAAATAGCCATAACAGTGACACAGGCATGTGCGGCGTCACTGATTGGTCACTACCAACCAGTGCTCAATTAACGCGTATGGCCATTGATAAACACCTACCTTTTATTCATAAAGATTCGGGGAATAGCTATGGCGATTATTGGCTTAGCGAGACCGAAGCGGCTTACCGCTTTGTATTTGATATCCGCACTTTAGAAAAGAGCAGCTATGCCAGATCCTCATCTTATGAATATTCATTCCGCGCGGTGGGTACAATATCTGGTGCAATACCAGATGCTTTACCCGTTCCCGTAGCGCCAATGAATGGCGTTGTTGATGATATTAATGATACCTTCAGCTGGGATTATGTCGTGGGCTTCACCTCAGCCACTGATTATGAATTTAGCCTAGACTCAGGGGCAAGCTGGAACCCAGTAGTCTCCCTTCCATTAGATGTAGGTGATTATCTTTTCGAAGTTGGAAGCATACGGGTTCGAGTTAAAGCCGTTGATGGCAACAACAATACAGGCCTCTCATTAATATCAACAGAAGCCTATACCGGAGCAATCGGTTGTTTTGGTGTGAATGCTACTGAAATAGATGGTATTTGTTATCGGTATTATGCTGAAGAAAAAAACTGGAGTTCTGCAAAAGCCTTTTGTGAAACGGATAGCGCCAGTCTTGTATCCAAAGACTATGCTAATTTTAATAATCTAGGGAATAACCTTGCACTTGAAAGCAGTAATAGATACTGGTTATTAGAAGAAGATCATCGATATTCAGGTTATGCCTATTACTTATACAACTCCTCAAATAACTGGCAAGCTATTAACCACAGTGGAACCATAGGTAAATCAAGATCTTACTCATTTATCTGCGCCAAATAAAACGCCTACGCCATTAGCTCCTGCTAATGGCGTTTTCCCATAATTAAAAAATGATCACCATGCAAAACAGATTAATTAAATATTCGTCGCTTCTTTTATCGTTAAGTTTTTTAGCAGCCTGTAACGAATCCAGCAATAATAGTAATGGCTCAGCTGGCGGAAACCCGAGCGTTGATAAATCGCCTATCTTTACAGCCGATAATAGTGGTCGAATAATAGGTGCCACAAGTAATTCAACGTTAAACACGAATTACCTAGAAAAAGCATTTATCTGTAAGGATATAAACAGTAATAAGATGTGTGAACTTGATGAAAGTACTGAGCAAAGTAATAATCAGGGGCAGTATTCCATAAATGAGTTTTTTAATTCAAATTTATTAGCACAAGTCATTCAAGGCTATAGCCGCGAGCAAGGTAGTAATACTAGCAGCAGCGCGAATAGCTACCTTATGTTCGGCTTAAGCACCAATCCTAAACTCATTACCCCATTCACATCACTGCTCTATATTTGGCAAGAACAAGGCCTCACTCTAGTACAAGGCCAACAAATTTTATGGCAAGCCCTTGAGTTAACGGCAAAACAAACAGCACAAGATTATATTGCTCTTGAAGATAACAAAGCTCAGCAAGCAGCCAATATTATCTTACTTACCCTACAAGAAATCATTCATCAAGCCAGTGAACGAGTAGACTATTCAAGCGCAAAACAAGCCGATATTCAGCTGCTCAGTTGGCAAAAATTTAGCCAAAATCAACTCAATCAATTAGGCAGCCTGGTTAATCTCCCTGAGCATAGCGATAGCTCAGCGAAAACCATTAGCCAGGCTTGGTTAGCCAGTTCTATTAATTGGTATTTAACCGACGAAGAGCTTGGTCTTAGTCCAAAAAATCCAGATCCAGATCCAGATCCAGATCCAGATCCAGATCCAACAAATCCAAATCCGACTGAGCCGGATGAACATGGCTTTACGAAAATTAATGCCCGTGGTGAAGTTCTTGATATAAATAATTTAAATTATCACTGCATTCAGCAACAGATAAATTCAGAGCAAGTTAACTGGTCTTTATTAATCCCAAAAGACATGAAATTTTCTGATCTCGGAGTCATACCGGAAGGTATGCAGGCAGAGAATTTATTTTGGGACTTCGCATGGGATGCCAGTATCAGTTCAAATTTCCATCGCCCTAATGGATTAATTCGTCAATATTCTAAAGATGATAACGTTGAGCACTTTATCACTTTATTAAATCAAATAAACTATTGCGGGTATTCTGATTGGACTGTTCCCAGCATTGACGAATTGAAACTATTAAATACTCAGCCTCTCGCTTCTACACCAGCCTCGACACCCGAAGTAAAAAGTATAGATCAGCAAATTTTCAAACATCATCAGTCGCACCTAGCCGAAATTCAACAGCGCGATCAAGCCAATGGCGGCGACGTAGATCCTAATTACTATCCTTATTTATTAGAGCCCTACTTCTGGACTCGCGATAGAGCGGTTGATTCGAACAGCATCAAAAAAACGGGCATGAATGATTTTGTTAAATACCAACACCCCAGTGTCGATATAACGGTGACAGAAAATCAAGCAGGAGGAAAACTCTTCAATCAACAAGGCAGTATTACCGGTGGTCAATATCATGCTTTGCGAGCAGTACGCTACTCAAGATATCAACGCCTTGATCAAGCAGGCAATCCTGTCGAAGTGTCAGCGAATAGTTGGGCTTGCGTTAAAGATAAAGGGCCACTCAACCAACGCTATAGCAAGCCTAGGATTTGGACGGTATTAACTCAAGATGGGAACTATCAAGATATTAACCTCGATAAAAGCGCAGCTGACACCGGCGTTAGTCTTGCGAATAATACAAATCGTTGTGGTCACAATGACTGGCGCCTGCCTCATAAGGAAGAAATCATCGCCCTAAAACCTATGAACAGCTCGGTTTATTTTCCAAATGTCGCCTCCTTGAGTGCCAATAAGGATTACTTCTGGCTAAACAAGGTGACAGGGGCAGATGACAGAATCAGCTTATGGAGCCACAGTGATTATCTATCCAGCTCACAATACCTGCGCGATGCTCGATCCAATGTCATGCTAATAAGAGAGGAAAGCACTTCCTCTCCTGATCCGACTCCTGATGAAAAAGACTGCAACTCTGACAGCTTCCAAATTGCTGGTCACTGTTATCAAAAATTTGATACGGCAAAAACTTGGTCCGATGCTAAAGCCTACTGCCAAGCGAACAACAGTGAGTTGATTGAAGAAACACAAGCCTTGAGTCTTATTGATGAACTCGTTCAAAAGCTCAGTTTAACTCTAGGAAATACACACTATTGGTTAGCTGACGCTGAAATTCAGTATGGCCGAGCACGAGCGCTAACCTACTACGGGGGCTGGCGAGCTTATAATCAGCAGCTCAATACCTCACACCCATTTATTTGCCGTCATTAATATGTAATTAGTTGATAATCTTAATGCGAATCAATCACATTCAATATATAATGTCGCCAATTATTGAGGATACAGTATGAAATTTTTACAAACATTAACTCGCTTTGCCCAAGATAAACGCGCCGTAACCGCCATCGAGTACGGGGTATTAGCGGCCTCCATCGCACTGGGTATTGGAGCAATTTTTGGTGGTGATAGTCCCTTTATGGAAGCCCTACAAGGCACCTTCACCAGTATTACAGAACAGCTACAAGGCACAACAGAATAGAAAGTCTATTATCGAGTAGTTTGATAATCATAGCGATTAGCCTATTGCTGATCGCTATGATTCAAGACATTCAATATCGCAACGTTTGCCACCCACTCACCCTCTCCATGCTCGTTTTAACGCTACTCCATTCCTCGGTGAATGTTGAGTTTAACAACCAGCTTATTATGGGATTACTCGTGATAACTATGACGAGCTTTTCATTATGGTATTGGGGAGTCTGGGGAGGCAGTGATAGCAAATGGTTAATATTGAGTCTGCCATGGCTACCGCAAATTGCATGGGCAGATTGGTGTTTATTATTTTCAACAATTGCCATGATATCTGTAATTTTAACTCGATTTAAAACCACCGATTCTCTTGCATTATTAGTTCCTATGAACAGCGCAACTATCATTCTGATCGTATTTTACCAATTGCCAAGCTGGAGCCACTTATGAACACTAAGCGCCTGTTCGCGTTTGTTTTGATATTTATATTTTCAATACTCGGTGCTGTTTTTATAAAAGCAGCCATGACCCCTGCTGCTAAAAAAATCGCAACTCCTACAACGGCACCGGCACAAGTGGTTGAAGTGATCAAGGTACTGGTTGCTCAGCGAACACTGGAGGATGGCAGCTTTATCGATAAAGGCGATGTTGCTTGGGAAAAAAGAGAGGTGACAGGCAGCGGTTGGATTCGAAGCCACCGATTTGACCTCGATGACTTTAACGGCGCCGTCGTTTTTAAAGAAACCCAAGTAGGGGAAGCCATTGCTTATAGCAATTTAATTAGGCCACAGCAGCAAGGATTTTTAGCTGCCGTTCTCGCTCCAGAAACCCGCGCGATTAGTATTCCTGTGAATGAAGTAACTGCAAACGCGGGTTTGATTGGCCCAGGTGATTTTGTCGATATTTTATTAACGTTTTACGCCGATAGTGACCGGGGTGAGAGAGCCATTCAACGAGGTCGCGATATATCCATGCTAACCAGTAAAACACTGGCTTCTGCTATTCGCGTCATTGCAATCAATCGCCAAAGTGTTGCGAATCCAGACAACGAACTAGGCACATCATTAACCACCGCCACCCTAGAAGTTGATCCTAGATTGGCACAGCACCTAACCATCGCCAATCGAATGGGGGAACTGGCACTTAGCTTACGTTCAAGACGTGACCCTGGAAATATTACCTATATGGAAGCTTGGAGCGGTGATGTGCATACCGCAGTAGACCAACTAAAACCGGACCCTGGGCTTGTGCTTATGCGCGGCAACATGACTCAAATCGTTGGTTACCCACAGCGAGATGAAAATACTAGTGAAGACAAAGAGCAATAAGATGATGATTAAAATACTGGCCCTAATGCTTATTGTTTTTCAGGTACAGATATCTCAAGGGGCCCAGACAGAAAATCTGAGCCTGTTGATTAAACAAGGTGAACTGATTCAGCTGCCAGAAGCGGCAAAAGCCGTGTTTATTGCCGACCCTAGCATTGCTAGCTATCAGGCTCCAAGCTCAAAGTCTTTGTTTCTATTTGGTCTATCCGCGGGTATGACAACCCTCTATGTTTTAGGCCAAGATGAAAAAGTAATCTATACTCGCACTATTCAAGTTAAGCATGACATTGAAGGTTTAGATCAGTTAATAAAACAGCAATTTCCTAATAGCCAAGTCAATGTAATTTCAACGGCTAAGCGATTAATTCTGAGCGGTAATGTTACAACTCCCCAAGAAGCCGACCAAATCATGTTTCTTGCTCAAGGTTATCTATCCAACTCAGAAACCGATGGTACAAATAGTGAGCTAATCAATCAGCTCAATGTGGATTTACCAACCCAGGTCAATATTCGAGTTCGCATTGCAGAAATGGATCGCCAAACGTCAAGAGAGTTTGGCTTTAATGCAGATTTAAGCCTTGGGTATGCCATTCCATTAAAAACATTAACATTGCCAGCAAATAGTTTAAGCGCTCAATTAACAGCCCTAGAAAATGAGAGCTTAATTAGTATATTAGCTGAACCTAATCTGACTTCAGTATCAGGTGAACAAGCTCAATTCCTTGCAGGCGGACAATTCCCAGTACCTCAGCCTACCGCAGCCAATCAACCCGTTACATATGAATATCGAGATTATGGGGTTAAATTAGATATGACTCCAACCATATTATCCCCCAATAGAATCAGCTTAAAAGTAAACCCATCCGTCAGTGAATTTAGCAACTTATCGGCCAACGGCAATATCCCTCCTGCTCTGACTGTGAGATCAACTTCAACGACTGTCGAACTCGCCAGTGGACAAAGTTTTGTCTTGGGCGGTTTATTACACGAACGAGAAAATACCATCATAGATGAAATTCCTTTTCTCTCCGACATTCCTATTATTGGCATGCTCTTTCGATCAGAAAGCTATATCCGTAAAGAAACTGAATTAGTCATCATAGCAACGGCTTACATCGTTGAGCCTAGCCGTGAGAATAATTTACAAATCCCACAACATGGCATGGAACCTTACGACCACTGGCAGCGTTACCTTTATGGTCGGATATTGAAACCACAAAATTCAACGACTAGCGAACCAATCGGAAATGACCAAATTAAATTGGTTGGTGATTACGGTTTTATATTTTAACGCGACAAATTAGGTAACCTAGACAATGAAAATTCTGAGCAAATTACTTTCAAGCAATAACCTATTGATGGCGCTTTTGCTTGCTATATCAAGCCTGTTATTTGGCTGTGCTGGCATGGCTCCTAAAGCACAAATCAAATTATCTATCGAAGAAGTAGAATGGCGATCATCCACTCGTACGTTTAATGCGGAAGCACAAGCCAGTTTATATAAGTGGCTTAAAAAATTACCATTAGCTGATGTGCGACTAAAACTAGACAATAAAAAAGCTGCTTACCCTCAGCTGAAAGCTTTTTTATTACAGCAAGGTTTATCGAATCAACAAATAGAATTATTTGATTCTCATGTCACTTTACCGACCGACAACCTCTTTATTGCCGGCATCATTATTAAACGCAGCATTCCACAATGTCCTTCTTGGAAGGTTCCTAATATGGCCGACAGTAAGGTCAGTCAAAGCAGTAACTTTGGTTGTGCAAATGAACGTAATCTAGCCGTTTTGGTAGCAGACCCGAGTGATCTAGTACGTGGTAAAAAGCTGGCTCCAGCAAGTTCAGAACACAGTATTAATGCGCTAAACCGTTATTACCGCAGGACGATCCAACAAGCCGAGCCCGAAGCTCCAGCGGAACCTTTAACACCACCTGCCATTACTGGCCAGTAGTTAGGATAATAAATAGGACAATACGATGAAACTATCTTTATTAACCTTTATTGCCAGCGGTACTCAGCATGAAGCGGATTTAAAAGCGCAAATTAATCACTTAACTAAAGATCTAGCGATCACTGATTATAAAGTGATGATCACCGCCTTTCACCAGTTGTTAGAATATTTATCAAGCCATGCTTCACCGGATATTTTAATCGTTGATGTTAATTCAATAACTCATTCCAATATTGTGAATGATGATGAAAGTATTGATGTATTAAATCAACTAGCCGAAGTTTGTGAACCCGGTACCAAAGTCATTCTTATTGGCCAAGAAATTCCACTCGCCAAATACCGTCAGCTACTTGACCTAGGCATAAAAGAATACCTTTCCTTGCCAATAAACTACGATGCTCTTACCCACAGTATCAAACAAGGCCTAGGCTTGTCATCAAATCTACGAGCGAAAAATAATAAAAATATTATTATCAGTGGTTTACAAGGTGGAGTTGGCAGTACCACATTGACCGTCGCGTTAGCACAGAAACTAGCACAACTCGGCAGCCATACTCTACTGGCTGACGCAGATACTGAGCTCGGTGATCTGGCATTATTTTGGCCAGAAATAAAACAGCAGGCTATTCCTCTAGAGCAACTACTCGAGCTTAATAATTTAGAGCGCATCAGCCAAACCCTGATACCGAGATTAAATTATTTAGCCATAGACACAAGCGACGCCAGTATCAGCAATAACATAGAACCCGTGCGACAGAAGTTTAGTGAGCTAGCAACAGCTACCCTTTGGGATATTCCTAGACATCATAATCTCGCTAACAGTCTATGGCAGCAAGCCGATATATGTATCTGGGTATTAGAAAGTAGTGTTTCAGTATTGCATCACTGGAATTCAATAAAGAAGCAGCTGGCTAAAAATTCTGTGCTTCAACATGAGAGTAATACCCGCCATATCTTTGTTTTAAACCAAACACGAAAAGAACGCAGCCAGCAAATAGCGCCGAATAAATTACAACAAGCGCTGCAGCAACCTCTAATAACTCTTCCCTATGCCGGCCAGCAAGCACTGGATGCCGCTAATTTAGGGCAAGCGAGCTTATTATTAAACGGGAAGTACGGTGAAAAAGTTGATGAAATCTGCGCCCATATATTAACGCGATCTAAAACAGTCAAAAAAGAGACTAACCCTCTGCAAAAGTTATTGCGTGCATTAGGTAAAAGTAAATCGAAAAGAGTTGCACTATAGCTATGTTCGGTCGAAAAATTCAAACTCAACAAATACCTCACTCTGAGACGTTAAAGCCAGACACTTTAAGCTCAGATCATTTAAGTTCAGGCAACCTAGATGCTGGTAACGGTAAAAGCACGAAAAGCTTCCCTTCTGTAGAGCAAAACTCTGCTGCTGTAGATACAAATAAAGCAGCATTTCCCAACATGGAAATCAATGCAGAATATAGCCAAGCCCGTGATGTTTTATTATCAGAATTAGATCCGCTTTTAGCCAGCCGCTTGGGAAAAGCAGAGCTAGAACTGCATATAGAAAAATTATTCAATCAGCTTGCTGATCGTCAACGTTGGATCTTCACACCCCAGCAACAAGACCATTTAATTTCCAGCTTATTAGATGACATGCTGGGAATAGGCCCTATTCAAGTATTACTCGATGACCCAAGCATTAGCGATATCATGGTCAATGGTGCCAACCAAGTTTATGTTGAACAAGCAGGTCGCTTACAAAAATCGACGGCTCAGTTTCGTGATGAAAAACACTTACGTCATGTTGCACAACGTATCGCTAGCTTTGTCGGCCGCCGTATTGACGAGTCCAACCCCATGGTCGATGCTCGATTAAGTGATGGTAGCCGAGTGAATATTATTATTCCTCCCCTAGCCTTAGATGGCACGTGCATCTCCATCCGAAAATTCAGCGAACATAAGATGAGTTTATTACAGCTTGCCGATGCCGGCAGCTTATCTCAATCAATGGCTGGGTTTCTTACCATTGCGGCCAAAGCTCGACTCAACATTCTGGTATCCGGCGGCACAGGTGCTGGTAAAACAACCTTATTAAATGCACTTTCAGATCCCATTGAAGAAGGTGAACGCATCGTCACGATTGAGGATGCCGCCGAATTAAAATTGCAGCAATCTCAAGTCATTCGCTTAGAAACTCGGCCTGCAAGTTTGGAAGGTACCGGAGAAGTTAACCAGCGTGATCTCGTTCGAAATGCATTACGAATGAACCCTAGACGCATTATCCTCGGTGAAGTGCGTGGTGCAGAAGCCTTTGACATGTTGCAAGCCATGAATACCGGCCACGAAGGTTCTATGTCCACCTTGCATGCTAACAGTGCACGAGATGCCATATACCGATTAGAAAACATGTTATTAATGGGGCAGCAAAATTTACCCGTTAGCATGATGCGTCGTCAAATCATGTCATCCATCGATTTAATCGTTCAAGTCGAGCGCATGCGTGATGGCAAACGAAGAATTGTTGAAATCACCGAACTGGTAGGTCTAGAAGACGATACCCCAATTACCCAAAATATTTTTGAATTTCAACTCAACGATTCTTACGATACTCAAAGTGGAAACATTCAAGGTGAATATGCCCAAACCGCATCAATGAATGTCAGTTTTAGCAATAAGATTCGCTATGCCGGTTTAGCTAAAGAATTTGAATACATGATGCAAGGAAAACAATAATGGCAGATTGGCATTTATTGTTAGGCGCATTCTTGTGTTTTTTTATCGCCGGTGCAGCATTGGTTATTGTCTTGCTACCCAAGAATAACCAAAAGCAAGTGGAGAATAGGTTGCTCGAGCTAGCCGATGACCTTGGCTTGCATACATCAAAATCAGCCACCGATAAATATTCAAACAATCCATCTCTGAAATTAATAAATAATATCTTCCAGCGATTACGCAGCCAACTAGAATCTCGCTGGCTGCCTTTTCATTTGCATTTACAAGCTTTGGCAGGCGAAAAAGCACTAAAGAAAACCGTGCTAATACTCATCGCAGTACTTGTTATCATGTTCATTGTTTTCTCCCCCTTGCCTTGGTACAGCCAAATTTTATCCGCTCTTAGTAGCACAGGTTTAAGCGCTTGGTTATATTACCAATACCTGTACCAGCAACAAATTAAAGCTTACGAAGAGCAGCTGCCAAGTACTATTGAACACCTAGCCCGCGCTGTCAGTACAGGGCTTTCCGTTCCCCAGGGACTCAATTCTTGTGCACAGTCGAGCCAAGCCCCCGTTAATAAAGAACTGCAACGTCTTGCTCAACAGCTAACCTTGGGAATAACCCTAGAAAAAGCCCTCACAGAGGCACAACAGCGTATTCCAGTACGAGAATTTAGTTTTCTCAGTATCATTTTAATACTCAATCAACAAACTGGCGGGCGCTTAAGTGACGCATTAAA
>CAJVZR010000048.1 GCA_913019965.1 uncultured Oleispira sp.
TACTGCCATAATAGTACAGGCTGTTCTCGCTTGTACCGTCGCTGAACGTTTTTCTCCAGTGAATACAGCCATCGCGCCAAATACTTCATCAACGCCAATTTCACCGACTTTAATGCCATCGGCAAAGACATCCGCCTCACCACTTATGATGGTATAGACGTGTTCCGCTTCATCGCCTTCTTTAATAATCACATCACCCGGTTGGCAATTCTGAAAACCTGCGACTGGGCGCGTCTGCTCTTGAGTCAGTTGAGCGACATGATTCATCAGCATGGAGTTTTGGCATAACAGATAGTGGCTCCAGTAATGCTGGCGACGCTTATCGCTATAAACGTGGCGCAAAAACGCATCACGATCTATTAATTTAACTTCAACAAATTCATCAGCGCGTAATACCGGAAAAGGTAGGTCAAATGCCTGAGCAAAGCCGATAAGGTCCCCTTCATCAAAACTGACAATATTTTCCCCATTGTGGCTTAAATGCAGCATGCCATCGGTGATTAAGAAAATTTTGTCTTTATCGAAGTGCTGGTAAATATCATCGACCCCTTCTAGGGATAGTGGTTCCTGCTCCATTGGAAAACCGTCCAGCAGACCTTTAGTCAACTGTTGCATGCGCGCGCTTAATGTTTCTATGGCTTCATGCGGTTTACCCGGTAGGTACATATTGTTCTCCAGCGGTTCTAATTATTTGAGTTATAGACAAAAGATACGCATAAACGAGCGTGCTTAAAAGTATAAATCTAACTTTTATTGTAAATGTGACGCAATCGAGTGCCCATAGTGACAGATAATTGAATTTCATCGGGATTTAACTCAATAGGGAAGTAGCAGCCACTGATTTTAGCATCGGCTAATGAGGCACCATTAAGATTGCAGCCTCTAAAGTCGATACCGCGTAAATCTGAGCCGCGAAAATAGGTATCTTCTAAATTCATTCCCTTTATTATTAGATTGCGCAGATCTAAGCCGCGTAAGTCACAGCCAGACAAATCACATTCTTGGCCTTTTTCTCTAGCCTGATTGAATCCAGTTACATCGTCATTTCTTAATAGCTGATAAAGTGGATCATCACTGATTATGGGGCCATTCATTGCTATATCCTTCAGGCTTGTTACATTGCGCGAATGTATACGTGCATAATTTCACTTTAGTATAGACAATTACAGCAGTAATGAATGGGCAGTCGTCAATAATGGCAAACGAGCGTCAGCAAGGCTTTTTACTAACCAGCCGCTGGTATGAAGGGGATCAATCCACCGAACTTGAATTCTGGTTTGCCAGTCAAGGCGGACCTCTGTGTGTACGTATTGAGCAGCCTTCCGTCTGCTTCATTGCTATTGCTGAGCAAGATAAGGTGGAGAAATTAGCCCGGGCTGAAAATATTGAGTTAACTTGCCGTGAAGTTCAGCTTCAGTCCTTTAGTTTAAAGCCTTTACTGGCCTGTTATTTACGCCAAGAAGACATTTATCGATTTAACTATTTACTGAATGATTGGGATATTCAGGTTTGGGAATATGACCTAAGACCGACGGATCGCTATTTAATGGAGCGTTTTATTCGCGGTGGTGCCGAAATTGAAGGCCAGTGGCAAGCACAAGAGGGGTTCCTGTTATGTCAGCAAGGACGTCTAAGACCGAGTGAAGAAGCCGTGCGTGCTACAGAATTAACGGTACTTTCTGTCGATATTGAAACAACCTTTCCCAAAAAGGGTAAGCCCGATCGTTTATTCTCCATCGCGTGTCACGGCGATGCCATCATTGCCGGTAAGCGTGAAACGGTCAATTACATTTGGATGGTCGGTGCGGCCGACAGTCCTGCTGCCGAATGCTGCCATTATTTCACCGATGAAGTGGCTTTATTGGAGCATTTTTTTGCTGAGATGCAGCGCCTCGATCCTGATGTGATTATTGGCTGGAACTTTATTCAATTTGATATGGAGTTTTTACAGCGTAAATGTGATGAGCTTAAGCTGCCTTTTATTCTGGGTCGCAACCAGCAAGAAGTCAGTTGGCGACATGTGCAAAACAATAACCCGAATGTGCGAGCGCGAAGTTATTTGCATGTAGCGGGGCGCTGCATTATCGATGGCATTGAAATGTTACGCCAGGCGCAATACCAATTTGAAAGCTTTGCTTTAGATAATGTGGCTGAAGAATTATTGGATCGTCATAAGCTGATTTCTGGAGAGGCGAAAGTTTATGACGGTTATGATCATGAAATCGAATATTTATTCGATCATGATAAACCCGCGCTTGCGGCGTATAACTTAGAGGATTGCGTCTTAGTTGCGGACATATTTCAGCATACAGAATTAATAGACTTTGCGATTCAACGCTCAAGCTTGACCGGATTATTGTTGGACCGAATGGGAGGCTCGGTCGCAGCGTTTGAAAATCTCTATTTACCTTTATTGCATCGTAATGGCTATGTGGCACCGAATTATGGCGAAGGTTATAGCGAGATAAAAAGTCCAGGTGGTTTTGTCATGGATTCACGGCCGGGGTTATACGACAGTATTTTAGTGTTGGATTTTAAAAGTCTATATCCTTCTATTATGCGGACTTTTAAAATTGATCCGATGGGGCTAATCGAAGGACTCAAAGCTGAAAGTCTAGAGTCTGATAAATCTGTGATCGCTGGCTTTAATGGCGGTTGTTTTGATCGAGAAAAACACTGCCTGCCCGGCTTAGTGACCATGCTGGGTGAACAAAGGGATCAAGCGAAGAAAGATAAAAATAATCACCTAGCTCAAGCGATAAAAATCATCATGAGTTCATTTTATGGTGTGCTCGGCAGTGACGGTTGTCGCTTCTTCGATATGCGTTTATCCAGTTCAATTACGCAACGTAGTCATGAAATTATTCAACGCAGTGGTGAGTGGATTAAGCAGCAGGGCTATGATGTTATTTATGGCGATACCGACTCGGTATTCGTCTGGCTAAAAGAAAAGAAAACACAAACCCAAGCCGATGAGATTGGCCAGCAATTAAGTCATGAACTTAATCGCTGGTGGATGAATACAATCGAGCAAGAACATCAACTTGTCAGCTGCTTAGAAATTGAATATGAAACCCACTATCAGCGCTTTTTTATGCCTTCGATACGGGGGGAAGAAACTGGCAGTAAAAAACGTTATGCGGGCACAGTACATACAATATCTGAACATGGTGACGAGCAAGTTGAAACCATTTTTAAAGGCTTGGAAGCGGTGCGTAGTGACTGGACACCCTTAGCTCGAGAGTTTCAGCAACAGTTATTTCAACGCATATTTTCCGAGCGAGCCTTTAAGCAATGGATGAAAGATGAAATAGCTTTGCTGATGCAAGGTAAGAAAGATCAGCAATTGATTTACCGTAAACGCTTGCGTCAACCGTTGAGTGAATACCAACGTAATATTCCTCCTCATGCAAAAGCGGCAGCGGTATTGGAGTTGTGGCGTGAGCAGCAAGGTTTACCACTGCTTTATCAAGATCGCGGTGGTTGGATTCATTATCTAATGACGACCAATGGTCCACAGCCGTTAGACGTCTATGAGCATTCAGGGGGCGGTCTAAAAATTGATTATCAGCATTATTTTGAGAAGCAGTTAGCACCAGTGTGTGATGGCCTATTGGCCTTGTACGATACCAGTTTTGCGGAAATTTGTGGTTCACAGATGAGTTTGTTCTGACATTTCTAGACATTAAAACATGATCTAACGCAGGGCAAAAAAATGCTCTGTCGGTAAGCTCAAGAACTGTTTAACTTAATCTTACTGTAGAGCTTTATTATGCCAAAATTCTTTATATTCTCGTTGTTGATAATTATGCTATCAATCCCTGTGTTTACTATTTTTTATTCAGGCTAACTAGAAGAATAATACCTTCGTTCTTTATTTAATCACCGTCACTAAAGTTTAGGCCTAGGCTAATATCCAAAGCTTCCGGTATCTCACGTTTAAAATTACCATCTAATATCTTAGCCGCCGCTTTCATATCGATTGTATTTTTCTCATCGAGTGCTATTTGCAATGTTTGCATATTGTCTTGCAATAACGTCACGGTTTGCTCAAAACGATTATTTTTCATAATACGATTAAAGCTAATGTTGGTTGCTTCTGTACCCGCTAACAGTTCTTCTGTGTTGGTTAACGAAGACTCTAATGTCTGCCAAATATCTCCTGACAACTGCGAGACATCGAGGGTTAAATCACGTAAGCCTAAATAATCATAAAATTCTTGCACAGAAACGGTAATTTTTTCAATAGCAGCTTCACCGGTCTCATCGTCTAGCAATACTTCCAACTGGTTGTTGACGAGAAGGTCTCGGTAACTCTTTCCAGTATTCCTGTAATCCGTATTCCAGCCGACTAAAATAATATCTGCGCGACGTAATAGTTCTTTTGAAAAACCTGTTAATAGCTGACACTTACGTGGGTTTGCTAGGTATTCAGAAACGATATCCGCTGGCGTAGCAGACTGACTGGCTGCGTCTTCAAAAATAGAGATTTCTAACGCCAGAAGTCCGACAAATTGAAAGCTTAATGCTGAAAAAGTCGCTTCATTAATTTCTTCGTTATCGGCGAGTAGACTATCGATTTTATTGCGCACGGTAGAGGTATAGTTGGTTCCGCGTAAGCGATAAGAATCGATATAGGTGTAAGTTGGGAACAGCTCACTATTCACCAGTGGGCCAAATCGATAAGGCAATAGTTGGAACCAAGCCTGGTTGCTTGTTTTCCATTGATTTTGCAAGGCAGTTAGATTCTCTTCAGTCGTATTTTCTGACTGACAAAACATTTCACTGGTAGTAACTAGCTCGTTGACTTGCGACTGAAATCGAGATGCTGCAGGGATAATACTTTGATCGATCGCTTCACTGGCGGCGCTATTTAATTCACTGTTGTAAGTTGTGAGTGATGAGCTGCTACCACCGCAAGCGGTGAGTAAAAATGTGATGCAAGTGAGGAGGCTGACGGGGATTAACTTGTTCATAATAAAACCTAAATAACACTCATTAAGAGTTGCTCAGTGAAACCGAAATCATATGATTATCCCAGCTGGTTTGGCTAAAGCTCAGGCTCTTTTCTCTCTCAAGTTTGAGGCTGGTTGCGTTTATTTGGCGAATTTTACCTGCTGAATTGGATAAAACGAAATATTTATTATCTTGGCTTAGGGTTAACCCACAAACATCATGGAAAGCATGATAGCCCTGCAGAGATAAATCATCTAAATGCCAGAACATAACCAGATCGCCTTTAGGGCTAGTAAAGGCCGCCAAGCGTTCTTGATTATGTATAACTACGCTGCCCATATAGTCATTGAGTTTCGTGGTTAATGCTTCGGGAGCCCGGAGCATTTTAATCGGCTGACCTTGTTTATGAACCGCTGCTAAAGGAGTCAGTTCATTATTATCCATTGCTTGACGTTGAACTTGTAACGCAATGGCGACTGTCCCATCTTGTGCGACATTGAGGTGACGGATACTGGCCTTTTTTTCGGCCAATGTATGTTCGCTGATGAGGTTTCCATTGCGACTGTCGATATAACTCAGAGATGAGCGCATTGAATCTAGATTGAGAATTTTCCGCCCAGAGTCAGGATGTGTTAATAAACCGCCATTAGCGATGACTAAGGTGAAACCATCCGGCATTAAAGCAATCTCGTGGGGGCCTATGCCGTGGCTGTCGAACTCATTTATCAGCTCTAAAGTTTCAGCATCGCGCACAGTAATTTTTCCTTGGCCACTCGCTTTACCATGACTATTGTTGATTTCAGATTCTGTGCAATAAAGTAGTTTACCATCCGCGCTAAAACAGCCGTGACCGTGCATGTGTCGATTAATAGCACTGTTAAAGTGTCCGTCGACTTGTTTGGTTGATAGGTTTAAACGAATACCTTGAGTACCGGGTCGACGAGAGAACATAATAACGTGTTCGGGTTTTACTGGGTTTTGCGCCAAGCCATGACCACGAAAGTTTGATAGTGAAAAATTATTCGTATTAACATCAGCTTCGATCCAGCCAAGGGCGTATTCATTTTTAGATCGGCCTTGGGCAGATAACCAGATTTCTTTCGAGTTTTGCTTTTCTAAAGCCAGCCAGTCCCATGCCGAATAACTGCGGATCGTGATTGAGCTAGCAGCTGCCAGTAAGGCAGGCTTTAGTAGGCCAGTATTAAAACCACGGCGGGATAAATTTATCTTCATACTTTATTCAGTATTTCATTTATTAATTAAAGCGAATTAACAAAGTTAATCAGATCATCCCTATCTAATTTTTCAAATTGTATAAATTGGGCTTTGGCTTGGTTGGCTTCACCGCCGTGCCATAATATAGCTTCCTCTATACTCCGTGCTCGGCCATCGTGTAAAAATACCTTACTGCCATTAACCTTGTGTAATAAGCCTATTCCCCATAATGGAGCCGTGCGCCATTCACTGCCTGTGGCCAAATAGTCTGGTCGGCCATCGGCAAGCTCAGGCCCCATATCATGCAGTAATAAGTCGCTATAAGGCCAGATTACTTGTTCGGATAAGTGTGGAGCCGTGTCACTTTTTTGTGTGACGAACCTTGGGTTATGGCATTGATTACAGCCAACTTGGTAAAATAACTCACGTCCGGCCAAGACCGATACGTCTTGGCTATTGCGTCGTTGTACGGGGGCGAGATCGCGGTTAAAGTTAATTACCAGCTCTAATAAGTTATCAGGCAGTTCTACTCCTTGCTTGTCATTACCGTTAGGAATTTTTAAACAAGCCGTTTGAAGTTCTGTGCAAGGTTGCTTAGGTGCTAAGGAATTTGTGATACCTACATCGTTGGTAAAAGCGCCACCGACTATCATAGCCAAGCTGGGCTTATTGCTTTTTAAACCAAAACGTCCCACGACAGTGGCTTGCTTTTCTACATCCCAAACCTGATTGACTCGTCCTGATATACCATCGTTATTTTTATCTTTGGCATCCGCTAAGGCAATTAAATCTTGCTCGGCAATTAAGCCTAATAATCCCATGCCATGAATAGTCGGTGCGACGCGCAAACTGAATTGAGTATCGTCTCCTAAAGGGCCATAGCCGAGATACTTAAAATCTAACTCTGGCTTGCGCAAAGAAACTTGATGCTGGTCTGGGTAAGTAAATGTTTTTTCAATCCAATTGATATGAACATAGGCTTCTGGTGGTACGTCGTGTTTTATCGTGCCTGGCTTTTGTGAGTGCCTTAGCTGATGGGCGAGAGAAACCGATTGTCCTTGGATTTGATCACCGTACATGGGGTGAGGAATAACCCCGGCTTGTTTAATAAGCTCGGAATGTACGGATAAATCTTGTTGCTCTAAGACCTTGCTTAAACGTACTAGCGTACCACGGACTGGCGTTTCGTTATTGTTCGGAATAAAACCCTTCCCACCTTTTATATGACACATTAAGCAAGTGCGAGCGTTATACACTGGGCCTAAGCCATCACGAGCGAACGTCACTGTCGGAGCTTTTACCCAGGGCTGGTTCGCTAAGGCTTTACCCGCGTGGAAATTGGGTTTTAATTCGTCGGCTAGATTGGCCGCTGGTAATTGAAAGCTGGGTTGTGTTTGATTCGCGACAGTCGTTTGACCGCCAGGGTTGTTTTCTGCTGCTATGAATTTAGGCGCCGAACGCTCTATATAACTTACTGTATATTTGTTTTTTTGATCGCAAGCGCTGAGAAAAATAATACTAGCGATGAGTAAAACGACTTTCATAAAACCTACTTTGCATAAAACCTATTTTGTTGAAATTAATAGGCAAAAAACGAAATAATAATTGTTGGTAATAAAATAGCAGAAAGCCGAGCAGAGCTCGGCTTTCTAAATCAATAAAAAGTTATTTATTGATATTTTTTCTGATGCATTAGCAACCTTCCGTAGAAGTTGGGTTTTCAGTATTACAGCCTGAAGCATCAGATTCTACTACGGTACCCAAACCTAGTTGGTCGGCAGCATCTTGAATTAAACGAGACTGTTGATTTAACGCTTTAATCGTTATGGCAACTGAACTATTCTCAGTTGGGTTTTGAATTAATACGTCAAATGGTACGCCGTCACGAGCAGAGGTATCGATCGCTGCATAGCCTGCTTTAGTAATCGCTAGAGCGGCAAATGTTTTTGCAGCAACCTCTGTTAAGCCGACTTCCGTTAAATAATCGCTAATACCGTAGCCATCAACAGCATTAGTGATTACATCATCGCTACCATTGAGGTCACTGTCGTAACCGGCATAATCACCAAAGAAACTGTTAGAAACCCCTTCAGCGTTCAACCAGATATCACGGTGAGTATTATCAGAAAAGCAAGAGTGCTCATCTTCTTGTGAGTTGGATGCGAAAGCAATTTGCATGCGCTCACCGGCCAGTTCACCTTCAGACAGTGTACCCATGCCGTTTAGAATTTCAGTTAGCTTCGTTTTGGCGTCCGCTTCGTTAGTTAGTGTCGTGAAACTTGCACGGTAATTGTTTTCATCACCCGTTGCCCATTCGGCTTGAACGGCTTCTAGGTCAGCAATTAACTTATCAACAACAACTTCAAGGTACTTGTGACGACGGTGAGATAGTTCATTCGCATCATAATCAGCCGTGATACCTGGCACGAAGTCAGATACTGGGCGCTGACCGCCAGCGGCGGTTGCGTTTACAGCTTCGTCACGGTCAGTACCGTCCGTCGTGCTTTGATTTGCAGTATTGAGATCTTGGCCCCAAAGTAAGAATTCAATGGCGTGATAACCCGAAATAACATCGTGTTCGTCTTCAGCGGCTAGGCCTTTAGCCAAAAGAGTATCGTCGATAGCAATCGCGGTATTACCGATAATCGTATTGCTCGCTTCGGCATTGGTTACGTCGATCGTAGCCGTGATGTCATCACCAAAACCGTGGGCCGTTACACCAATTTGATCGTTATCAAAATCGTCGCCGTCATTACCTGTGTTGACGTAATCGATTAAGGCTTCGCCTAGTGGCCAAGCGTTCAAGTCGCCTTCTACGTCTAGAGCATCAACCGGTGAATTACGGAAACGATAAACTTCTGTTTGGCCATAAGGCTCACGAGAGACTAACCAAGCGGTTTTGGCCGCAGTTAAGTTTTGTGTAGATGGATCTGCTTTAAAAGTTGCAAGGGCAGCTTTAAGTGCTTTCGCCGTTTCAACAGAGTCGGTATAAGCCGCGTAAGCGATAGCAGCATTGGTATTTACAACTAGCTGGGCCTTTTCCATATTGATAGCAGGAACAGAGCTATTGTTATCGTCGTCACCCCCACAAGCCATTAATAATGAGGCTGAAGTAATACAAGCCGCTAATTTAATAAATTTCATCGCTTCGATCCTTTCTAACTTTTTTCAATCTTAGAGGGTATTTCTATCTGCAGATTTATTGAGTGTCTGCGCAGTAATTTGATCGACAAGGTAATACAAATGAAAATGATTTGCAATAAGATTAGTGATGCGTTTCTTGACATAGGGCAATGCGAATCGTTACGGGTTGAGAGTAAATAGCGTAATATGCGCATGATTATTATTTCTGTTGAGGTATTGGCGACAATGAAAAAAGCAGTATTGGGTCTAGCTTTATCCAGCTTAGTATTAACGACTTTATTGGGTTGTGAAGGGGACTCTCGTGTAGATAAGCCAGAATTAGATAGTAAAGCCCAGTTGGGAGAAAAGCTGTATTCAGATAAAAACCTGTCTTTTAATCGAACGCAGTCCTGTGCGACGTGTCACAATCCAGAGCACGGCTTCATCGATGAAAGAACCAATGATGCAAGTCGAAATACGGCTAGTGGGTTAGTGGCAAGCGCAGGTTCATTAGGGGATAACGGCGCTTCTATTGGAGATCGCAATGCGCCGACAGCGGCTTATGCGGCGTTTAGCCCTAGCTTTCACCAAGGCCAGCGTGACCGCTCCAATAAGATCATGACAGATTTAGATATTGGTCCTTATCAAGGGTTTATCGGCGGTCAGTTTTGGGATGGGCGTGAAGATGATCTAAAAGGCCAAGCTGGTGGGCCACCCACTAACCCAGATGAAATGGCCATGCCGAGCAAGGCCGCTGTCGTTGATCGTTTATTAGAAGATGCCGCCTATGTTGCAGGCTTCGAATATGTCTATGGCGCGGATATTTTTAATGACGTTGATAGCGCTTATTTGGCGATGGCAGAAAGTATTGGCGAATTTGAGAAAACAGCCAGCTTTGCGACCTTTGATTCTAAATACGATCGAACTTTCTTGAACACGAATGATCCTGATTATTACGACCTGCCTATTTCTTCGAAAGCGAGAACAGGACAAGTATTGTTTTTTGGTAGCAACCTCTCTTGTGCAGCTTGCCATCAGTTACAACCATTACGCATTAAAGATGAGTTATTTACTAGCTTCGAATATCACAATATTGGGGTGCCAGAAAATACCGCTCTTCGTATTCATAATGGTGTGACGACATTGGATGAAGGTTTATTAAAAAATCCGGCTGTTGATGCAGCAACTGAAAAGGGCAAGTTTAAAGTGCCGACCTTACGCAATGTCGCGATCACCGCTCCTTATATGCACAATGGTATTTTTAATGAGTTGGACACAGTGATTCGTTTTTATCAGCATACAAAAGATCGTGCCTTAAATGTGACGGCTGGAGCTGTGAATAACCCAGAAACGGGTATGCCGTGGGGAGCCCCTGAGATCAGTGACAATATTACTCATGACATCCTTGGGAAAAGTAAGCAAAACTTAGGCAACGGTGAAGTTGAAGCCCTTGTTTGCTTTATTATGTTGTTAACGGATGCGCGATATGAGCATTTGTTAGATGCAGATAAAGTCACTGACTGCCGAATTTAATGGGTGTTGGTTGTTAGTTCGCCCCTGAGCAGCTTACCTTTTATTGGATAAGCTGCTCTCTTGTTGATTTATCTTATTAAAAATAATTCTCATTTGTGTTTAAATGCCAGCCATCGCCCTCGTCGGAATTTATAAGTTTTGAATTACTTTCCTATTATTCGTTCTTTTTCTTTATCACTGATATTAGCCAGCCAATGCAATCTCTCTTGGGCAGAACAAGGGATAGCGCTGGATAATGTCTATATCACGGGTGGTAAGGATGAAGTATTGCAACAGCCAGGATCAGCCACATTTATCGATGATGTGGCCTTAGAGGCTTTTGAATATACTGATATACATCGCGTCTTAAATGCCGTACCTGGTGTGAATGTGCAAGAAGAAGACGGTTATGGATTACGCCCGAATATTGGCTTGCGTGGCACGTCCCCCGAGCGCAGTAAAAAGATTAGCGTAATGGAAGATGGGATTTTATCTGGCCCAGCCCCTTACGCGGCGCCAGCCGCGTATTATTTTCCTAATATTTCTCGCATGAGTGCAGTTGAAGTTTTTAAAGGGCCTTCGGCCATTCAGTATGGCCCGGCCACAGTGGGCGGAGCGATTAACATGGTGAGCCGCGAGATACCTTATCAATCTCAAGGCGAACTCGATGTGCAATATGGCACGGACAATTTTCAGCGTTACAACCTTTATCAAGGCCAGCAAGTGGGAGATCTTGGTTATTTAATCGAAGGCTTACGAGTGAGTGCCGATGGTTTTAAAGACCTCGATGGCGGTGGCGCTAATAAAGGTAATACGGGGTTTATTCGTAACGATGTGAATTTAAAAACCAGTTGGCAAAGCCTAGGGGAAATAAGTCAGCTGTTTATTTTGAAGCTGGGTTACGCCGACGAGGATTCTAACGAAACGTATTTGGGTTTAACTCGAGACGACTTTGATACGGATCCCTATCGTCGTTATGCCGCTTCTCAATTGGACAAAAGTGAATGGCAGCATCAGCAATTTCAATTAACTCATATTATCGAGTTTGATTCTGCCACAGTCAGCACAGATATTTATCGCAATAACTTTAATCGCGATTGGTTTAAGGTGAATGGCTTTGATACAAATGATAGTGACTTAACCTTGGCGAAAATTTTGGCTGACCCTAACTCATCTGCCAACCAAGCTTATTATCAAGTACTCAGCGGCCAGGCGGATAGTGCGACTAGCGAACAGCAATTGCGCTTAGGAAATAATGGCCGTGAGTTTTTCTCTCAGGGTATTCAAACTCGGATTAATAATAGCTTTGAATTCTTGGGTTTAGATAATGATTTGGAGCTGGGTATTCGAGTTCACCAAGATCAGGTTCAGCGTGATCATACCGAGCAAAACTATAATATGTTCAATGGTGAGTTGCAGGCTGTTGGCAGCGGACCTGAAACCACTGTGCGTAATGATAATGATGCCTTAGCCTTGGCGCTTTATATTCAAGATGAAATTCAAATTGATCAGACTTTATTAAGTCTGGGTCTTCGCTACGAAACCATAGAAGCCTCAAAAACGACTTATGGTGAAATAACGGGGATTAAAGAAGCGAAAAATACCTTATCTCAATCCGTATTATTGCCAGGGGTCGGTATTTATTCTCAGCTTAATTCAGAGCTCGGGATAGTGGCTGGAATTTATAAAGGTTATACAGCGGCAACCGCCGATGCTCGTGGGGAAACGGAACCTGAGTTAAGTACTAACTATGAATTAGGAAGCCGCTTTTCTGGTCAATATGCTTTTGGCGGCCAAGCTGAGCTGATCGCATTTTTAAATGACTATAGCCAGTTCAGTGGCACCTGTAGCTTTGCTCAAGGCTCTTGCGATAATGCTGATGTCGGTGTACAAGCGAATGCTGGCAGCGCGCAAGTTTATGGTTTAGAAGCAAGTTGGAAAGCTGAGTACCTTCAAGTGGGTTTTATACTCCCACTATCGATGAGTTATACCTATAGTCATGGGGAATTTGGTGAGAATTTTACTGATTCTTCCGGTGCTTTTGGTGAAAAAGGTCAGCAGATTGAAGCGGGTTATCGCATTGGGTATTTACCTGAACATAGATTGAATGCCCAGTTTGGCTTTGGCAAGGATGATTGGCAGATTAATGCCTCCGTTTTATATCAAAGCGACATGCGTAATGTTCCTGGAGAAGGCACTATTGCGGAAGAGGACTTAATTGAAGCGCACACAATTTTAGATATCAGTGCGAATTACCAATTACTATCGGCAGTTCAACTTTATTCGACGGTAGATAACGTTCTGGATGAGCAGTATGTAGCCGGTGTTAAGCCGTATGGATTTCGCCCGGGTAAACCCCGATCAATTAATATCGGCGCGAAATATCAGTTTTAATCCCTAAACGCATTTCTTAACAGTGAATAAATAAGATACTCTTCTATTTCTTCACTGTTAAATAGTCATCTCATGAAAAAAATCGCCATCTTCGCTGATGTACAAAATATCTATTACACCACTCGCGATGTGTATAGCCGTCCTTTTAATTATCGTAAACTTTGGCAAAAGTTAGCCAAGCAAGGGAATATTATTTCAGCTACGGCGTATGCGACTCATAAAGGCGATGATCAGCAAATAAAGTTTCAAGATGCCCTTAAGCATATTGGCTTTGAAGTAAAACTGAAGCCTTATATCCAACGCAGTGATGGCAGTGCAAAAGGAGATTGGGATGTGGGAATTGCGATTGATGTGATGGAAGTCGCGGCCTCTGGAGACGTCGATACGATTATTTTATTGTCAGGCGATGGCGATTTTGATCTGCTATTAAAGAAAGTCAGCCAAGCCTATGGGGTGACAACGGAAGTCTTTGGTGTCCCTAAATTGACTGCGGGTTCCTTGGTCGAAGCTGCGGATCAATTCCATCCCATCCGGCAAGAGCTTTTGATGTAATGCCTCTCATCATTACCTTTTTAGGCCTGACTTTTCTATTCTAGTAGTTATTACTTAGACACTTTGTGTGTCTATTTAGTTACGTTATTAATACCGAAGGCCACAGTATTTTCTTTCCTAAGCGCTATACTTCTAGTAAACGAGTTAAGATTATAGAGCTATGCGATTTTTAAGACCTTTTTTAATTTTATTCATTAGCGTCATTTTAGTGGGCTGTGGCTTGTATAAAGAGCCTTATGAAATGCAAGGTAAGGCCGGAGATATCGGTGATGCGATGGAGCATTGCCGCGCTTATATTGAATATGTTTTGCCTAACGATGCCTATGTCTATATTGATAGTGCTTCTAGTCGAGAAACCAATGAGCATTACGATATTTTTTTAGATTTACAAGATAATGATCAAGAAGGTTATGCCCAATGCAGAGTGAACAAACGAGGGCTAATTACTTATCACGCTATCAGAGAATTTACACTGAAAGCACGTTCCTTCAGTAAGTAATATGATCGAAATTTAGCAGATTTTGATGAAGGTAGGTGATATAAAAATGCCGCGGCAGTTTAAAACTGAGCGGCATTTTTTATGCTCGAGGACTTATAAAGACGCTTTTAATGGCGCGTGCTGTTCAGCTTCTAAGCGTGGACCAAATTGACTAACAACTTGAGCGGATGCGGCGCTGGCTAAGCGGCCAGCCGCTGCAAAATCATGACCGTGAGTAATCGCATACATAAAGGCACCAGCGAACATATCACCTGCGCCATTTGAATCAACAGCCGTTACTTCATTCGCTTCGATAACATGAGTCGTCTTACCATCATAGGCAATTGCGCCCTTGTTGCCTAAGGTAATGGCAAACGTTTTGGCTTGAGTTTTCATGAAGTTGATCGCGTCTTCTAAATTAGAGGCATCGGCGAATAACATTGCTTCTTCTTCATTACAGAATAATAAATCTACACCACCACCGATCATTTCTTTAAGGCCATCTTTAAAGAATTGAACCATCGCTGGATCAGAAAAAGTTAACGCCGTTTTAATGCCATTCTTTTCAGCTAGCTTGCGAACTTCAATGGCTGCAGCGCGAGAAAGATCAGAAGTTACTAAGTAGCCTTCAATATAAGCGTACTCAGAATCGGCCAGTGCCGCTTCGTCAATGTGCTTTTGCTCTAGGTTTGCAGTAATACCTAAATAGGTATTCATTGTACGTTCAGCGTCTGGGGTTACCATTACTAAGCACTTACCGGTGACGCCATTATCACGATCACCACCTAAGTTAGTATCAACACCCGCCGCTTGCATATCTTGCATATAGAAGTCACCGGCTTCATCGTTGGCAACGTTACAGCTATAGAAAGTATTGGCACCAAAGTAGCTCGCACCAATTATGGTATTGGCCGCACTACCGCCACAAGCACGCTTTTTAAGTCCAAAGCGATCTTTTAATACCGCTAGGCGTTCGGCTAGTTGATCTTCGTCGATCAAGGTCATCATGCCTTTTTCAACATTTAAGTCACTGAAGAAGCTATCTTCAACTTCAAATTCTTTATCAACCAATGCGTTGCCGATGCCGTAAATGTGGTATTTAGCCATGTGTCATGTCTCGAAATAGATGGAATGAAAGTTTCTTGTACGCAGTTTAACAGAACTGAAGCGTATGACTAAGTCAGTCTGTGTTAGCATGGGCGCAATATGACGACTGCTAAAAAGCCGACTAGGGCAAGCAAATCTAGTACAAAGAAAACCGCGGTAAAGAAAGTACCTGCGGATAAAAAGAAAGCGCCTAAAAAGAAGGCGCCACAAGCGGCTGCACCGAATAAATCCCCACGAAGCCTGAAACAAAAGCTTTGGTCTTGGTTTTGGCGTCTATCTATTCTAATGATATTGGCCTTAGGTACTTGGCTTATCTATCTCGATGCGCAATTACGCAGCCAATTTGATGGTAATAAATGGACGCTACCGGCGAAGGTCTATGCGCGTCCGCTATCGTTATACCCTGGCTTACTATTATCAACCGAACAACTAAAAGCCGAGTTGCAGTGGAATGATTATAAGCCGGTTAGCAATGTGGTGATGCCAGGGACCTATGGTCGTGATGGTAAAGATTGGATTATTTATCGCCGAGCATTTTCTTTTGCTGATCAGGTCGAAAATGCGGTAAAAATTCGTCTCTCTTTTGCCTCGGGCCGAATCGATCAACTGACTATCGACGGGCAGCGCGAAGGGTTAGTACGCATTGAACCACAATACATCGGGGGCATTTTTCCTGCTCATCATGAAGACCGTGAACTCATTGCATTAGCGGATGTGCCCCCGGCCTTGGTTGCGGCATTAGTGGCGGTAGAAGATCGTGCTTTCTTTGATCATTATGGCATTTCAATTCGTGGAATTTTACGCGCGATGAAAGCGAATGTTGCTGCTGGCCGGACGGTTCAAGGGGGATCAACCCTCACTCAGCAATTGGTAAAAAACTTCTTTTTAACTAATGAGCGCTCGTTGCAGCGCAAGGTAAAAGAAGCCTTTATGGCCCTGTTATTGGAATTGCATTACAGCAAAGAAGATATTTTACAGGCCTATTTAAATGAGGTGTATTTAGGTCAGTCGGGTCGACGCTCAATTCATGGCATTGCTCTCGCCAGTCGTTTCTACTTTGCTAAAAATGTTCAGCAATTGAATTTATCCGAAGTCGCGTTATTAGTCGGCATGATAAAGGGGCCTTCTTATTACAATCCATTCCGTCATCCGGATCGAGCGCGCACTCGCCGCGATTTAGTATTAAACGTGATGGCTGAGTTGAAGATTATTTCAACCACTGAGCGTATCAATGCCCAGGGTAAAGAGATTCAAGTCGCGGCGTCCGGGCGAGCAGGGCAAAGAGAGTATCCGGCATTTATTCAATTGGTTAAGCGTCAATTGCAAAGTGACTATCGCTTAGAGGATTTGCAAAATACTGGCTTAAGAATTTTTACGACCCTCGACCCTTGGCTGCAACATGCTACGGAGAAGTCGATTCAAAAGCATGTTGATCAACTGGAAAAAAGAGCGGGCTATAATAAGCCGACTCTAGAAGCGGCGGCTGTGGTGACCAGTGTTGATGGCGCCGAAGTACGAGCTATTGTTGGCTCTCGACGAGTACGCTATTTTGGTTTCAACCGGGCTTTAGATGCTCAGCGTTCGATTGGCTCGTTAGCAAAACCGGCGGTTTATCTGACGGCATTAGCGTCTGGGCGCTATGATTGGTCGAGCATTATCGACGATAAAAGCGTCAGTGTTGCAGGTCAAGATGGCAGCTTATGGCAACCAAGAAATTATGACAAAAAAGATCATGGCAAGTTGTTTATGGTGGATGCCATGGCGAGGTCGCTCAATCAGGCGACGGCTCGCCTAGGAATGAAAGTAGGTATCAGTCAGGTTGTCGATACGTTTGCACGCTTAGGAATTGATAAGTACATCCCGCCTTACCCGTCGATCTTATTGGGTTCGTTATCGATGTCACCCTTAGAAGTGACGCAAATGTTTCAGACCTATGCATCGGGTGGCTTTGCCATGCAGCCGAGAGTTATTCAAGCCTTAACCACCAGTGATAATCAGGTATTAACGTCTTATGCGTTAGAAGGACGACAAGCGTTTTCCCCCGAATTAATCGAAAACTTGCGTTATGGTATGCAGCAAGTTGTGGTGCAAGGCACCGGTAAGCGTTTAGGGCGAACATTTAATACAACAAAAATTGCCGCTAAAACGGGAACCAGTGACGAGCAAAGAGATTCTTGGTTTGCGGGTTTTGATGATCGTCACTTAGCGGTAATCTGGCTCGGCCGAGATGATAATAAAAGCACGCCGTTTACTGGGGCGAGTGGTGCTCTACCAATTTGGCAGAATATATTTCAACGTTCAGGCCTAGAACCGTTAACCCCGTTAGTTGATCTCGATTGGGCTTGGGTAAATGAATATGGTCAGTTGGTCGCAAAAGAATGTGGAGGCATTCGCAGGATGCCCTTTATGCGGGGATCATTAGAAGGTCGCGCTTTTGCAGGGCGTGAGATATCCTGTGCAGAAGCGAAGGTATCAGGTGATAAGGTTGATGCCACATCCGCAAATAATAGAGAGACGTCGGTAGACAAAAAAGGTGGAAGTTCGTGGTTCGATTGGCTGTTTTAGTATTTCTTTTTCTTCAAATTATTTTTGTTACGACGCTGAGTGGTTGTAGTGGATTGCCGAGCGCTTCGGATGCTGAACGTCACGATCCACGCCAGCAACAAAGCACGGAAGAAACTAACGTCAGTATTGAAAATGATATTGTGCGCTTAGATGAAGGGGAGCACCATCCTGCAGTTCAAGTGCTATTAACCCAAGCGGAAGAAGCCCGCCAACAAGGTCAACATCAGCAAGCGCTATCGTATCTCGATCGCGCGCGACAAATACAACCGCGTAATTCGGCGATTTTTTATCGACAGGCGTGGCTAAATTATCAGCTTGGTGAATTACAACAGGTTCAGCAATTGCTGCAGAGGGCACGGTTATTCTTACGAGCTTCCGTTGCCAACTTTGAAGTATTACAGCGCCGTATTCAGACGCTGCAATTTAAGGCTGATGCTAAGCAAGGCTATTAGTTTTAGTTGCTAACTTGGATCATGTTTACTGGTTGTAAATTGAGTTAATAAGCCTCGCAAGTCGGATGACATGCTAATAAGCGTTTCGCCATCTCGTGCCGCATCATTAGCACGCTGATTTGTTTCTTGGCTAACATCACGAATGCTGGTGATATTATTATTCACTTCGCCAACAACCTGATGTTGCTCTGAAACCGCTTGTGCGATTTGCTGGTTCATCGAATGGATTGTTCCTACTGCATCTTTCATTGCCAATAGGCGCTCTTTTGTTTCTTCTGTTTGCTGTACGCTCGATTCCACACTTTGCTTGCTGGTATCCATAGCGGTAACGGCGTCTTGACTACCTTTTTGTAGTTTCTCGATCATCTGCTGAATTTCTTCAGTGCTTTGTTGAGTACGAGAAGCCAATGTCCTAACTTCATCGGCGACAACGGCGAAGCCTCTTCCTTGTTCCCCAGCACGGGCCGCTTCAATGGCTGCGTTTAATGCCAACAAGTTGGTTTGCTCAGCGATACCTCGGATAACGGTTAAAACAGAGCCGATATTATTACTCTCTTCATCTAAATCTTTAATGACACTGTAGGCGCGATCAATATGCTGTGACAAGTCTTTGATCGTGGTCTGGGCGCGATCAATACGTTCCTCGCTATCTTTTGCCGAAGAGTCTGCTTCTCCAGCGGCGTTCGCCGCTGCCGTTGCATGCTGATTAACTTCTTGCATCGCGGCAGTCATTTCATTGGTCGCTGTGGCAATCATGTCGGTTTCTAATTGCTGTTGTTGCGCGCCGGTAGCCATGGCTTGGGTATTTTTATTAAAGTCTTCGCCAGTACTATTCAGCTTAATTGCGAGATGACCTACGTTGCTAACTAGCTCATCTAGCTGTCCAAAAAAGTTATTAAAACCATGACTGAATTCACCTTGGGCGTTAGAAACCCGGTAGCGTAAGTCGATCTCTCCTTCTTTACTAATGTGGTTGCCTATTTCATTCAGCTCTTCAGTTTGCGCGAACTCAAGCTCGGCTTTATGAGCGAGATAGATAATAAGCCCTGCTTCAACTACAACATAAGCAGCATGAATCATTACTATGCTGAAAGTATTACGGTTTTCGAAGACATAGATGCTGGCATTGGATTGTTGTAAATAGCTGAATAATAAGTGGTGAACGGCAATGGTCACTGCGGCTGCTAAAACAGGGCGCCAATCGTGAAAGTAAAGCAGCATGGCAAGACTGACAAATATGCCAAAATGGATCTCTAGCATGCCGTGGGCTTGTTGAATATTCAGTGCAGAAAAGATCATCAGAGAGATCCCAAACGAAATTCGGGTCGCTGCACTGGTGGCTTGAGTTTTGGCTAGTAAGGTCGGTATTAAGGCAGCTGGTAAACCAATAAATATAGCTTCGGCCCAGGTATCATACCAACTAGCTAGAATAAGAGAGAAGCCAAATAAGCCCCATAGAACAAAGGAAAAAAACCGATTGGCTTGATGATAAAAAGCAATGCGAGCATGGCTCATAAGAGACTCCTAAGATAATTATTAACAGCAATCTTAGTTAAGACTAGTGTTGATGCTTATCTTAGGTTAGTCCAATTCGGCTATTTTTCCTTAGTTATAGCAAGGAATTTAATACTCTAAGCATTGCTTCTATTGTTGAGGTAGAAGGCACGGTTAATAGAAGCCAGCAATAACCCTAAGGCAAATTCTAATGGCCATTTAGCGGCGAGTTCAGTCGCTACAGGATTCCCCTGTAAGCTATTAAGAATAATAATCAAGCTTGCTAAAGCTGCGACTGATAGTGCTAGGTTTGCCTGTTTTACACAAACACCCGTGGCTTTTATGAGTAATAAACGGGCAATTGCAAAACTACTAATTAAAGCGCTGGCGACGAGCAAATAATTCAAGTTATGTGTTTGCTGGCAGAGCCAATAGATACCACAGACCCCAAGCAAAATTCTGCCCCAAGCTTCTTTAGGCCAGTCAATTTTAAAGGCCAAGGCCAGCAGGACAAAGCTCAATAAAGGAAAAGCAGCATAGAAGGCTAGCTGTTTAAACCAAAACATCGGTTCTAATTCGATGATATGGGTTAATAAGCTGGAAGCGGCAAAAGAAAGAACCAATAAGCCACTGCAAAATGCCGCAGCGAACCAGCCTGGTGTTTCATCTTTAGGTTGCCAAGTCTTTAGCATCCAAAGAGCCGTGAGCAGCATTAATAGCTGCCCTGCAATCGTTAAAACCGTATTCATTATTTCGCGGCCATTTGGGCTGCTTTCATTTCTGCAAAGACGACATCCGCAGCGGCAATGGTATCTGCTACATCTTGTTCACTATGCGCTGCCGACATAAAGCCTGCTTCGAATGCAGATGGTGCTAAATACACACCTTGTTCTAGCATTCCATGGAAAAAGGCTTTGAAAGCTTCTTGATCACATTCACACACTTGGGCAAAGTTGTTCACGGTTTCGGCTTCGGTAAAGAAGAAGCCAAACATAGAGCCTGCGTTATTGGTGGTAAAAGGAATACCGTTTTTATCAGCGGCAGTTTGTAATCCCGTGCATAGTTGTTCTACACGAGTATCAAGCTGTTCGTATAAATCGCCTTGCTGCACCGACTTCATCATGGCTAAACCAGCAGCCATGGCTAACGGGTTGCCTGATAAAGTGCCTGCTTGATAAACTGGACCAATGGGCGCTAGGTATTCCATTATTTCACGCTTGCCACCAAACGCGCCTACAGGAAGGCCACCGCCGATCACTTTCCCTAGAGTTGTTAAATCTGGCTGGATACCGTAATAACCTTGAGCGCCAGTTAGTGATACGCGGAAGCCAGACATCACTTCGTCAAAAATTAATACCGCGCCATGTTGATCACAGACGTCACGCAAGCATTGTAAAAACTCCTTGCTGGGTGGAATGCAGTTCATGTTACCCGCAACAGGCTCAACGATAATACAGGCGACTTGATCTCCGCATTCAGCGAAATACGTTTTCACGCTGTCGATGTCGTTGTAGTTAAGTGTGACGGTATCATCGGCAACGCCAGCAGGAACACCCGGAGAAGAAGGAACACCTAAGGTTAATGCGCCAGAACCGGCTTTTACTAAAAGTGAGTCAGCGTGACCGTGATAACAACCTTCAAATTTCACTAACTTATCACGACCGTTAAAGCCACGGGCTAAACGAATAGCACTCATCGTCGCTTCAGTACCAGAATTCACCATGCGAACCATATCCATACCCGGCATGATACCGCAGACCGTTTTCGCCATTTCAATTTCAATTTCTGTCGGCGCACCAAAGCTTAGGCCTTGGTCTAATTGAGCTTTTACGGCTTCAATGACGTCGCCACGAGCGTGCCCCATAATCATTGGACCCCAAGAGCCGACATAATCAATATAGCGATTACCGTCAGCATCAAAGACACAAGAGCCTTCACCGCGTTCGAAGAAAATTGGCGTACCACCGACTCCTTTAAAAGCACGAACAGGAGAGTTAACGCCACCTGGAATAAACTCTTGGGCGCGATCAAAAAGGTTTTGTGATTGGTCGATTGAATAGGACATAAGGTGCTCGTTAAAATAAATTTATAATTCTTTTGCTACACAAACCTGTGTAAGCCGTGCGTATGATTGAGTATTTCTTCCACGAGACGCCGTGAATACGGTCCCTGTAGGCTTGGGCTCGGCTCCTGCCTCACACACTCGCTACAGTAACACTCAATAATACGTACTCTTACTTTCCAGATTCTAATAATGATTCGTTTGCTGTACTGCTAATTAAAAAGGCCTAACAACCACTAGAACAATAATGGCGATTAAGAATAAAACCGGTACTTCGTTAAACCAACGATAAAATACGTGGCTTTTATCGTTAATATCTTGTTCAAACTTCTTACGTAAAGCACCACACATAAAGTGATAACCCACTAAAATTGTAACTAAAGTGAGCTTGGCATGCATCCAGCCTTGGCTTAAATAATATCCAGAGTTTAGAGTGATCATCCAGATGCCAAGAGCAATTACTACAATCATCGAAGGCGTCATAATGCCGCGATAAAGTTTGCGCTCCATAATTTTGAAGCGATCTTTACTAACTTGATCTTCAGCCATGGCGTGATAAACAAATAGACGCGGTAAATAAAACAAAGCTGCAAACCAGGTGACAACGGCAACAATATGGAAGGCTTTAAGCCAAAGCATGATTTCTCTCTCTTGATTCTATTATAATTGCTAATTTAAGACTCTATTGCTTGTGGCTGATAGCGATAATGCTGTTCAATCATCTCTCGGCTTACGATACCGACGACGTGATTAAATTGTTCATCACGATGAACCACCAACCATTCTATGTGATGCTGTTGCATCAGGTCTAAAGCATTCTGCAGATTAGCCATTAAGGAGATCGATTTTACCATTTTTCGTTCGCCTGGAAGTAATAAACAGTCAATATCTTGATGATCTGGATCAGCCCGATCAAACTTTTCTAATGCATTATTCGTCTCAACATGGCTTTCGATGAAGCGTGCTAGATCGGTTGTTAATAGAAGCTGCTGTTCAGTTTCTATATATAGCCAAGCTGGCTGGTGGCTGAGAATTAATTGAGCGCTCTCTAAATTAACCATGCGTTGAGTCGAACTAAAACTTTGCGACATCAGCTGCCCTACCCAGGTATTGCGTAATAGCTGTTTAACAGGATCCTGATTAACGGCCAAATTGGTCTGTATGCGGAAAATAGAGGGTAGGTGGAAGATCTCACTGGCGGTCAGGCTTGCAATAACGATCGCCATCATTCCCGGCAGAATAATATTAGGATTGGCCGTGAGTTCTAAAAGTGCCATCAATGCGGCGAGCGGCGCTCTTAATACGGCCGCCATCATTGCCCCCATTCCGAGCATGGCATAAAAGCCAATATTTACGGGGTAGTTAGGCATGAAGTATGAGGACAGTTGGCCTAGCATGGCACCAATGGCTGCCCCCATGAATAAACTTGGTCCAATAAGCCCTCCAGGAAAACCGGTTGCCGAAGCCCAGCCCGATAAAATGAGCTTGGCAAACAATAAGGCAAAGGCAAGACCAAAAACCGCTTCTCCTTGCAGCCAGGAGTTGACGCTGTCATAACCAATTCCCATGACTTCCGGCAAGTAAATACTGGTGATTGCGGCGCAGATGCCTAATAACCCCCAAGTTTGCCAAAGTGGGCGCGTATTCCAGCGCTGCATTACTTTTACTGTTGCAATGTAGAGGCTGCCTAACATACCGCAGACTAAGGCTAATAATAAAATATAGGGGATTTCTAATAGCGATCCCATTTCTAATGAGGGTACAACAAAGGCGGTTTCGTTACCGAATACGGCGCGACTCACAATTGCTCCGGTTACAGAGGAAAGGATGATGGGAATAAAACCTTTAATGCTGTATTCCAATAAGACGACTTCCATGGCAAAAATAACCCCTGCCATGGGGGTATTAAATGAGGCCGAGATGGCACTAGCGACACCACAGGCAGCAAGAATTCTTAATCTGTGGTGAGGAGTCTTAAAGAATTGACCAAATTGGCTCGCGGACCCTGCGCCAATATGCACCGCAGGACCTTCGCGACCAATACTATGGCCACCGAGAAGGGCAATGATGGCCCCGAAGAATTGAGCAATTAAATTGGTTTTAGGCAGATAACCCTGATGCTGTTCGATTCTTTGTAGTACATGGCCGACCCCTACTTTACGTTGCTGCGGCTTAAGGCGACTGAAAATGAGAATTAACAGTACGGTAGAAGTCAGTAATAAGATAATGCGAGTAAGAGTAGAAAGGGACTCAAAACCTTCATGATCCGCAGAGGGAAGCCAGTGCTCCAGAGGCAATTCATAGGCTAGGCGAAATAAAGTGATAAGGCCTGCACTAATTAAACCGACAAAGGTTGCTAGCAAAGCTAAGGATATTTGGCTTTCTTTAACCTTCATTATTGTCCCTATCGGTTGAATCGAATCGGCTTAGTTTTGTCGATTGCTGCAAATTATACGAATTTTTTGTCTATCTTAACTAACAATTCTGATGAGAAGGCTTATTATAAGCATCTTTATCTGTCCTGTATCTTAGATTAGAGGCACGCAAGTGATTAAAGTAGGCATTGTTGGCGGCACGGGCTATACCGGCGTTGAATTATTAAGGCTGCTAAGTCAGCACCCAGAAGTTGAATTAACGGTAATTACCTCTCGTAGTGAGAAAGGGATTCCAGTAGCGCAAATGTTTCCGAATTTGCGTGGGCATGTCGATCTTTGTTTTTCTGAGCCGAGTGCCGAAAACCTAGCGCCTTGTGATGTGGTCTTTTTTGCCACCCCTCATGGTGTTGCTCATGGTCTAGCGCAACAAGTATTAGATCAAGGCATCAAGGTCATTGATCTGAGTGCAGACTTCCGCCTAGAAGATGCGGATGTGTGGGAACATTGGTACAACCAGCCGCATGGTGCGAAATCTTTATTGCCTGAAGCCGTTTATGGTTTGCCAGAAGTAAACCGTGAGCAAATTAAGCAAGCGCGCTTGATTGCTGTTCCTGGTTGCTACCCAACCTCAGTGCAACTAGCTTTGATTCCGTTATTGGAGCAAGGTTTGATTGAAACAACAGGCATCATTGCCGATTGTAAGTCCGGTGTGAGTGGTGCTGGTCGCCAAGCTAAAATGGGTGCTTTATTTTGTGAGGCAGGTGAGAGCATGATGGCCTATGCTGTATCGGGTCACCGTCATTTACCTGAAATTAAACAAGGTTTAACCCGTACTGCGGGTAAAGACGTAAGTATGACCTTTGTGCCTCACTTGACGCCGATGATTCGTGGTATTCATTCAACCGTGTATGCTCCGAGTAAAACAGCGGAAGTAGAAGCCTTAGGGGTTGATGGGTTACAGAAGTTATTTGAAGAACGTTACGCCAATGAGCCATTTGTTGATGTGATGCCCGCGGGCAGTCATCCCGAGACGCGTTCCGTGAAAGGCAGTAATATGTGTCGCATCGCAATTCATCAGCATGCCGATACAGGCTTGATCGTGATTCTTTCGGTGATCGATAACCTAGTAAAAGGCGCTTCGGGTCAGGCAGTTCAGAATATGAATATCGTATTTGATCTTCCAGAGCAAACGGGCTTAAAAGTTGTGGGTTTACTACCCTAGTAAATCTGATTAAACAATAAGAGTGATTAAAGGATTATTGAATGGCCGTAGTAAAAGGCAGTAAACAAGAGCGTTTAAGCTTGGTTCGTTATGACCCTTGGCATCGTTTTTGGCGTAGTTTCTATTTTTTGCTTTTTACCACGGTGGTTGCTGCGGGTTGTTTCTTTGGTGGCCAGTTTGCCAGCTTAGAAGAATTAAGTGCTCTCGGTGAAGAGCGTGATCAGCTACAAGAGCAAATAATTGCTTCCGATAAAGAAATCCGCAGTTTTCGCCAGCGCGTTGGTGTGCTTGAAAAAGGCGGAGAGGTCGATCGACAGGCTGCTGAAGGCATTCGCCAAACGGTTAAAGAGCTGAAGATTCAAGTGGCTACTTTAGAAGAAGAGGTCTCTTTTTATAAGGGTATTATGGCCCCGAGTGGTCAGGATAAAGGCTTACGCATTAGTAAGATTGATATCCAGCCGTTAGAGAAGACCAGTATGTATCGTTATAGCATCATGATGACGCAAGTAGCGGACAATACGTCCTATATAAAAGGCTTGGCCGCGGTTAATTTTGTCGGTATCGAAGCGGGTAAGCGTAAGATTATTCCGTTACGCGAGCTGGATGAGAAAGTGAATGAGTTGGGAGTGAAATTTAGCTTCCGTTATTTCCAAGAAGTTGCTGGTGAGGTTGCCATGCCAGCAAACTTTAAAGTCGAACAAGTGCAGGTGGTTTTACAGTCCACGGGTAGTAAAGCCCAGCGCGTAGAAGAGACCATTGAGTGGTCACAAAAGGACGTATAATGTTTAGTAGTAAAGATAAAACCGCCGCCAGTCATTACGATACCTTGGTTTCGCCTAAAACAGAGATCGTTGGTGATGTTAAATTTAAAGGTGGTCTGCAGGTTGAAGGTATCATCAAGGGTAACTTGATTGCCGAAGCAGGCAGTGGCGCGGTCGTTCGTATTTCAGATACGGGCCGTGTTGAGGGGCAGATTAATGCTCCGAATGTGGTCGTAAACGGTACTGTTGTTGGTGATATCTATGCCGGTGAGTACATTGAACTGGCTAAGAAAGCGCGTATTCAGGGTGATGTATATTATCACATGATGGAGATGGTATTGGGCGCTGAGGTGAATGGGAAATTGATTCATCAAGGTAAGGATGAGCTGAAAAAGGCTAATAAGTCCATGCTAGATGCACAAGCGGTTCCTGAAACTAAGAGTGACCAAGCTGGCGATAAAGTTGACTAAATTGGTCGGTTAATTCGATAATGGTCGAGTTAGTCTTTGTGAGATAGATAATGAATGCAGTAGTAGCCGCTGAACCGATAGGTTTAACCTCGGCAGCCGAAGAAAAAATCAGAGCATTGTTGGTGGAAGAAGCCGATGATGAGTTATGTCTACGCGTCTTTGTGACGGGGGGAGGCTGTTCTGGTTTTCAATATGGCTTTACCTTTGATGATGAGCGCAATGAAGATGATAGTATCATTTTCAAAGATGGCGCTCGTGTGCTGGTGGACTCATTGAGCTATCAATACTTGGTTGGCTCAAATGTGGATTATCAAGAAGGTCTTGAAGGTTCCCGATTTATTGTGAATAACCCTGGTGCTAGTTCAACCTGCGGTTGCGGATCTTCATTTTCAATTTAATCAGTCTATATAGTTAGAGGTGGATCGTATGTTGCGTTATTTGGGTATCTTGTTGTTGCTTGTACCAAGTTTGGTATTAGCAAAGGATCCTGCAATTCAGCCTGCGGTTCAGACGCAAAATATTGCGACGGCCTCAACTATAGACTCGAGTCCTAAAAGTGATGCGCAAATACTGCAGAAGCTCCAAGCGAATGTTGCCTTGCATACACTGGCTGAACTGCGGTCGCTATTAGAGCAAGCCGAGAAAATTGCTAACGGTGAAACTCAATACAGTACTGATGAGCCGATCGCTGTGGTATTGCATGGTGAAGAAATTAAAGCCTTTATGCGTAGTAATTATCGCGAAAATAAAGCCTTAGTGGATCTCGCTGCACGTTTAGATGCTTTTAATGTTATCGATGTGAAGGTATGTAAGCGTTGGATGGGTGCGAATGGCATCATGGCGAATCAACTGCCGCCATTTGTCGAGCCCGTCCCTTTTGGTGCAGGTGAGCGTGAGCGCTTAGAAAAAGCAGGCTACGCTTATTTTTAAAGTAACTCACAGCGATTAAGCAGGGTAAATTGCGCCTAAAACCCTAGGGCCTTTAGCGCCTGTGGTATTCGCTAAGTTTCCTGTCATGCCATTCATGGTTCTATACGCTAACCACGCAAACGCGCAAGCTTCTACCATGTCCACTGGAATCCCTAAATCATCCGTGCGACCAATACGTACCGTTAATAAGTGATGTTGAATTCGTTCGACCAGATAGATGTTATGTGCACCGCCGCCGCATAAGAACAGTTCTCCGTCAGTATAGCCCCACTCTTCAATACCTCTGCCGATAGAGATAGCGGTTAATTCTACCAGGGTCGTTAATACGTCCTCTTTCTTACAATCATCCATTTCAGGGGTGAGTTGTTTCATCTGTTGGAGATTAAATAACTCTCGACCAGTGCTTTTAGGGGGGGCTTGTTTGAAATAATCAATCGCTAGCCATTTTTTTAGCAGCGTTGGTAGGATTTTTCCTGAGCGAGCAATAATCCCACCTTCGTCGTAATTTATTTGCCAATGCTGTTCGACCCATTCGTTTGAAAGTGCATTGGCTGGCCCTAAGTCAAAGCCAAAGGTAGATTCAGGGTCTTGTGAAAGAACCGTGACATTGGCAATCCCTCCCAGGTTTAATATTTGACGAGGGTTGTGGTAATCAAGAAAGACATCTTGATGAAATGCAGGTACTAATGGAGCCCCTTCGCCTCCAGCTGCGATATCACGGCGACGAAAATCAGCAACGGTTGTAATACCTGTAAGTTCTGCAACTAGGTTAGCATCACCAATTTGCATGCTGAAAGCGTTGGGTCTAGGTTTATGGCGTATAGTTTGCCCATGGCAACCGATCGCTTTAATATCTTTAGCCTGATAGTCGTATTTTTCTAGCAGATTAAGACAGCATTGGGCATAGAGCTTTCCCAATTGCTGGTCAAGACTAGCTAAGTCTTCCAGCTTTATTTCAGATGCTTGGCTGAGTTCAAATATGTTTTTCTGTAGCGGAGCTTGGTAAGCTTGATAATAATTAGCTAATAGATGGGTTCGGCCATGCTGGTCAATTTCAACCAGAGCCGCATCAATCCCATCTAAACTGGTGCCGGACATTAAACCTATGTAAAGCACAGCCGCTCCTTATTCTTTATGTTGGGTTGCTCATTTCGAGTGATTCGTCACTGGCTAATTGAGTCCCTTGCTGACTTTTTAGCCATTCAATCATTCGTTTAGCTTCTGCTTTATACGCCGCTTTTTGATCTTTACTAATTGAGCGAGATTTAGGAAGCTTGATTCTTAATGAATCGCGATGAACGCCATCGACCCTAAACTCAAAGTGTAGATGAGGGCCCGTCGCAAGACCAGTACTGCCAACATACCCAATGACTTGCCCTTGTTTAACTCTGCGGCCTTTGCGTGCCTTACGGTTAAATTTACTCAGGTGGGCATATAAGGTTTGATAGCGGCTGCCATGTTGAATAATCACGCAATTACCAAAGCCGCCTTTGCGGCCGGCAAAAATAACCTTGCCATCGCCAGTCGATTTAATCGGTGTGCCTGTTCTTGCTGCATAATCTGTCCCTTTATGGGCACGGAATTTATTCAGTACTGGATGTTTGCGGCGTAAATTAAAACGCGAGCTGATACGTGCTAAGTCGATAGGGTTACGTAAGAACTCTTTACGCATACTATGGCCAGAGGGGTCATAGTATTGGCCTTCGCCTTTTTTATCTTCGTAGCGAACAGCGGTGAGCTCGCGTCCACGATTGATGAAATTAGCGATTAGAATGTTGCCATAGCCAATGCGTTCACCCTCTAAAAAGAGCTCTTCATATATAAGGCTGAATTCATCCCCTTGACGAATATCCAAAGCAAAGTCGATATCCCAGCCAAATAATCCGGCGAGCTCTGTCAACGTTGCTTGGGGGATACCTTGTTTAGCACCATCAAGAAATAGCGAAGAGTTAATCTTAGCTTGAGCGAATCTAGGTCTACGATCAGCCACCTTCTCGTCTAGCTTATAATCATACTTGCCTTCAATCGTTCGGTTGAACTCATGAGCGGTCAGTGGAGATGTTTCAATCCGCATACGGGTAACATGATTATCGGCGGTATTTTGCCATTTAATCATTTGACCCGGTTGTAGGTTAAGAGCGCCTTTAGGAGCACTATGAGCAATTGCTAATGCATCGGCTGCACTTAACGAGTTACGTGTGAATACTCGCGATAAGTTATCACCGCTTTTCAGTTCAGTTTGTTGCCAATATTCAACTTCCTCTTGAATGTCGGCTTCTTCGTGAGACTCTCCATTAACCGTTAATGTTTGTATTTCACGCTTTTGCTTTGAATCTGAATGTTCCCCAACAGCGAAAATGACGATTAATACGATCAAACTTAAAGCTGCAATGTGGGTCTTGGGGAAATACTGCCACTGGCCAAGAACTGCCATAGTTATTATTGTTCCTACAAATAAATCTTTTCTTTAGCGGACAGTGTACAACAATATCGGCAAATTAGTTGCCATTCGCAGCATCTCTATTGCTTTTATTAACTGATTCGGTATGGTGACGACCGCTTAATTTTTCACTTTAGACTGACAAGAGAACGTCATGACGGCAGCATTAATAGAAGATTTAAAGGCTCGTGGGCTTATTAGCCAAACCACAGCAGACGCAGAGCTTATTGAACATTTACAGGATGGCTGCCGTACACTTTATTGTGGCTTTGATCCCACCGCGGATAGTTTGCATATTGGTAGTTTGGTGCCTTTATTGGCATTGAAACGCTTTCAGGAAGCGGGGCATAAGCCCGTTGCTCTAGTCGGAGGTGCTACCGGCCTGATTGGAGATCCGAGCTTTAAAGCGCAAGAGCGTAAATTGAATACGCCAGATATTGTTGCTAGTTGGGTAGATAAGTTAAAGGCTCAAGTAAGTCGCTTCATCGATTTTGAAGCCGGTGAAAAAAGCGCTTCAGTCGTAAATAACCTGGACTGGGTGGGAGAGCTTAACGTTCTAGACTTCCTACGTGATGTCGGTAAGCACTTCTCTATTAATAACATGATTCAGAAAGAGTCGGTTAAGCAGCGTATTGATCGAGAAGGTGCGGGTATTTCTTTTACTGAATTTACCTATATGCTGCTGCAATCTTATGACTTTGCTGAATTGGCAGAGCGTGAAGACTGCACGATTCAAATTGGTGGCTCAGACCAATGGGGTAATATCGTTGGTGGTGTTGATTTAGCTCGTCGTATGTATGGCAAGCAAACCTTTGGTATCACCCTGCCTTTAGTGACTAAATCGGACGGTACTAAATTTGGTAAAACTGAGAGTGGTACAATTTGGTTAGATCCTACCAAAACGTCCCCTTATGCCTTTTATCAATTCTGGATGAATACCGCCGATGCGGACGCCTATAAATTTATGCGTTACTTCACCTTCTTATCGATTCAGCGCATAGAAGAAATTGAACAGCACGATGCTGAAATCCAAGGCCGTAAAACGGGCCAAGGAATTTTAGCGGAAGAGGTAACTCGTCTTATTCACGGTGAAGAGGCGCTGCAATCTGCGAAGCGTATTACAGAAGCGCTATTCTCCGGTGACTTAGCAACCCTATCAGAGCAAGAGCTAGAGCAAATTAAGCTTGATGGTCTGCCATCAAGTGACTTGGTGCTTGCGGATATTGCTGAAACTCCTTTAACCAGCTTATTTACTGAGTGCGGTATGGTTAAAGCAGGGCGTGAAGTAAAAGATGCCTTGGGTCGTAATGCTGTACTAATTAATGGCGAAGCCAAAGGTGCAGCAGACAATATGACGACGGCAGAGAGTTTTTCTGTTGATAAAGCGCTATATGGTCGTTTTTTCCTTGTGAAGCTGGGTAAGAAGAAGCACCACTTGTTCGAAATTAAATAAAACGGCTAGCTATCAGAGAAAACGGTTGACGGCGTGTATAAAGTCCCTATAATGCGCCGCTCACTTGTTGAGACAAGGTGTTTGAAAAAACAACTTAGAAAACAAATGAGAAAAAGGGTTGACTATCTTAAACGTTTGTTTAGAATGCGCCCTCCTTTGAAGAGAAGCCGGTAAGGCTTTGAAAACAAAGAAAAAAAGAGGTTGACATCGTCATTTAGCACTTTATAATGCGCCTCACTTTACAGCTACTTAGATCTAACGACTAAGTCGACTGAAAAGAAAGTTTAAAAAAGCTGTTGACTTACTGATTTAGATCATTAGAATACGCAGCCCGCTTAGAGTGAAAGCCTAAGCAATGTTCTTTAACAATATATTTAGATAATTCGTGTGGGTGCTTGCCTTGATTGAGTGGAGACAGTCACTTAACAGTTCGCTGTTAGTGACATCAAAGCATAAAACAAGATAAGAGCTCACAAACTCTTGATTAGTTTCAAGAGCGCTTTTAATTAAGCAAACTAGTTTTTATTTTGAGTAAGATTTTAAACTGAAGAGTTTGATCATGGCTCAGATTGAACGCTGGCGGCAGGCTTAACACATGCAAG
>CAJVZR010000049.1 GCA_913019965.1 uncultured Oleispira sp.
AACGGTGTAGGCCGTGTTGATATCGTAGAAAACCGTTATGTGGGCATGAAAGCTCGCGGTTGTTACGAAACTCCAGCAGGGACTGTGCTTTTGAAAGCACACCGTGCAATCGAATCCATCACACTTGACCGCGAAGCGGCTCACTTGAAAGATGAATTGATGCCTAAGTACGCCAATCTTATCTATAACGGATACTGGTGGTCTCCTGAGCGTGAAATGCTACAAGCCGCAATCGACAATACTCAAAGTGTTGTAAACGGTGATGTGCGCATCAAACTTTATAAAGGCAACGTGATTGTTGTTGGTCGTCAGTCTGAAGATACTCTTTTCGACGAAGCGATTGCGACGTTCGAAGATGATGCTGGCGCTTACGATCAGAAAGACGCAGCAGGCTTCATTAAGTTGAATGCATTGCGTTTGCGTACTGCTGCTAAGAAAGGTCGTAATCCTTTAGAGAAATAGACTCTCTTTAGCTTGGGTTAGATGTTTCAAAAAAACCGTACCTCTAGAAATAGAGTGCGGTTTTTTTATGTGCGAAAGAAAACGAAATCTAAGTTTTTATTAAAAGGTATTTGTAATTAATCCCTTGAACTATTAGCCTGCGCCGAAACCTGTTGGTATAAGCGCTGATAGGCACGATTAAATTCAGGCCATTCATCAATAATCTCTCTGGCTAATCCCTGAAGAATTTTTTCTTCGATAGCTAAGCATAAGCTATATAACTCTGTAGCGCTGATATTAGCTGCGATCCCTTTTATCGAATGAATGGTTTCACGAATACTCGTGACTTCACCTTGCTCAATTTGATGATCTAGTTTATTAATTAAGAGCGGCATGTCTTTTAGAAATAGCTGAATAACTTTGAAGAATAATGCTTCCTGATTATTTAGCCGCTCCATTATTAGTTGTTTATCCCAGACGAGAGCTTTAGGTTGATCAAGTAGGTCATTGGATTCAATACTCTGATTAGAGTTGAGTTCCCGTTTTTGCAGCCATTTAAGCAAACATTGGGCTAATAACTTTTCGTCAATGGGTTTGGTTAGATAATCGTTCATACCAGACTGAATGCACTTTTCCCGATCTCCTTGCATTGCATTAGCGGTCATAGCCACAATTGTAATATCGCGATTTTGTTCGCCAGCCATGCCGGTACGAATGTTTTGAGTGGTTGTGAAACCATCCATGATAGGCATTTGGCAATCCATTAAAATCAGTGAAAAAGGCTCCTCTTGTGTTTGCTGCAATGCGCTAATGGCTTCTTGACCATCCCCCTTGGCCTCAGCTTGGAATCCTAGATTTTCCAATATTCCAAGTGCCACTAATTGATTAATTCGATTATCTTCAACCAGTAATATTCTTGGCTTTGAGGCGTTATTATTGTTGATATTTAAGAGTGTTTTATTATCTGTATTCTCAATGCCTGTGAGAGAGGGGGTTTTCTTATCACTAGAGTCTAGTGTGACTGTAAAACTGAACTGACTTCCTTGCCCTAGGGTACTGCTAACAAAAATGTCACCCCCCATAAGTTGGCAAAGCTGTTTAACAATTGATAAGCCTAGCCCTGTGCCACCATACTTTCGGGTTGTTGATGAATCGGCTTGAGTGAACGAATCGAAAAGCTGATCCAGTTTAGAACTCACTATGCCAATGCCTGTGTCTATGACATCACATTGCAAAATCAGTTTATTATCTTGATTAATAGGGCTAAGGCTTGCACGAAGTGTAATTTCTCCGGCAGGGGTGAATTTAATTGCATTACCGATCAGGTTGGTAAGTATTTGCCTTATACGACCAGGGTCGCCTTTGACCATTTCATTTTTGACACCTTTCAAATCGAGGATGATTTTAAGATCTTTATCTTCGATACGCGGTGTCATTGTATTCGTTAATTGTTTAAATAATTGGTGAAGATCAAAGTCAATTATTTCAATATCAAGTTTCCCAGCTTCAATTTTAGAAACATCTAAAATGTCGTTAATTAGAGTCAGTAGAGAATCAGCACTGGATGTTGCTAATTGGGTATAGTGCAGCTGCTTTTCATTTAGAGGTTCTTTATTCAGTAGGTGGAGCATACCAATAACGCCATTCATCGGGGTGCGGATTTCATGGCTCATACTCGCCAAGAATTGGCTTTTTGCGAGACTGGCATCTTGTGCCTGTGTCAGAGCTAATTGTAATTCCTGCTCGCGTGCTTTTAATGTATGTGAGAGTTGATCAAATGTTTGGCCAATTAAGCCTAATTCGTGTTCGGGTAAAAGGCCCGTTGTTATATCTTGTTTTAGGCTATGTGCTCTCATTACCGCAACGATTTTCTGACTCGGCTTGAGTACGAGATTATTCATTAGGTAATAGATAGAAGAGAAGGCGACAAGTCCGATGCCTATGAATAAGGCCGTTAACCAAGCCGCACCGATTAAAGCGTCTTTTCGTGCCTGAGTAGTTTGTAAGCTAATAACTAATATGGATTCTTTTGGTTTGAAAAAATTTTTCTGAGGAAGTGCAGATATATTAATTGAACTAACGACCTTGTAGATATCGTTATTATGGGGGTCAAGTGCGCCTATGCTAAGTCCTGTATCTTTAGCTTGTTGAATGAGGGATTCTAAATAATCCTTTTCGCCTTCATGACTATCGATATCATATTGGTCGTTATAAAATATAGGTTGGTAGTCGAGGTTCAGTAGCATGATATTATCAATGCTAGGTTCACTTGCATTGGCTAAGACGGTGCGATGAAAGTCGGCAAGAGATGAGCTTGTTTCTGCAGAAATAATTAAAGTCGACGACAGTAGTTGTCCCCGCTGTTGTAAATCTTCATGCAGCGCTTTACTGGAAAGCCAGTAGACTCCAATTACCCCTGATAAAGCCGCGATCGCCGACAAAATGAGTAACGGTTGTAATAATCGTCTACGAAGTGAGCGAAAAGCCAGCATCTAATTACCCAGTTCGAATTATTGGATGGCTACATCGGTGAAGCATTCTTTTCCACATACTTCTTTTTGCACCAGGTCAATCGACATTAATGCCGAATGCGTTGCATTGAGAAGCTCTTGTAGTTTTCCTTGTTGCAAATAATGGGCTTGTTCGTTTTGCTTAATAATCTTTAGGCCACTTAGCGCATCAGTAAATTCAGCTGGGGTTAAGCCTTCTCGCTTAGCCATTCTTGCAATTGCATCTTGAGGTTCGGTTTCTTGGTATTGTATGGCGCGTTCAAATGCGCGGGCGACTTTGGCCAAATCGGCTGGCCTATCCGTTACGACAGAACGGCGAGTGAAAATGAGGTCGATGATATTTCCAGGGGTTTGGCTGGTATCGAATAAGCGCACAATATTGGGGTTGGCTAATGCGGCGGTTGCAAAAGGAGGGTAGGTTTGGGCTGCATCAATTTCACCTTCTAATAAGGCTTTTATATTATGAGGCTGTGGTAGGGATACGAGAGTAACGTCATCAAAGTTCATCTGGGCCGAAGCGAGTGCATTGGCAGCAGTGAGGACATCAACTGACCCGGCTTCTAGCCCGAGCTTTTTGCCTTTTAGATCAGATATCTGGGTAATACTTTTATGTGCCAGTAGCATGTCACCACCATTGGAGAAGTCGGCCACTAAGAAAACTACCGGGTCGATGCCATTTTTCTCACGGGCGGTATAAAACTCCATCAGAGTTCCTGCCATGATATCTATGTTTCCTTTTTCAAAGGCTCGTCTGCCATCGGCTAGAGTTTGAAAAGGTGTGAGCTTAACGGCAAGCCCTTCATCTTTGTAATAGCCTAGCTGTTCAGCCAATGTCAGGTATTCGTAACCAGGCCAAGCATTAATGCCTATACGTAATGGGGCTGCAGGTGACTTAGAGCATGAGGACAGAAATAAACTGCTAATGACGATGATACATAGGTATAGACGACGCATGAATACTCTTCCTTGAACTGAAGTGGGCAGTTCTTAAAGGTTAGTAAAGGAGTTTGCAATCGTCCACAGAGGGCGGAAAGGTGGTTAAGCTAGCCTGCGCCGTATAATGAATCTTGCATGTGAAGGCATGCATAAGCGGTTGTAAAAGCTTGCTCTTGGAACTGTTTCAATTTTGTCTGCTTGTAATCCATCAATATAGGTGTGTGCTTAAGTTGTTCCTTAATTCGACTACCCGCAACGAGCTCTACCTTGATTCCTTCAATGAGCTGAATTGCCGTTTCTAGCTTGAAACCGACAGCGCCGCCAGCGAACTTGCCTTTCATTGGGCGCTCACGGATGACAACCTTTTCTACCTTGTAGTCCGTCACAAGCTGTAAGAACTGACGTTGGAACCAACGCATATTCTCAGTATCTTGAGTATTTGTGATTGTAATTTTGCGTTGGCGCACTTCAGGGATGTCTAATAAGCCCATGTTTTTAGACATGATGCAAAAAATGGCGTCATCGCCTTTCAATTCAACGGCACAAATACGCATAACAAGGGTCTCGCTAACAAATAGATAATTGCGGGCATTATACTCTTTTTTACCCTTCTCTGTATTGCTGTTTATCGGCGTCTCAAGCATGATGACGCCTATTATTTTGATCGCATGGTTTTATAGGTAGTAAGACAAGTATGACATGGTTTAAGAGACACTTAGATGTTGTGAGTTTTGTTTTTTTAGCAGCGATTTTCCTAATCTGGCCTGAGGTCGATTTGCGGATTAGCCAGCTATTCTACAATCCTGAACAGGGCTTTATTTATCGCCATAACGCGGTTGTCGTATCGGTTTATGAACTATTTCGTCATGTGCCCAAATTCTTATTACCTCTATTGTTCATTATAACGGCTTTGAGTTTTGTCAAAGGGCGCTTTGGCTTAGGTACCGATCAACGCAAGCCTTGGCTATTCATCACTTTAGCGTTGCTAATCGGACCAGGCATCTTGGTGCATTTAGTCGTAAAAGAGAATTGGGATCGACCGCGTCCTCGTCAAATACAAGAATTTGGTAGCCAAAAAGATTTTATCCCTGCCTTTATTCCCGCGGCTATGATTGCCGATCAGCCTGGAAAGAATAAGTCTTTTGTTAGCGGTCATGCGGCGATGGGTTTTTATCTGATGGTATTAGCTTGGGTATTTCGTCGTCGTAGCTGGTTATATGCCGGTTTAGCTATGGGGGTTGTGGTGAGCTTTGGTCGACTGGTGCAAGGAGGGCACTTCACCAGTGACCTCATCTTTGCTGGTTATCTGTGTTATTTCAGCTATCGCTTTTTAGCCTATTGGATTTTAGGGTATAGCCGGATAACTCCTGATGAGGATACCTCTTTAGGAGCAAAAGTATGATAAGCCCCATTGCCTATATTAATAAGCCCGATGACTTGGTTGAGAGCCAGCGTCTATTTCATGGACGAGGTCACGCCTATCCGGGATTAGAGCATGTAAATATTGATTGGATAGCGCCAGCGCTGATTATTACCTTGTATGCTGAGGTAGAACGAGATTGGCTAGAGGCCCTTTGCGCAGAGCTCGCCTCTCTATTTTCGGAATGCGAAAGTCTTCAGGTGCAATATCGCTGTCGCCCAAGAGCGCCTTTTGAAGTGATGAAAGGTGAAGAGCTGACGCAGTTAACAGCGATTGAAAATGAGCTGAAATATCATATCAGCCTAGGTAAAGCTCAGAATACTGGCTTGTTCTTAGATATTGCTAAGGGTCGTTCGTGGGTAAAGGAGAATAGCCAAGATAAAAATGTATTGAACCTATTCTCTTATACCTGTGCCTTTTCGGTCGCGGCTATTGCAGGTGGCGCTCAGCGGGTCGTAAACATCGATATGGCAAAAGGGGCGCTTTCAACAGGGCGAGATAATCATCGTTTAAATGACCATGATATTAGCAAGGTCATTTTTCAGGGTATTGATATTTTTAAATCTTGGAGTCGGATTAAGAAGTACGGCCCGTATGATCTGCTTATCTCAGATCCACCAAGCTTCCAAAAGGGCAGTGTGGATATTCAGCGTGATTATTACAAAATTATTAGCCGTATTCCTCAGCTGGTGAAACCAGGCGGACTCTTAATGATGTGCCTTAACTCACCAGACCTGGATGATGCGTTTTTAAAGCAGCAAGTCGCTGAACATTGTCCTGAATGTCAGTTGGTGGGTAAGATTGATAATCCTGAGGTATTTAAAGAAGCTCAAGAAGGTAAGGGTTTAAAAGTTTATTTGTACCAATATTTAGTGGATTAATGGGTTTTATTGATTAAAAATACGCGCTGTGTCACAAGTTTTTGCTTCGACTAGGCTAGGCTTAGTTAAAAAGTCGTTAAGCAAATAAAGCGTGCTATATTAAATCTCGTAGTATGACTTTATGATTGTTCAATATATAGGCAGGATACATGCAGCGCGTAACCAAAGAAGAGTACCCACTGGATTCACTGCAGCGAATCCTCAATGGCGTGACCTTCTTTAAAGAATTGATTAGCCAGGATGAGTCGCAATTTGAAGTTTTAATGAGCATCGCTCAAATTGTAACCGCTGAACCTAATGAGACCATTATTAAGAAAGGTGATTATTCGAATAGTCTGTATTTCTTATTACGGGGTCAGCTTTCGGTTTATGTAGAAGAAGAGCAGGGAGAGCATATTCTGAATGACATTAACGCTGGAGAAATCTTTGGTGTGATGTCTATGCTATTAACCCAGCCAAGGTCTGCTTCTATCCGTGCGGGAGATAAGACGGTTCTTTTAGCGGGTATCGACTTCCAGCACTTCAGTGATATAGAAGACTTCAATTTATTCAGTTTAGAAACCAAGCTTACTTTTTATCGAATGGTGGCTAATAATCTGCGATGGACTCTAGAGCGTAATAAAATAGATAACCCAACCCATTCTTTAGTACCAAGATTATATAAAATTCCACTTTTTACCGGCCCAAAAGGTGGCATGGAAGAATTGGCTGCACTTTCGAAGCAAGCCCACTTATTCGCCGACCTCGTACGTGAATGGAATGAGTCATAAATCTGATTTAACTCATTAAACCCTCTAAATAATAGAATTATCTACTAGAGCTGAATTGTCGGCTTTGCTAAAGTATTAGGCTGTTTTTACCACAGTATAATAATTATTCAGCGCTAGGAGATTTTTTATGTCTTTAACCGACAATATGCCAGATAACAAAGGCTACTTCGGTGAATACGGTGGCCAGATACTGCCACCCGAAATGCAAGCCATCATGAATGAGATTGATGGAGCTTATGAAGAAATCCGTCAAACCAAAGAATTCCAGCAAGAACTGGCAGAACTGTATGCAAAATACGTCGGTCGACCAAGTCCTATTTTTCATGCTAAGCGATTAACTGAACATGCGGGTGGCGCACAGATTTACTTAAAGCGTGAAGATCTTAACCATACCGGTGCGCACAAAATTAATCATTGCTTGGGCGAAGCGTTATTAGCTAAGTATATGGGTAAGACAAAAGTATTAGCGGAAACCGGTGCAGGCCAGCATGGGGTGGCTTTAGCCAGTGCTTGCGCGTTAGTCGGCATCCCTTGTGAAATTCACATGGGTGAAATCGACATTGCCAAAGAGCATCCAAATGTCGTTAAAATGAAAATTTTGGGCTGTAAGCTTGTTCCGGTAACGCGTGGAACAAAAACCCTTAAAGATGCGGTAGATAGCGCTTTTGATGAATACCTATTAGATCCTGTAAACTTCTTTTATGCCATTGGTTCCGTTGTAGGCCCGCATCCTTTCCCTAAAATGGTTCGTGATTTCCAAAGTATTATTGGTACCGAAGCTCGTCAGCAATTTCAACAGCAAACGGGCACTTTACCGAATAAGGTAATGGCTTGTGTGGGTGGTGGTTCGAATGCAATGGGGATATTTACCGCCTTTCTAGATGATGCGGATGTTGAATTGGTCGGTGTAGAGCCCGCTGGGAAAGGTCTGGATACTCCAGATCATGCTGCCACCATGACCTTTGGTACTAAGGGAGCGATTCATGGTTTTGAATGTTTAACGCTGCAAGATGAGAAAGGTGAGCCACTACCGGTATACTCTATTGCTTCGGGGTTAGATTATCCGGGAGTCGGTCCACAGCATTGTCATTTAAAAGATATTGCTCGTGTGCGTTACGAAGCCATTGATGATCAAGAATGTTTAGATGCCTTTATGACTCTTTCTAGAACCGAAGGAATTATTCCTGCGCTAGAAAGTGCTCATGCAGTAGCTTATGCCATGAAGCAGGCTAAATCATTATCAGCCGATCAAACGATTCTGGTTAACCTGTCAGGCCGTGGCGATAAAGACGCAGATTTTGTCGCGGAAAAATTAGGCTTGTAGTTTTGTCTTGAAAAGAACGGCATTGCCGTTCTTTTTGTTTAAAAATAGATTTACGGTATTATCCTCAATATTATATTTTTAGATAATAAATAGGATGTATATCTATGAATACTTTTCTCGAAATTCCTTCTTATTTACTTCACGGAACGATTAAGGATGAGAGTCGGTATCGGCACTTCTCTCCTTTTTCGGTTATTGCCATTGGCAATAATTCTCTTCGTTTATCTTTATCTCTTTCAATGGTGCTGAATCCTGGCCAACAAATTAATATTAAAATACTTGGCATGGTATTAGTTGCTGAGGTTCAACGATGGAATGAAAACCTTCAGTGGTTAGAGATTGATGTAGAGTTTATTAAGCGTCTCCGTTGGGAGCTTTCCCATATATTGATACAGCATACGGAGTTCACCCCGCTGGAATTAACGGGTATTGGTTTAAGTTGTCGGAAGCTTAAAAGTTATTTGGACTATAGTCTGATAAGAACAGACGAAGAATACCAACAGGTTCTTAAGTTAAGGAGGCAGACCTACTCACAAGCCAATAAAATGGAAGCTGATAGACCGCTAGAAAAACTCAAATATTTCTTTGATGAATACAGTGATGTGTTAATTGTTCGCCACGGAAATAAAATCATAGGATCTGCTGCAATTATCTATGGTGATGGTAAAGACAAGATGTTTGAAGTTCAAAAACTCATGCTCAATAATAGCGATAAGCTAGAATACAATGATTCTATGATAGAGGTTGCGGCTTTATGTATTTTAAAAGAATATCGTAAAACCGACATCCTACATGGGGTATTTGAGAATATTTTCTTTTATATGATGAAGAATAAAAAGGATTACATTATTGCCAGTAGTGATTCTAAGTTAGCGAAGACCTATAAAATGATAGGCTTTAAGGATACCGGGGATTATTTTTTACAACCCAAATATAATGACCTAGCGATGCAGGTATTGATTGTGAATAAAAATGCCGCATTAAAAGCACACGGTATAGGTTTTTTACACTGGTGGCCTATATGGGGTGAAATTGTGACTTATATGAAGTCACAATCTATGGTGAAAATGGGCCTATATAACAGAGCAAAACTATTCGTTAGGGAAGTTGCTTATAAAACGATGAAGTTTTTCATTGCTTCGTCTTAAAAGTATAACGATCACTTCACTTTAACCTGGTATTGAACGCTAAATTGGGGTGTTCCTTGGGGAAATTTAGGTTTCATTATACCGCTGAACGTCAGCTTGAAATGAGTAATATTACTGTCGTAACCTTCGCTATCGGCCGTTGGGATGTAATTAAAGCTAGCCGCATCGTTATTGGAGAAGCTTATATTATCGCTGACGCTGGCCAAGGTATTAAAATTATAATTTAAACCACTGATATCATCATTTATACCATCAATAAAGTGGATAGGCCCAGTTGTAAACAAATTATTAACATAAAGCTTGGCATCACTAGAGAGTGTTTGCACAAGTTCCATATTTGGGCTTTCGACACTGATGTTGCCTTCATTCTTAGCATCAAGGTTATAGCGTAATACAGCACCAGGAATTGCTTTATCATTCGTCCCAGGAATGTCTGGATTATCTTGCATATTAACCGACATGGTTAACTGTATATCTGGGTTACCAGCACAATGAAAAAAAGCAGACGCCGGTATGATTTGAGTTGTTAAATCACTGGGTTTGCGCCAATAAGCGTAGAATGAATCACCTCCGGTATATTCTTGCATTCGATAACCGAGTTTATGAAAACCTTGAGCTAGCCCCCAGGTGTTTTCGTCATAGGGACCATTTCTTGCACCATGGCCATCGTACCAACTGGAATAAACTGTCTCGTTAATCTTTAGCTCGACGGCATCATCACCATCGATGGCAAAATTATAAAAACCATCTTCTGGCGCATAGAGATAGCCTTCTATAATGGTTAAATAATATTCATTATTCCTTAGCCCAAATGGGTTGCCCGAGCTATTGTTAATCTGGCTCAAAATTGTCTGGCCATCCAGTTTATCTCTAGTCGCCAAGTCTTGTTGCCAGCGGCTAAATTCAGTCTCACTGTTGGCATAATTATCGGAGTAACCTTGGCTATTATAGATGCGAGTAAATAAGCCGGCATTAGGGGTGGTACACGTCGGTATAATATCCGCCGTCAATTGCCAGACTGGCAGCGAGGTCGATATCTGATTGTTCACGAGCTGCTCTTCAAACTGCTTACTGAATACCGTCGCCGAAAAACTGGCACTGCTGTTTGTATCCGTGGATGCAATATTAAGGGTGAGCCGATTAGAGCTTGAACCATTGGCGGGGATTATGCTGGTGTATAAGCATTCTAACTCGGTTGCACCTGGGCTAGTGCTGATCGTTGAGCAGCTCCAGTCAGTGCCTTGTTCGCTTGCTAAGCTTAAACCAGCGCCTAATGAAACAGCGATACGCGTATCTGGGATACTTGCATGGCTTGAGCCTAAGTTTTCGATAGCTAAGGTGATAGGGCGAGTATCGTTAGCTACCCAAGCTTTAGGATAAGTAAGATTGCTATCAAACCCTAGGTCAATGGCACAAACATCGTGATTGATAACCGTATAGGTTGGCTCTTGTTCGAGTGGGCAGGCGCGGGAGCGAATGTCGATACTGGAGGTTGAGAATGTAGTCCAGCTTCCCCCGGGCTTTTTAAACTGCACCGTAATGCCGCCATCGCAGCAGTCTTCAAAACCTAGGACCTCAAGTTTGTGATAGCCTTGGGTTAAATTGATATTTCCTTGTAATACTTCATTCGATCTATTCCAACGATTTGCCCACCACAAGTTATCACGCCACTGTTCTTCTAGAGCATTACCGTCAACATAAAGGCCACCACCTTTACCAAAATCAGCTCCATAGCGAAACTCCCAATTTCCTTCCTCTCCTGGCTGGACCAGAAAATAGCTTTCAGAAAATGCAGCGAAATTACTATTGCCATTGCCAAATTGAGAACGGTTAGTGATGCCGGTAAAGTTTGTAATAAACCCACAGCCGAACTTGGGGTCTAGGTCATTGGATGCATTAAAGGCGTTTAATGCTTGGTTTAAATTATTCGGGTTGCTACTGGAGCCGCGGGTATGAAACTTAATGCCGGGGTAAGTGAAAGTAAAAGGCACGTCACCTACGGAAGGCGCACTTTCGTTACCGTAATAAAAGTAAATACTACGAGCTTGGCCAATATTTAAGGTTGGGAATCGAACCCATATACTGGCTGTCTTGGCTGTGCTATCCCAAGTATCAATCCAAAACTCTAATTGTGTCTGGTCATCGCTATCGTACACGTATAAATCCTGACCATTATTACTCCAGTTATAATCTTGGCTAAGGTCCGTCGCGTTAATTTCAAATTGAACTTGATAGTCTGTTAGCTGTGACCCTGAGCTCGAATTTTCTTGCACATTAATTTGAGTACGAAAGGGCCACTCACAGGATTGACGGGCAAGGGTGGGTAAACTTAATGTGATGAATAGAATAAAAATAGCGCTATTGCGCAGGAGGAGCGATGTCAGGATTTGCATTGGATATTCACGATATAAAGATAGAAAACATATTAACGGGAAAGTTGTAATTTAGCAGCGGAGAATATGTAAAATTTTGCAAGACTTTCTATTAATCAGCGATTAAAAAGCAATGTTAATAATTAACCTTGCCACGCATTGATTTAGTTTTACTGTGCTTGGTCTTTTTATCCATGCGTTTATTCTGTGATGAGCGACTAGGCTTCGTCGCGCGACGAGTCTTTTGAATGACTATGGCCGACCGAATTAAGGTGACCAACCGATCCAATGCGGCTTGGCGATTTAATTCTTGGCTGCGGTGTTCTTGAGATTTAATAATAATGATGCCGTCTTTGGTTATACGGTGATCACTTAAGGCTAATAAGCGTTCTTTATAGAACTCTGGAAGGGTCGAGGCTTTAATATCAAAACGTAAATGAATGGCGCTGGAGACTTTATTTACGTTTTGTCCGCCAGCGCCTTGAGAACGCATAGCGGTCAACTCGAGCTGATCGCTAGGAATAGAGACGGCGTGAGAAATGAAAAGCACGATACAAGCACTCAAAACGTAAATAAATCATTATATCGTATATGGCTTACTTAACCCAGTAAGTGAGAATCACTCTGATAGTCATACTTCAATCTGGCTCTATCCATTAACCATCAGGCTTTGAGCTTGGCGATCGACCTTTATAAAATAGTCTTTTAGAAAATCGATTAAAAGGCGAAGCTTTTTTGATCCGGTGCTACCAGGAGGGAATACTCCATAAATATCTATATTCCTCAGCTGATAATCATCGAGTACTGATTCGAGAGAACCTGCTTGGATCTTTGGCCAAGCATCATATAAAGGGATTCTTCCTATACCATGACCACCTTCAATAAATGCTGTTCGCGCCGCCGCGTTATTGGTACTGATGCTGCCTTTAACGGCAATGCTAAAAGAGCGACTTCCTTTACTTAACTCAATGACTCCTGAGGTCAGTTTATAAATAACCCAATCATGCTGTTCTAATTCAGCGGGGGTTGTTGGACGGCCATGCTTTTTAAGGTAATCAGGAGAGGCGCATAAGCAGGTCGGTAAGGTAGATAGTTTACTGGCCTGCAAGCCAGAGTCCGGAAGCGGCGCACCTCGAATTGCAAGGTCGATGCCTTCTTGTAGGATGTTCACCACTTCATCCGTGAGCATCACATCTAAATCTATCTTAGGGTAAAGGCATCGGAATTCATTCAGGGCGGGAACTATAATTTGTAGGCCCGCATTCACAGGGCACGTTATTTTTAATAGACCTTCGGGTTCGTGCTTTAGGTTTTCAATTTGCTGGTTTGCTGTCGTCGCTTGCTCAGCAATAATGCGGCAGGATTGATAATACTCACTGCCAGCCTCTGTTAACGAGATCGAGCGGGTAGAGCGATTGAGCAGCTTCACCCCTAATTGAGATTCGAGTTTTTTAACATGGTAACTGACCACCGCGCGAGACAAACCTATGTGTTTTGCCGCGGATGTCAGATTGCCTTGCTCAACGACTTGAGCAAACACCACCATGCTTTTTAATTGTTCAAAGGATACGTTCATACCTAATTGTATCAATAAGTTGAACAAAGTTGTCTATTTTATCTATATTGTTAGATTTTAGTCTTAGGCATAGACTGGTTATAACTTCTAAAACGCTTTAAAAATCTTATAGAGAGAATGATTATGACTAAGAATATATTGATGGTACTGACTTCGCACGCCGAACTGGGTAATAGCGGAGAAAAGACAGGCTTCTGGGTCGAGGAGTTTGCCGCCCCTTATTATGCGTTTATTGATGCAGGTGCTACGGTGACTTTGGCATCACCAATGGGTGGCCAGCCGCCAATTGATCCTAAGAGCGAACTAGAAGATTTTCTAACGCCTTCAACTAAGCGATTTGATGCTGACGAGACGGCACAGAGTTTAATGGCAAATACGGCTAAATTAGCGGATATAAAAGCCAGCGATTATGACGCGGTATTCTATCCAGGTGGTCATGGCCCATTATGGGACTTGACGGATAATCACGAATCAATCACCTTGATTGAAAGTTTTTTGGCGACCAATAAGCCTGTTGCTGCTGTTTGCCACGCTACCGCTGCCTTTCTAAATATCAAAGACAGTACAGGGGAATTTGTGGTTAAGGGTAAAGCGGTAACAGGATTTACCAATAGCGAAGAAGACGCAGTACAGTTGACGAATATCGTTCCTTTCTTATTGGAAGATGAGCTGATCAAACGTGGTGGGGATTATCAAAAAGTAGCGGATTGGAATGCTTTTGCTGTGCAAGATGGTTTGCTTATTAGTGGCCAAAACCCTGCCAGTTCAGAGTTAGCTGCGGAAAAGTTATTAGCATCCTTGGTTTAAAATAAAACGTAATAGATATCAGTTATTAAATTTTTAGGTAAACAGTAATGTTAAATTTTAGTTTCCAAAATACAACCCAAATTCACTTTGGCGAAGATCAAATTAAAACCATCCGCAAGGCGATTCCGAAGACGGCGAAAGTCTTGGTGACTTATGGTGGGGGCTCGATTAAAAATAATGGCGTTTATGATCAAGTTGCCCAGGCACTCAGTGAGCATACTTGGTTTGAATTCTCCGGTATTGAACCTAACCCGAGTTACGATACATTAATGAAATCACAGGCCATTATCCGCGAGCACGATATTGATTTCTTGCTGGCTGTCGGTGGTGGTTCTGTGGTCGACGGCACTAAATTTATTGCCGCAGCGGCTAAGTTTGAGGGTGATGACCCTTGGGATTTCGTAGCGAAAGGCCAGCCCATTAAGCAGGCATTACCGATTGGTTGTGTTTTAACCTTGCCTGCGACCGGATCAGAAACAAATGCGGGAGCTGTGGTAACACGAGATGGTAATAAACTGCCTTTCTTTAGCCCATTGGTTCGTCCTTTATTTGCAGTTCTGGATCCTGCTGTCACTCTATCGTTATCTGATCGTCAAATTAGTAACGGTGTGGTTGATGCCTTCGTACATACCATGGAGCAGTATTTAACTTATAGCGTAAATGGCAAGGTTCAAGATCGTTTTGCTGAAGGTTTATTGCTTACGCTAATTGAAGAAGGGCCAAAAGCCTTAGCCGCTGATAGCACTGATGATTTAGAGGTTCGTGGCAACATTATGTGGGCCGCAACGATGGCGTTGAACGGTCTAATCGGAGCGGGTGTTCCTCAGGACTGGGCGACGCACATGATTGGTCACGAGCTAACTGGTGCTCATGGTATTGATCACGCGCGTACACTGTCAATTGTATTGCCTGCAGTGATGAAGGTGTGTACTGACGCTAAGCGTGAAAAATTATTGCAATATGCAGAGCGTATTTGGAACTTAACAGAAGGTGATGACGATACTCGTATCAATCGTGCGATTGAATTGACCGAACAGTTCTTCGAAACTATGCAAGTGCCTACGCGTTTATCTCAGGTGGATCTTGGAGAGGGGGATATCGATGCACTTATCGCGAAGTTAACCCAGCACGGAATGGTCAAGCTTGGTGAACATGGTGTTATTACCCCTGAAGTAAGTCGTGAAATATTAGTGAAAGCTCTTTAATTCAGGCCGGAAGATTAATAAGGAAAGACTATGTTAACCGTACATCATTTGAATCAATCTCGCTCTAAGCGAGTATTGTGGTTATTAGCTGAACTGGATATGCCCTATCAGCGTATTGATCATCAACGAGACGCGACGACGCATTTGGCTCCCGCCAGCTTGAAAGCGATTCACCCATTAGGAAAAGCCCCTGTGATTGTTGATAGTGGTCCTGATGGAGAAATCACCTTGTGCGAATCCAGCACCGTGATGGAATATATTCTGGATAAGGATGCTGAGCAGCGACTTCGCCCAGAGGCTGGCAGTAAAGAATACTATCAGTATATGGAGTGGTCACACTTTGCTGAAGGTTCTTTAGGCTTACCTGTTATGTGCAAGTTATTTATGGGAATGGAGACCCGTACTGGGGATCAACCCATGGACGGTTATATTGCCAAAGAAGTGGCAGTGGATTTTGCGTATATCGAAAGCACGTTAGCCCAATCGGAATATTTTGCCGGTGAGTATTTTACCGCAGCGGATATTATGATGACGACTATGTTGGAAATTGCAGGTAGCCTTGGCTTACTTAAGGGCCAAGAAAAGACTCAAGCATATGTCGCAAAAGTTCAGCAGCGCCCAGCCTATCAGCATGCTGCGAGTATGGGCTAGGCTAGAGCTTGCAAGGCAGGACCGCTATGAAACACGGCTTTCTGGTTTAATCACCAGAAAGAACTGCCTTCAGCTATCGAAATATCGTAAAATGACGCCTTTACTATAGCTAAGTAACCTCTTGTAAAGGCTCCACTCCATGATTCGCATTAGCAACATCAACTTACCTCTTGATCACGATGACCAAGCTCTAAGCCAAAATATTCTAACCACGTTAGAAATTAGCAAAGATCAGTTGATTAGTTTCAATATGTTCCGTCGCGGTTATGATGCGCGTAAGAAAACCAAAATCTTATTAATCTATACGCTAGATGTGGAGGTCAGTGCTGAGCTAGAAGAGCAGCTACTGGTTAAATTTGCCGATAACCAACTAATAAAACAAACCCCTGATCTTGATTATCATTTTGTTGCGGAAGCGCCAGAAGATCTACAGCAGCGCCCAATTATCGTTGGTTTTGGTCCTTGTGGTCTATTAGCTGGGTTAACCTTAGCGCAAATGGGTTACAACCCAATTATTCTTGATCGTGGTAAAGAAGTACGCGAACGAACCAAAGATACCTTTGGTTTCTGGCGTCAGAAAAAACTGAATACTGAGTCCAATGTTCAATTTGGAGAGGGGGGAGCAGGAACCTTCTCTGACGGTAAATTGTATAGTCAGGTTAAAGATCCTAAGCAATATAGCCGCAAAGTACTGACAGAATTTGTAGCCTCGGGTGCTCCAGATGAAATCATGTACGTTAGTAAGCCTCACATTGGAACCTTTAAACTGGTCTCTATGGTTGAGAAAATGCGTGCTGAGATCATTCGCTTAGGGGGAGAGATTCGTTTTAGCAGCCGCGTTGATGATATCGAATTAGAAAAAACCGAAGAGGGTAATCAGCGCATTACGGGATTAACCTTATCAAGCGGCGAAAAGCTCATCTCTGATCATATTGCTTTCGCCATTGGCCATAGTGCTCGCGATACTTTTGAGATGTTATTCAATAAAGGCATTTATATTGAAGCCAAGCCTTTTTCGATTGGTTTTCGAATTGAGCACGAGCAGTCCACCATTGATGCCGCTCGTTTTGGTCCTAATGCGGGCAACGAAATATTAGGTGCGGCAGATTATAAGCTGGTTCACCACTGTAAAAATGGCCGTTCGGTTTATAGCTTCTGCATGTGTCCAGGTGGCACGGTTGTAGCAGCAACCTCAGAAAAGAATCGTGTAGTAACTAACGGTATGAGTCAATATTCCCGTAACGAGCGAAATGCTAATAGTGCCGTTGTGGTGGGCATTGACCCGAATGATTACCCAGGTGGCCCTTTAGCGGGCATAGAACTTCAGCGTCAGCTTGAAAGTAATGCTTATGTTTTGGGTGGTTCTGATTATGATGCCCCAGCGCAAACCGTAGGTGATTTCTTAAAGGGCATTGATTCGGGTAAAAAAGATTTAGATAGTTTAGGCAGCGTGAAACCTTCGTTTAAACCAGGCATTAAACTCACTGATCTTTCTAAAGCGTTACCAGATTTTGCCGTGGACGCGATTCGTGAAGCGATTCCCGCGTTTAATCGTAAAATTAAGGGCTTTGCTAAAGATGATGCCTTATTAACAGGGGTAGAGACCCGAACGTCTGCGCCGATTAGTATTAAACGTGATGAAACTTTTCAGAGTATTAATACTCAAGGTTTATACCCTGCGGGTGAAGGCGCAGGTTATGCGGGTGGCATTATGTCGGCTGCCATTGATGGTATTAAAATCGCAGAAGCGATGGCACTTAGCATTAACGAGAAAAGTAATTAAAGGAACTCACTAGAATCACTAGTTTAAAGGAATCATTATGAAATTATTTGGCAGCTATACTTCTCCTTTTGTGCGTCACTGTCGCATTGCCTTACTCGAAGGCCAGCAGAAAGGAACGCTAGAGTGCGAATTTGTTGAAACGGATATCGTAGGTAGTGGAAAATTATCGCCGACTAAAAAAGTACCCTTCTTGCAAGATGTTAATGACGGCAAAGAGGTCGAGTTAACGGATTCCGCAAGTATTCTAATGTATTTACGGGAACAGTCAGGGCAGACCTTTTTTAACGATGCCAATGACTTTAACTTATTTTGTAATGTGAATACTGTCTTGGATGCTTCAGTGAACTTATTCTTTTTAGAACTAAAGGATAATATTTTACCGACTGAAGGCAGTTATTTAGAACGTCACCGTGAGCGTGTTGCTAGTGCTTTGTCTTACTTCAATGAACGCGAATACAGTGCGCAAGCACCTTTCAAGGATGGTGAATTACGCTTGGCTTGCTTTTTGGATTGGGGCTTGTTCCGCAAGCGAATCTCTCTCGACGGTTTGGATAATTTACAGGCTTTGCTAAATGCTGCACGTAATTATGACGTCTTCGCTAATACCGCACCCCCTGTGGGATCCTAGAAGGCTATTAGCAAAGCGGGTTACTTGAATGGCATGAGCAGAAGTTTGCTCAGCTGTTTAGGTTGATCTGAATGCTGATACTGCTTAAGACCAATCTCCATATTTTTATGGCCTAGTTTAGGTTGGTCTTGGTAGCTGTGAAAAAGCCTATCCCAAAGGCTTATATTAAAGCCAAAATTGGAATTATGTTCTTCGTTAATATCTGAATGATGCACTCGGTGCATGTCGGGTGTCACAATTATTTTTCGTATTATTCGATCTAGCCTGATAGGTAAGTGTACGTTGCTATGACTGAATAACGCTAAAGCATTTAGCAATATTTCAAATGTAATGACACTGCTGGCTGAGAACCCAAAAATGAATACCACTAAGAATTTAATCGCCATTGACAATATTATTTCAAAGGGATGAAAGCGTATTCCTGTTGTGACATCAAAAGCTTGATCGCTGTGATGAACTCTGTGCAGCTTCCATAATAATGGGATCTTATGGAAAAGTCTGTGTTGCCAATAAATAATGAAGTCAAAAATTAATAGGCTAATAAGTAGTGTGATTATATTGGGCAGTTCGTAGTTTAGTACCCAACGGTGATTTAATAATCCCCATTCTGATTGTTGTACGAATATTGCAAAGCTGGCTAAGGTAATAGGGAAAATAATTCTTATTAATAATGACGAAACTAATATTAATGAAACATTGTTGATCCAACGTTTAATGTATAACAATACTGAATCGCTATTAAGCGCTCTTCTAGGAATAAAGGCCTCTGAAATTATTAGAATCATGATGACGCCAATAAAAAATGAGAGTCTAACTAGGGATTCGTGATTTACTAGCCATATGTCCATTAGTCTATCTTATTATTATCGAATGATTGTTTTAAAGGCTTGAATTAATTCAGGGTGCTTAAACTCAAAGCCATGAGAAATTAAAGCAGTAGGTACTGCTTTTACACTACCAAGTAATAATAGTTCACCCATCTCGCCGAAGAGTAACTTCAACACAGATTTTGGTAAAGGGAAAATACAGGGCCTTTTCAATACTGTGGATAGTGTCTGAGTGAATTCAGTATTCGTGACAGGTGTTGGGCTTGTTAAGTTAATTGGCCCGTTGATTTGATTGTTATTCATAATGAAATCGATGGCTCTTATTTCGTCTTCAAGGCTGATCCAACTCATGTATTGATTCCCACTACCAACCCTACCTCCCAAGCCAAATTTAAAAGGGATGAGCATCTTCTTTAAGGCCCCGCCATCAGTTGATAATACAACGCCACTGCGTATGAAAACTGTTCGTATACCTTTTTTTATGGCAGGTTCTGCAGCACTTTCCCATTGTGAAACAATCTCTGTAAGGAAATTATTACCTGAAGAAGATGCCTCATCTACAGTCGTGTTACCAGTCTCTCCGTAATAACCAACTGCGCTAGCATTGATGAGTACCTTTGGGGAGGGGTCTAAACGAGAAATAGTTTTTGAAATCAACTGCGTTGCATTAATACGACTTTCAATAATCTCTTGTTTACGCTTAGCAGTCCATGGTTTATCGCCAATATTAACCCCATTTAGGTTAACTACAACATCTATCAGGACGTTAGGGGGGAGTATGATTAGTCCCTTGTCTGGCTGCCATGTGAAGGGGGCTTGAGAGTCTGACCGCTTTAATTGATAAACATTATGACCATTATTATTAAGGTACTCAGATAAAGCGCTTCCTATTAATCCTGATGCTCCACTAATCAATATGTTCATAATTTCTCCAAAGTTATGTATTTACTGTTTATACGAAGTTAAGGGAAGATTAGATTTGTAGATTACATGGACATCTTCATTATAGAAGGATTGGATGAATATAACGGCAAGCTCTAAGTGTCGAGTAGGAAAGACAGGTTACATTGATTAACTTTATGGTTCTATATTTAACAATTCAGCTACCTGCGATAACGAACATTGCATGAATTATCAGGTTTAATGATGATAGTGTGATCGACTTCACAGAGGAAATGCTTATGGTTGCTATTGAACGTATAAAAAACCCTCAGGGAAAAACCGTTGCAAGTATTCATAATTCTCTTGCTTTTGGATGCTTACATTGTATTTGGAAAACAGAAAAATTATTAATTAGTAACTTTTATACGGAGGCAGAAACCTATTTTTCGCATATAGATATCAACGACTTTGATTATTGCTTGTTTGACCTTTCTGGATTGAATGAACTGAATGATGAAGATGTTGAATGGATTCAAAAATGTTTGGAATATTATGATCTAAAGAAAATTTCATTGATTGGCTTTAATTCTTCTAGTCCTACTCATAATAGAATTTTTAGAATATTCGAAGGCTTAGCTATTAATATCAAAATATTTTCGAGTCAGAATAAGGCAACTCAGTGGCTATTGCTACCTGATCATGACTCTGATTTGTGGGAAGATACTAAGGTATTAAAATACTGAATTTAGTATAAGTGAGCTATAACCCGTTAATTGTCAAAATGACGCTTTTGAGTTGAATTTTTGAATTATTCTCCAAGTATAAATGGCAATGATTAAAGCACTCATTACATCGATCAAGGGGAAAGTCCACCAGATCCCATTAACACTAAATATTGATGAAAAAATTATTAGTGTGGGAAGTAATAATACATAATTATGAAGGGCGTTTAGTATAATTGCAGGCTTGGCATAGCCGATTGCTTGGAATAATGCGGGGCATATCATTGCAATGCCTGTTGTCGTAAAGCCAATAAATACAATACTTGCTATATCTGAAGCTGAGTTAATAAGTGCATTATCGGCACTGAATAATTGGAATAAAAACTCTGAAAAGAAGATCATTATTAATGACCATATCAAGGAGTAGATACTACTTATAACTAAAGCTACTTTTAGCACTTCAAATACGCGTTTGTAACGCATCGCACCATAGTTAAAGCCAGCAAATGTTTGAAAAGCGATCATCATGCCGAGAACGGGTAAAAAGATCAGCATAAAAGTACGGTTTAGGATGCCGTGGGCACTGATTAATAGCTCTGCTTGATCACCTCCAACTTTTACCAAAGCAATATTCACCATCATAAGCATCATCGCAAAACCTGTATAAGATAAAAATACTGGTAAGCCTAAGGCAAGTGCTTCTTTATGGATGTCAGGTATGAGTTTAAATTGAGATAACGTAAAACGAACTCTATGATTGCCCGTTCTTAATAAATAAAAAGCATAGAAGAAGGCTGAGGTAATGGATATGGCCGTTGCCCAAGCCGCCCCAGGCACTCCCCAGTTAAATACGAATAAAAATAGGGCATCCAAAATGATATTAAGGATGGCCATAGAGGCCATGAGTTTAAATACCTGGCCATTTAACCCTTGGGCTCTTAAGCATTCACTCATAGAGCCATGACAAAAGCTAATAAGGCCTATCGCAGCAATAGGGGTGAGGTAGGCAATAGCGTGGGGTAATAAAGCCGCAGGGAGCTGTAATAACGCGAAAATTTCATAACGAAAGAAGACGATTAATAGTGAGAAGATGAGTCCCAGTAACGCAGCGAGCATCATTGATGCACTAAATACTTGGCTAGCGTCTTCATCTAAGTCGGCGCCTAAACGGCGAGATATAATGGATGCCATGCCACTCCCCAGCATTGCACTCATACTAATCATGATCATTTGGATTGGAAAGGCGGCAGATACACCACCAATTGCATAAGTGCCGACAGCTTGGCTAATAAAGATGGCATCGACAAAATTGAATAGACCATTAATCATTAAACCAAATATAATCGGCATTGCCATGCGGATAAATAACGGCGCGACTGGAGCGGTTAAGATCGGTGGTACTGTATTTGGTTGAGCTTGATTAGGTTTTTCAACTGCGATTGACGTCATAATGCTTCCGTATTAATAAACTTTTACTAGTATCTCAAGGTGGATGTAATCATTATCCATATCTACTTCGTGATAGCGTTCAATGACTGTTTTACTGGCCAGTAGTATTTTATTCTCAGGTATATATTCAGCAAACAGCCACAAATAAAATGGGTGGCGCAGCTCACTGATCTTACCTTTGAACATAGCGCTTAGATACTGACCCGCTTCTAATGTATGAACACTGATCCCTTTTTCTATCAAGGTCTGTGGATTATCAACTCGGTAACCTGCTTCATAACGGCACTGTGATTCAGGAGTTATAAAGTGGTTATCTCGACAAAAAGCCACACTGCGATTCTTTTGGAATAATGCTATGTTTTGGCTAGCTAATAGCTCTTTTAATTGCTGCCACGCTTGGCCAATACCTTCAATACTGTAGCCTTGGGTACTGGCTAAATAACAATAGTGAGCCTGCTCCACAGAGATAATTTCAATGGCTAAGCATTGCTGCTCTATTAGCTTTCTATCTTTAGCTGATAAGGAACCATGATAAAGCTGTTGTGGTTGAATGTTTTTTCCAATTTTGCGCGATAGTTTTCCATTCTTGCTATTTTGTTCTTTTCTATTGCGGTAAGTGGAAGCGGTAAAGCCAAAGTAGTTGCCAAAGGCTTTCGAGAAATTTGCTTGTGAAGAAAATCCACAATCAAAAGCGATTTGTTGAATGCTTTTTCCCACAGGTGATCGTAACTCGAATAACGAATGCTCTAGGCGCTTGCGTTTAACATATTGGCTGAAAGGTTCATTGGTTACTGCTTTGAATGTTCGGTGAAAATGAAATTCAGACATGTTGATGTATTTAGCCATGCTGCTAATGCTGATGCTCTCAGCCAAGTGGTCATCAACATAGACGACGGCTTGATTGATCCGTTGTAAGTCTTTTTGCGAAGCCGCCATAATCAATCTTAAAATAACAAAGACTGTAACAGATAACCCCGCTAGATTTAATCTCTATATTGAGTCGATGATGAATAAGGCTCAGGTTGTGAATGGAGTGATAGCTTCTATACTTTCTTTAATCAACGAATTGATAGCAGAAGCAAGTATTATGGCGATTACTGAGCAGCAAAAGAGACTAGTGAAAGCAAGCTTTACAAAGGTTGAACCCATCGCCGATACAGCGGCAGAACTCTTTTATAATCAATTGTTTAAGTATGATCCATCATTAAAAAAGCTGTTCAAATCCGACATTAAGTCACAGGGGCGCAAGCTGATGGCGGCGCTTAAACTGGCTGTCTCTAGTTTGGACAACCTTGAGAAACTGATCCCTGTGTTAGAGAAAATGGCAGTGACCCATGTTGATTATGGGGTAAAAGTAGAAGATTATACCCCCGTTGGCAATGCCTTATTGTATGCTTTAAAGCAAGGGCTGGGGGCGGAGTTTACTCCAGAGCTCCGTAATGCTTGGATTGATACCTATACCATCATGGCAACGGTAATGCGCCAAGCGGCGTACTCTGATTACAACCCAAATTCCTATCATAATACTAAATACTATAATCGAGCGGCCTAAAGGCTGAGTTTAGTAAGTGCTATTTGTAATCAAAAAATCTTCTGCGGTCTTCACCAAAACTTAACGCGTTCACTTTATTGGGGTGCTTAAACTCTCGCCAATCGGCAACACGCCTTCCCATATTGGTATGTGGAAATTGCACATCTTCATCATGTGAAATACCTATGAAGGTTAATAACTGGCTTAAACTTTCTTTGTGACTTAAGTTAATCGTTAATAAGTCTGAGCGGCCAGAAAAGTACGCCATAACTTGAGCTTTATGCCGTAAATAGCAGTCTTCTAAATGGTCCTTATCGAAGGCACTTTCATTCAAAGCAAAAGATTTAGCCCCATCTTCCTTAATGTATAAATCAAAGGCTTCATTAAAGCTGCGTTTAAGAACGGGGTTAAATGCCCCTTTTTTGGGCTCTAGGCTAGTATGCATCTTTTTCAATAACATTTGGATTGACGGAATCCAATCTTTTAAAGACCTATCAAGGTAAACAAATTTTGAATCAGGGTAAATTTTATCCAATTCTTGGTAATCACTGAAGCAGGGGGAATCTGATAGCACGTCCGCAAGCTCAAAAGCTTGCTTAGTATAGGCCGTATGGGCAACGTTAAAATTGTAATCCAGCATTGCAATACTGATGCTGGTCGTGCCTGTTCTGGGCAAGCCAATAATAAATAGTTTGTTCATTTTAGAAGGATCGGCTACTGAGTCTAAGTACGGTGGAGGTTATAGGGTGGATTTTAACATAGTGTGCGTGGAGCATAACCCTTTAAAACTCTTCACTGCCATCGGGCTCAATTCGAGGAAATTTATTTCGCTTCAAGCGGAATTTAGATAGTTGGTCATAAGCAAAGCGGCGCGCACGATTGATACTGCCTAATGGTCGGTGTTCCGGCAAAGAGTGCCAAGCGGCAAAATAAGAGTTCTCGGCAAAAGCCATTTGTTCGGGGGAATCAAATATTTGTTTGGGGATCTTAATCGTTGCAACCTTGATTAATGGCGAATCCACCTCAGACCAGTCAATGCGAGTATCTTCTATTGGCATTTTATTCGCATCGGTTTGAAATTGAATCATAAAATCAAAGCTGGCTTCATCTTGCGCAAGATGGTTTTTCATTGCATCTTTTAAATAGTTCTCAGTTTTATTTTTAGGCATCTTACTGCGAGTTTTTGAAGTTGGCAGCAATGCATATTTAACGGCACGGCGTTTGCCTTTTTCTGAGCTGCCAAACAAATAGGGGCTATTGCTCCAGTAACGATTATCCAATGGACTCGTGTGGTATTTATTCATGGTTAGAATAATCCACAGTGTGCGAAGATGGTTATCAAAGGGATTAAAGAAGAATTTTAGTATGCTGTTATCACCAAAGGCAGCAGTGACGAGTTTTTTGAAATCTTTAATGCGAGCAACCAGAAATACGGGATGCGACATAAATAGGAAGTCTTGAGTGAACTTTTCTTCACTGAAGCTGCTATCGTTAGTGAGTTCATCGTTGAAATACGAGTCTTGATCGATATTTAAAATTTTGTCCCCCTCAACTCCCATAAGTTTAATTGCAAAACCAATCATGTCTTTTTCACGATCGTGATGAACTCGATTGGAAGCATTGGAGAAGCGGATCCAGGCGGGGAAGCTGCGATTAGGTCGGCTTAAACCTTGTTTAAATACCCCTACTTGTAGATCTTCAGCGAGGTTCTCTTCTACAATGAATTCAGCTCGAACCACACCATGATGTTTAGGGTGCGCGTCACGTCTCAGGTTATTGGGCTTATAGGCCTCTTCCATTTTAGTCTTCAGGAAGGCTATGGTCTCTTTTGTATCTTGCAGCTCATCGTGAGCAGGGTATTCGGTTGCGAGCTGAAGTGTGTCGTGATTTGCCATAGTGACCGCTAATATCCGTATTTATTGGTATACAGCATGCTAGCACAGCAGGTGAGGAGGGTGCACTTGTTCATCTGAGTCTTTATTAAATTGAAGATTTGTTCTTATACGTATCTCAGTCAGCAAGAGTAAAAATATTAGTAATAGCAGTATGAATAACAAGGTGCGATGGAATTTAGTAGTATTATGAATCATTGCTTTGTCAAGTAAACATATTAAGAAATGAGGGGGCAAGATTTTATAGCCCCCTAATGTTCATATCAGTCAGGCTCAATAGGATCATTAGGGTGAATGATTGGGTCTTGAAAGCTGGTATCGATTGTATAACCTTTATCTCGGAGTTCAGCTTCTAATTTGTAGCGAAGTTTTTTAAGCGGTTTTATTTCACTGGCCCAATGTTGTTTCCAAGTATTACGGTTTTCAAAATCCATGTAGCCTTTGGCAAATTCGTCTTTTGTTGTGATTTCTAAAGAAAAAATATAATAGGCGGATTCATCAGGGGTTTTATCTTGATCGCTAGGGTCTTGTTTGCGTCGATATTTAATATCCATAAATAGACCATCAGCGTACAGGGTCCATACGTGCGTATTCTCCATGGCTTTCCAAGTCTTTAAATTAGGCTCGACATTCAAATCTGGTACATAATAATCATTGCCTTCTAGTATGTATTGGTAACTTTGAGGGCCTGACAAACGAGGTTCAGAAGTATTTATAAATCGCTGCCAGCCAAGATCGGCTAACATTTTTATATAGCCAATAAAAAATTTACGGGCTTGTTCGTGACTGTTTTTTTGTCCGTCGTCTTTTCTGACGAAGGTAAAATTTAAGTCATTGATTCCAGATTCTGGAAAATCCATATCTTCTGTTCCCATAAAACTCATCACCGGAGGGGTGTCAAAACTGTATGGGCCATGTTCTATTGTGAGTGTTTTTCGAGTACCTTGTGGATAATCAATGGTGTAAAAATTGAGTCCCGCAGGTTGGCGGTCTACGCCAATGGCTTGACCTGAATTTTTCATGCGTTGCATAAAATCAGTTGGTTTTTCGCCTACGGTAAAAACGAGGGGTTGTGATGAAATGTTGCTATTCATTTTATAAATCTCTTCTTCGTTCGTATCAGTATCACAGCCAGTTATGCTTAGTATCAGTATGAATAGTAAGCTGTAAGAGCGAGTGAATAAATTGTTAGTCATTTTGTTTAAATGATAATGAATCATAAATTTATATGTCCGCGATGTTAATCTGGGTATCACGGAACTGATAGCCGCCTTCTGTTGTTTTGGTATAAACAATAGACGCATCACCTTTGTTTTTCCATGTGGCTATGTGCTGTAATTCTTGATGCATATAGCGTGTTTTCTTTTGCATCAATCCATGAAATTGTTTTGCAGCTTTTTCAATCCAGTTCATCCGGCTATCATAATTTTCAACGTTCATGCTTTTGGGGGCGGTGGATTGAAGTTCTGGTTTCTTTGTATCGCAGGCTCGAGCGAATACCAGCTTGTAGGCAGGAGATACCAAGTTTAGAATCCACCACTCACGCTGCATACGACACCACTTCTCAAACTTAGGGTCTTCATAAATCAGGGGTTGCAAAACTGCCCCTTGTTCATGTTCAGCAATGGCCAGTAGTGATGCTAATTGAATCTTAGGGCGCTTTTTTTTATCTGTATTAGTTTCAAAATCTGCAATTTTTTTAAATCCCTCAACAATATCACCAGAGGGTTCTAAATTATTCAGTTTTGGAAGTGTCTCTGCAGCCCAAGGGAGACCGTTGGTTGTTTTTTGTATTGCAATATGCAGGGTCGAAGAGTCGCGATTGATCTCGCATTGCATGCCTTTACTAAAGTGTTCAGGATGATTGTTATATAGCCAGTGGCTGGAAGCAATATCAATAAATAGCCATAAATTACCTTTGCCTAAACCATTTCCTATTTCATGCATATTTAAGTATTTATTTTCGATAATCGTGCCTGCTGCACCTCCTGCATAGCTACCTTGTACCTGCCAAGAATCAAGTAAACAGGCAACGGTTTTACTGGCAAAAGCTCCCAATGCCATCCAGTAATAACGGCCAAGTTTATCTTTATCGCCACCTTCTTCTAGTTCTAAATAAAACCGTGCATAGGTTGCAGCAATGCGTTTGGCTCTTGCTGAGTACTGATCAACAAAATCATAGGTGTTGTTATTGCCTTTCGTTTTATCAGATAAGCGTTTATAACAAAATGCATGGGATTTAGACCAAAGGTAATTGCAATCAAGTTGGATGGTTTCTTCTTGACTGGGTGCTGTGATTTCAGCGGAATATGTTTCGTTGCTCATGCTCTATATCTCGCTATTATTTGCTGAAGTTAAACTCAGGCCAATCAAGTTCTAGGGTTACATTTTCATCTTTTTCTCGAGACAGTACCGACGTTAGACCATCTTCTCGGCGCTGTTTCGTTCGCTTAGTAGTGCTACTGTCGTTTGCAAGGGTATATTTGAAATCAACATCGGTTAGAGCTTCGCCTTGGTTATCGACGAATTTATATCTAATATTTGCGCGCTCAATTTCGATCAGTTCAGTGACTCCTGGCACTGCCGTGACTAACTGCGCCTGCTGAATTGGGGCTGGAGGGGTATTGTCTTCATTGCTGGTAAACATGTCGGTATTACGCACAACGGCTTTCCCTTCTATAAATACCGTTGGAGAGGAAATTTTAGGCAGAGCAATGCCATTGATGGTACCTGATATTATGCCTTTTTGGTTACCTGCTTCATCCCCTGTAGAAGTGCTTAGCTCAGAGCTTTCTAAGCAAACTGGGTTACCATCGATGGTGACCGAAGTGGAGCCGTTTGCTAAATCGGCACTTTGTGCCATGTTAGGGTAAGGAATGGGAACCGTTGCTGGCCCACAGGTTGTTTTGCAGACATCTGGTCCTGTCATTAATATTCCGTTACTGCCTGCGGTGACGGGGCTTAAGCCATTAACCAATGTGGTATTCGACATGGAAAATTCCTTTTATCCAATTAATTCGTTTTTAACAATCTGCAAGTAGATCATGTGAGTGATTCTAACTGCAAGCAAACAGCTGATCTATGTGCTTGATCTGATGCCGTATACAGTAAATAGGTTTGTTGTTCACCTTGTTGAAATAGTTGCTCGGCGGCACTTGTTATAAGGGCTATACCTGATGCAGCCCCTAAATCCCCCGTATTTTTGGCAAGATTGTTATGTGTGGCGTTTTTAGCAATTTTATCTTTGTTGCGTAACAAGGCTGAGTTATCTTCTGTAATACTATGGCTTTCGCCATTGAGACAATTAAAGGCTTGAGTGACGGGTAGATCGATAGAGGCTAGTGCATGCTTTATTGCGCTGGTTAGGCCGCGACCACGATTAGGCTGAGGGCTGTATAAATGGCCACTTTCCATACCTAAGCCTGCTGGGTTAATGGTAATAACTCCTCCATTTTTTTGTAACGCTTGGCTCTTATTTAACGTTAGGCGTAAAAAACCTGCACCTTCAGAGGGTACAAACCCATTTGAACCTTCTGCCATTATTCTATGTTGGCTACTTAGGTATTTGATTAAATCGGTATTCTGGTAGCTGTCTATGCCACCAATCAATACTTGCTGCTCTGGGTTGGTAGTTAAATGTTTTAACGCTAAGTCTAATAAGGCAATTCCCCCAGCTCTTCCTAGGGGGTAATGGTTGAAATTTTGCCAATCAATTATATCTTCATGTTTTAATTGTTTTTTTAATAGCTTTGTAAATTCTGAATGGAATTTGGGCTGTGAAGGGTATTGTTCGGTAGTCGCCAATAAGCATGGTAGTGGATCAGACATTGAAAGCTGATTAAGTGCCTTGTGGGCAAGCTTTAATAAACGAGCATAATAGACACTTTTAGGCCTACTTGAATCTTTTATGAGGCTTGGAAGTTGTTCGTTATCCACTTCCGCCATAGTAATTTGCAAGCCGAGTTCAGTATAAAAATCACTGAGTACAAAGTTTACTGCATTTTTTTGAAAGTTATCATGCAGTTCCTGTGGTGTATTGCCGATGGGGGTGACGATGCTCATGTCAGCAAGATACATTTTAGTCGTGACTGTGGTCATATTAGCGGCGCTGCCTATAGTCGATTGTTAATGAGCGCAATGTATGAGTATCTGTTCTTATACTGCTACGCCAAACGATGCTAAGTCGGTTATAAAGTGGCTCGATTAAAACGCTTTCGTATAGGCATTCTGGGTTGAGAGTTTTATTAAGGGTTTTAATTTCTAACCATAGTGGGCAGTAGGGTAATTGAAAATTAATTGGGTTTTCGCTCATTCCTGATATCGCAATCGCCTCCCCACCTTTTAGATAACCTGATTGTCGCAGTCTAGAATTCGACATTGTGTTGAATATACGGTTAAAATCTTCTGGGTAATCTGGGGCGGTGGTGTCTTGCCACGCTTGGTCGTAAGTACCGGCGTGATTTGATCTGGGCATCCATGAAGGCGCAATAAAACCGAGTGAGGCGGGTTCAGGTCGGTCTTTAGGGGACTGAATAAGTTGATCTATAAATTCTACATTTGGCAACTCTAAATTATTGCTAACCTTTTTATTTACGCAATAACCCTTTCCGACCGGGTTTTTTAAGAAACTATAGTTTTTGTCTTGATCATTAGTTCGTGGGCATTTTCCACCGTATGCGTTTTCAAATACGAGGGGCATTTTATTGAAAGGTTTTGGTGCAGTAATTTTGTTGCCTTGCCAAAACCGTTGACCAAAAACAGCTAGCTGTAACTGTGTTTTATGTACTTGAATATCAACCAGCATTTTATCAACTTCCTGTTGGTTTGCAGGAATTGCGCAGCCTTGAATAATGATATCGGTAGATAATTTTCCTAGGCTAAAGTCACTAGCATATTTAAGGCTGGACGTTTCAGGCTCAAAAAAATACTCATCGGCCGTACACAGTGGTAACTGTTCTTTCGCAAGAGATAGCTCTGGCTCAATGTTAAACGTTGCTTTAAAAAATACATTGAGCGTATCAAAGCCTTGCTCGTCTTTACATTGTAGGCTTTGGTATTGAAGAACTGTGTGGTTATTAATTATTTGCATGTTTAACGACATATCTAGTTGATATGCACTGACCCACCGATTATTTTTTGAGCCTTCCTGGCTTTGGTTGTGATTTGTTCACCATTGATTGAAATTTCGCCGTCTTGCTTCATGGTAATGGATGATTTACCGCAGGTCAGGGTTATGCTCTTACTTGCCTGTATTGCGCAATGTTGACCGTCTTGAATAATATCAAATTCCATATTATTCGATTCAGCGATACAGGCAGTGGGCGAAGCATCTTGATTTGATATTGGGGTTAAAAAGCCCATAATAATCGGCTGCCCATTTTCAGTAAAAAGCAAAGTAACTTGTCTCGTGACATCTTCGCTAGAGATCGCTACCGTTGCCAGCGCGGGCTGGCTATACGGCATCAAGTTTTTTTCATAAGAGACTATGGCTTGATCATTTACTATTTCTTTAATCGACCCAATCACAACATAAACAGCGGGTTGAGAAACCCGCTCTCGCGTTAATACTTGAGTATCTGATATAGCTTGAGAATGGTCGAACTGTTTCATAATTTAATCTACAAACTTGTATACAAAGTTATTATCTTCAACTTTAATATCAATCGCGGTCATAGGTTGCTCGGCAATCATACGGTTAATTAATTCAGCAC
>CAJVZR010000050.1 GCA_913019965.1 uncultured Oleispira sp.
TAAAATGTAACTGGAAAATTAAGGCGCGCATTTTACCTGAAAAGCAGGCCTTGTGCATCCTTGATGTAGCGTTTGCGATTAAACAGTAGGTGCCAGCGTCGTCCGCCGACCTGTCGCCATAAGATCGCAGCACGAATCCCTGACAACAATAGCGCTCGCACTTTATTAGCATTATGACTGTTCTGCAGAATTTGCGGATTACCTGTCACTTTAATTCGAAAGGATAGGGTGCTCAGGGTTTGTTTGTAAGTATCAGCCAAACTACCAATCACACTTTCGTGGGTAATATGGAAATGATCCGCCTGACGCACGCTGGACTGAATGCTTTCACCCAACTGATTCATCATGTGGCCATTTTTTCGTAAACGGCTTTCTAGGTGCACAATGCTTAATGCATAGCGCATAACCTCTGGCTTAATTTCTTGTTTTAATTTCGCAGCATCACTGCCCATTAATTTGCAGATGCCGTGATAACCCGCCTGCAAGTTAGGGCGAGCACCATAGATTTCATCAAAATTATCTGGATTTTGCTTAAATAGGCTAGTGACGAGCAGCTCAAGCTCTGCGGCAGGAATTTCTCCCGTACGGGCAAGCTGCTCAACTAGACTTGCCGCCTGAAAAATAGCGGCTAGGGCGATTGTTTGTTGTTCGTGCTTATTAATCTGACTCATATCTTACTTCTTAATCGCTCTATCAGGGTCTACTTGAGTATGTTCGATCACACCACCACCGAGGCAGATTTCGCCAACATAAAAGACAACACTTTGCCCAGGTGTAACAGCGCGCTGCGGCTCTTCGAAGACAACTTGATACTGCCCTTGAGCATCCTTGTTCACTACGCACTTTTGATCGCTTTGACGATAGCGAACTTTGGCGGTACAGCTTAGTGGAAATTCAGGCTCTTCATTCACCCAGTAAATCTGGTGAGACGTCAGAGAGTGACTAAATAGAATTGGATGATTTTTACCTTGCGCAGCAATCAGCACATTTCGCTCTAGGTCTTTTTGAGCAACATACCAAGGATCATCGGAATAACCATTTAGGCCGCCGATACCTAAGCCCTGACGCTGGCCTAGGGTATGATACATCAGGCCTTGGTGCTTACCGATCTCATCGCCTTCCGGGGTCTCAATAATACCGGGCTGAGCAGGCAGATATTGCTGCAAAAAGTCCTTGAAGCGACGCTCACCAATGAAGCAGATGCCTGTTGAGTCCTTCTTATTATGGGTAACCAGATCATGCTCTTCGGCGATACGGCGCACTTCAGGCTTCTCCAGCTCACCGACAGGAAATAAGGTTTGGGCAATTTCAGTTCCAGCAACAGCGTGTAAGAAGTAACTCTGATCCTTATTGCCGTCTAAACCTCGTAACAACTCTGCTTTAGCATTGCCATCAACCTCACTATCGCGGCGACGCACATAGTGACCAGTGGCAATGTAATCAGCCCCAAGTACCTTGGTATAGTCGAGAAAGGCTTTAAACTTAATTTCACGATTACATAGAATATCGGGATTAGGTGTGCGTCCTGCCTTATATTCTTCTAAGAAATGCTCGAAAACATTATCCCAGTATTCGCTGGCAAAGTTAGCAGTATGCAATTTCATCCCGAGCTTATCGGCAACAGCTTGTGCGTCAGCCAGATCATCCATGGCAGTACAATAATCCGTACCATCATCTTCATCCCAGTTTTTCATAAACAAACCTTCCACCTGATACCCTTGCTGCTGCAGAAGCAGAGCGGATACAGAGGAATCAACACCGCCGGACATGCCGACTATGACGAGGGTTTCTTCTTTGGGTTTGTTAATCATTTTTCTTCGGCTTCTTTAGTGCTGTGTTCGTAAATAAGATCAAGGGGGTATTGCTTGCCATCTATATGGTCTTTAATGCAGCGCTTTACAAGAGGGCTGCGCAAATTATCTAGCTGATCGACTTCTTGCCAAGCAAACCATTTCGCGTCGATTATACCATCATCAAGTTCATTTTCGGGCATCTGTTTTATTGCCTCAGCCGCAAAACAATAGCGATGATAGGTCACGCCGTTAGCGGGAGCGGTGAAAATATAAATTCCCACCAAATGTTTTAATTTAACCTGCCAACGAGTTTCTTCGAGGGTTTCACGAATAGCAGCCTCCAGAATAGACTCACCTTCATCGACATGACCTGCGGGCTGGTTATAGACGACGCCATAATTGCCATCTCGATCAATCAGCCGTCTTTCTTCCACTAATAAGAATTTGCCGTCTTTTTCAACAATGGTTGCGACGGTGGCGTGAGGCGTCCAGCGCTCAGGCTCAACCTTTAAAACAGGCTTAGTCATTATCTTCTGTTCTTTTTGTATTTACTGCGCGTCACATTACCACTGAACTTTTTATCAATATTCTTCTTTGTCGGACCACTGGTCGCTTGCTGAACTGATTCACTTGGTAGGGCAACGGTATCCTCGCGCACATCCCCAGGCTTTAAGCCTTTGATGGTCCATTCGCCAATTTGCATGCGAATTAGACGCAAGCAGTTCAGTCCCACCGCCGCAGTCATGCGACGCACTTGGCGATTACGGCCTTCTACTATAGTAATTTGAATCCAACCTGTGGTTTGACCTTCGCGCGGACGAATAGGAGGGTTTCTTGGCCAGATTTTTACCGACGCCATTTGCTTTACTTTCGCCGGTGCTGCCATGCCATCATTAAGCTTCACACCATTACGCAGTTGCTCTAATGCTTCTTTTGTTACTTCACCTTCCACCTGAACCCAATAAGTTTTTGGCAGTTTGTGGCTTGGGTGACTAATCTGATGTTGTAGTGCACCTTCATTGGTCAATAGCATTAAGCCTTCAGAATCAAAATCAAGGCGACCCGCAGGGTGAAAACCTTTTGTCTTAATGAATTTCGCCAATGTGGTTTTCCCTTCATGGGCTGAAAATTGCGACAACACATTAAAAGGCTTGTTAAAAAGAATGAGATTGGACATAGAAAGACGAAACCTTGTAAAGAAACTACCAAATACTACAATATTGTATAAATAATAAGCGCTTGCTGTAGAAATACTACATAAAAGCCTGTTGATTATACCATTGCGTGTTAATATTCGTGCCCGCTATAACTCATAATTTTGTATATGAGACAAAAATAGAGTGAGAATAAAATAAAAGGTGACCAAAAGTGACCTTTGTTATGCCTGTCGGGCCCAAAGATACGAAGTCGATCAAAAGTCGTCTTTCTTCGGCTACTGGCGATACAGCCAAGAACATTAGGATAAATAATGACTAAGCAAACTCCTAAGATTATTTACACGGAAACGGATGAAGCTCCAGCACTAGCGACTTACTCTCTATTGCCTATCATCCAAGCATTCGCGAAAACTGCTAACATCACAATTGAAACTCGTGATATTTCTTTAGCAGGGCGCATCATTGCCAATTTCCCTGATAATCTGACCGCAGACCAACAGCAGTCAAACGCACTCGCAGAATTAGGCGAGCTGGCCAAAACTCCAGCGGCCAACATCATTAAGCTACCGAACATCAGTGCTTCTGTGCCACAACTTGTGGCAGCGATTAAAGAATTACAAAGTAAGGGTTTCGATTTACCTGACTACCCTGAAGACCCAGAAAACGATGCTGAAGCAGATATTAAAGCGCGCTACGGTAAAATATTAGGCAGCGCGGTAAACCCAGTATTACGTGAAGGCAACTCTGATCGTCGCGTAGCGGGCCCTGTGAAGCAGTATGCAAAGAACAATCCTCACTCTATGGGGGAATGGAAAAAAGATTCCGCATCTCATGTTGCTCACATGACCCGTGGCGATTTTTACGGCAGTGAAAAATCCGCCGTGATCACTAAAGCAGATGATGTTCGCATTGAGCTGGTTAAAGCAGACGGCAACATTGAAGTATTAAAAGACAGCACAGCCTTGCAAGCGAATGAAGTGATCGACTCAGCGGTGATGAGCAGTCGTGCTTTACGCGAGTTCTTTGAGACTCAGATGCAAGATGCTAAAGCGAACGATGTAATGTTATCGCTGCACTTAAAAGCCACCATGATGAAGGTTTCTGACCCTGTTATGTTTGGTCATGCGGTCACTGTGTACTTTAAAGATGTATTTGAAAAGTATGCCGATGTATTTGCTGAGCTAGGTGTTGATCCAACTAACGGCCTTGGTGATGTCTATTCCAAGATCGAAAGCTTACCGGCGACGCAAAAAGAAGAAATTGAAGCGGCTATCATGGCGGTTTATGCAACCCGCCCAAGCCTTGCGATGGTTGATTCTGATCGTGGCATTACCAACCTTCATGTTCCTAGCGATGTCATCGTTGATGCTTCTATGCCTGCGGCAATTCGTGCTTCCGGCAAGATGTGGGGCACCGATGGTAAGCTGCATGATACTAAAGCCATAATCCCTGATCGTTGCTACGCAGAGATTTTTGAAGAGACAATTCAGTTCTGCAAAGCGAATGGGGCATTTGATGTCACGACTATGGGTAACGTTTCTAACGTTGGCTTAATGGCACAAAAAGCTGAAGAATATGGCTCTCACAATAAAACCTTCATCGTCCAAGATGCAGGGACTATTAGAGTTGTTAATCAAGCTGGTGAAACCGTGCTTGAGCACGCAGTCGAAGTCGGCGATATCTGGCGCATGTGTCAAACTAAAGATGCACCGATTCAAGATTGGGTGAAGCTTGCAGTTAAGCGCGCGAAAGCGACTGGCCAGCCTGCAGTATTCTGGTTAGATCCAAACCGTGGTCACGATGCCAACATCATCAAGATTATTGAAGGCTATTTGAAAGACCACAATACTGACGGACTTGAAATTCTTATCAAGTCACCAGTAGAAGCGATTCGCTATACCTTGAACCGTGTTAAAGCGGGCCAAGATACTATTTCTGTTACCGGTAATGTGCTTCGTGATTATTTAACGGATTTATTCCCAATTCTTGAGCTTGGCACCAGTGCTAAGATGCTGTCTATCGTCCCTTTATTGGCTGGCGGTGGTTTGTTTGAAACAGGTGCTGGCGGCTCTGCTCCTAAGCATGCTCAGCAACTTACTGAAGAAGGGCACTTACGCTGGGATTCTTTGGGTGAGTTTTTGGCGCTATCTGTTTCCTTGGAAGATCTAGGGCAGAAAACCGATAATGCTAAGGCGTTAATTTTGGCTAAGACGCTAAATCAAGCAACAGGCAGATTCTTGGATCATGACCGCTCGCCATTGCGCAAGGTGGGTCAGGTTGATAATCGCGGCAGTCACTATTATCTAGCAACGTACTGGGCGGAATATCTAGCTACTCAGGACGAAGATGCTGAGCTGAAGAAGAAGTTCACTAAATTGAATGATGAACTGGCCGAGTATCATGCCGATATTGTTGCTGAGCTAAGTCATGCTCAAGGTACTGCTGTTGATTTAGGGGGCTATTATCACCTAGATCCTGCTAAAGCGACCAATATCATGCGCCCAAGCCAGACCTTAAATGGCATCATTGATGCAGTTTAAGGTTCCTGTCTAGCAGGCACAAAAAAGGCGAGCTTATAGCTCGCCTTTTTTGTGCCTGAAATAAACTGAAGTTAAACTTCAGCCATTTCTGCACTGGATTGATGAGCATGCTCTGATTCATCAATCGCTGAAATATTTATCGCGTGTATACCGTTCTCAACCGTCTTTGTATCAAAGCAAACGCCTTGACCGGCTTTTAAGGTTTTGTAGCCGTCCATCGTAATTGACGAGTAGTGGGCAAACATATCTTCGTTGCCACCATCCGCTACGATAAACCCATAACCTTTAGCATTATTAAACCATTTAACGGTTCCAGTAACCGCACCCATGGTTTTTTCATCAACATTCCCTGTAGGCATCACTTTTCTCCCTGGCCGAACGACTAGAGCGAGACATCATAATGAGAAAGGATTAGTTTTGAGTTCTTTCTCATTAACTTCGCCAAATAGGCTAATTAGTAAGTTTCTACCATAAAAGCCTTATTCTTAAAGGTCAAGAGTTCTAGGGCAATTGGCCTTATCTTGGTATTATTTTACTTTAAAGCGGGGGATTGATCCCCATATCCATTAATACACAGAATGAAAGTCGGTAAGATGTTGAAATCTCAACTAAGATTACAAGAGGACGACCATATTGGTGATGGCGATTTGGCGGTAGAAACTGCTAAGCCTAAATTGAAACCACCAGCAATGTATAAGGTCTTAATGTTAAACGATGACTATACGCCGATGGAATTTGTAGTCGAAGTGCTACAAGTCTTCTTTGGTAAGTCCGGTGAACAGGCTACTCAGATAATGATGACTGTTCACAACAAAGGTGCTGCAATTTGTGGTGTATTCACCAAAGACATAGCAGAAACAAAAGCCGCTATGGTTAATGATTACGCTAGAGAGTGCCAGTATCCATTGCTCTGTGAGGTAATACCCACGGAAGATGATGACTAAAAGATCTATTACTCAGGAGGCATTATGCTAAATAGAGAACTCGAGCAAACGTTAAACGATGCATTCAAAGAGGCGCGAGTTAAGCGCCATGAATTCATGACAGTTGAACATCTGCTGCTGTCTTTATTGGATAACGATGCCGCGCTAGCAGTGCTTAATGCCTGCGGGTCGGATATCGGTAAATTACGCAAAGATTTATTAGAGTTTGTTGACTCTACGACTCCTCTAATTCAAGAGCAAGATGACGAGCGCGAAACCCAACCCACCCTTGGTTTTCAGCGTGTATTACAGCGTGCGGTTTTTCATGTGCAATCCTCAGGTAAATCAGAGGTAACCGGCGCCAACGTGCTTGTGGCTATTTTCAGCGAACAAGAAAGCCAAGCCGTCTATTTTCTTAAACAACAGAATATTGCCCGTATTGATGTGGTTAACTTCATATCCCACGGCATCGCTAAGGTCCCTGGTCAAGAAGAGCAGGGCGAGCATATATTAGAGGCTGATGATGAGAATCAAGAGCCGGGTAGCAAGAGTGCATTAGAGGGTTATGCGACCAACCTTAACCGCCAAGCAAAAGAAGGTCTTATTGACCCTCTGATTGGCCGCGAGTTTGAAGTTAATCGCGTAGTTCAGATTTTAGCCCGTCGTCGCAAAAACAACCCGTTATTAGTTGGGGATTCAGGGGTGGGCAAAACCGCCATCGCTGAGGGCTTAGCCAAGCGCATTGTTGACGGTGAAGTACCGGACGTTATTTCTGACGCCGTAGTCTATAGCCTCGACATGGGTGCTTTATTAGCGGGTACTAAATACCGTGGTGATTTCGAGAAGCGCTTTAAGGCATTATTAGCCGAACTTAAAAAGCAGCCTCATGGTATTCTGTTTATTGATGAAATCCATACCATTATCGGTGCCGGCGCGGCTTCTGGCGGTGTCATGGACGCCTCCAATCTGTTGAAACCTATGCTTAGCTCTGGCGAAATTCGCTGCATGGGCTCTACAACGTTCACAGAATTCCGTGGCATTTTCGAAAAAGACAGTGCATTAACGCGCCGCTTCCAGAAAGTCGATGTGGGTGAGCCGAGTGTTGATGATACCTATCAAATTCTAAAAGGCTTGAAATCTCGCTTTGAAGAGCATCACGAGCTTAAATACCAAGATAAAGCCCTACGTGCGGCGGCAGAGCTTGCGGATCGCTATATTACCGATCGCAACCTGCCAGATAAAGCGATTGATGTGATTGATGAGGTTGGGGCTAGCCAGCGTTTATTGCCCGCTAATAAGCGCAAGAAGGTTATTGGTATTCATGATATTGAAACCATAGTCGCGTCTATTGCTCGTATTCCACCCAAAAGCGTTTCCGCTTCCGATAAAGAACTGCTCTTCGGCTTAGAAGATAAGCTGAAGATGGTTGTTTTTGGTCAGGATGAGGCCATTACGACCTTATCTGCCGCGGTCAAACTGTCTCGTGCAGGTCTTAACTCTCCAGAAAAACCAACGGGGTCGTTCTTATTTGCAGGTCCAACTGGTGTCGGTAAGACCGAGGTCAGTCGTCAGCTCGCGAAAGTTATGGGCATGGAGCTTGTGCGTTTCGACATGTCGGAATACATGGAGCGCCATACGGTATCTCGCTTGATCGGTGCACCTCCAGGCTATGTAGGTTTTGATCAAGGTGGACTATTAACCGAAGCGGTTAATAAGAACCCGCATTGCGTATTGCTGCTTGATGAGATCGAGAAAGCGCACCCTGAAGTCTTTAACTTGCTACTGCAGGTAATGGATCATGGTACGTTGACCGATAATAACGGGCGCAAGACGGACTTCCGCAACGTAATCCTGATCATGACCACGAATGCCGGCGCAGAGACGATCAGTCGCCGCTCCATAGGCTTCTCTCATCAAGACCATACCTCTGATGGTATGGAAGTGATTCGTAAGCAGTTTACGCCTGAATTCCGCAATCGCTTAGATTCGATCATTCAGTTCTCAGCATTAACCCGCGATAACATCATGTATGTGGTCGATAAGTTCTTGGTAGAGCTGCAGGCGCAGCTGGACGATAAGAAAGTACACATGCATATTGATGATGACGCGCGCAACTGGTTTGCAGAAAATGGCTACGACGAGAAAATGGGGGCTCGCCCAATGAATCGCCTTATCCAAGAGAAGCTGAAGAAGCCACTGGCCGAAAAGATCCTGTTTGGTGATCTTGAAGGTGGCGGTGAAGTGGACGTTTGTTTAAATGATGCTAAAGATGGCATTGAACTGCATCTGGTTGAGGAGGTTGTTGCTTAGCAGCAATCTTTTCACTTTCATCAAACTGCAGACAAAAAAAGGGCCGGGTAGCTAAGCTAACCGGCCTTTTTCATTTTATCTACGTACTAACGTGCGCGATAAGTAATACGACCTTTACTTAGGTCATAAGGTGTTAATTCCACCTTTACTTTGTCGCCGGTCAAAATGCGAATGTAGTTTTTACGCATTTTTCCAGAAATGTGTGCTGTTACAATGTGTCCGTTTTCTAACTTAACACGGAACATAGTATTCGGAAGGGTATCTACAACCTCTCCGTCCATTTCAATGTGATCACCTTTTGCCATTCTTCACCTGTTGACAGTATATAATGCGGGCGAATTCTGCCTTAAAATTCGCCAATAAGCAAAGCCTTATCGCTATATAAGCTCATCATCGACCAGTTTTCGCCAAAACTCACCATCAAATACCTCTAAAGGCTGATAATTTGCTTTGTAATTCATCTTACTGGACTCTTTTATCCAGTAACCAAGATAGGTATAGGGCAGACCCATTTGCTGCCCCTGGCTCACCAAAGCTAGCACCATATAACGCCCAAGAGATCGTTTATCCTGCAAGGGGTCGAAGTAACTGTATATTGCCGATAGGCCATCATAGTAAACATCCACGACGCAGCAAGCCACCAGTTTACCTTCAATATCCCGAGCTTCGAGGAATTTATGGGTATTATGACCATCGACTAAAAAGCCCTGATACTGGCCCTTGCTGGCGGGATACATCTCGCCATCACGATGGCGCTGATTAATATATTCCTGGTAGAGCAAGTAGTGCTCTTCTAGCATTTCAGGGTCTCGCCAATTTAACCTCAGGTCTTGGTTACGCTTAATAGCGCGCTTTTGGTTTTTACTGGTTCTGAAGTCCTCATTGATAATTCTTGATGAATGACAAGCATTACAAGCTGGGCATTGAGGGCGATACACTAAGCGGCCACTGCGACGAAACCCTTGCAGGTGCAATAGATTCAATTGATCTTCGCTAGGCTGGCTATCAGGGTCAATAAAAATGCTATTACTGACTTGTGAATCAAGGTAGCCACAGGGACTATCTTCTATATGCCGATAAAACATCAGCTCTTCATCACTCACGTGCAACCTCCTTTATTAAGTCGATAGTTGTTTATAGTGTTAAAAATGTCGGAAATTGCAAGGGGAGTGGATCTTTAACCGCTGACTTCAACTTAGATTCAAACTCATTACGGGAGACTTCCAAAGCACCAAATTGCGCCATATGATCACTGTACATCTGGCAGTCGATCATCTTTACCCCTGAGTCGAACAAAAATTGCGCGAAATATGCAAAAACGAGCTTAGAAGCATTATTGGCTCGGCTAAACATGGATTCGCCAAAAAAGGCACCATTGATTTGAATGCCATAGAGTCCACCGACCAACTCACCGTCTTGACTCCAGCATTCGACCGAGTGACTAATACCATTAGCATTCAAGCGCACATACGCCTCTTCCATTTCCTGAGTAATCCAGGTACCTGCTTCATCCTCACGCGGCTGGGCACATTGATAGATCACTTCAGGGAATGCTAGGTCACACGTTATTTTATAGGGGTTGCGTTTGATTAATTTACGGATTGTGCGACCGATATGAAAGTTTTCCGCTTTGAGTACCATTCTTGGAGCAGGACTCCACCAAAGAATTGGGCTTTCATCATCAAACCAAGGGAATATCCCTCGCGAGTAAGAGGCTATTAGCCAAGCAGGGCTGAGCAAACCTCCTGCCGCCAGCAAACCATTTGGCTCTTGCTGTGCGTTCTGCGTTTTGGGGAAGTGAGGGGGAAGGTCCTCTTGCAACCAATCGATCATAAGACTCTATTAAATTAGATGGCTCTATTAAGGGAAAATGCGTGATAGACTGTGGCCTATCGAATGTTATTGGTTAAGGATACCTGCTTTGGCAGAGGAAAAACTAGAAAAAAAGGATCGTAATTTCAAACAGGACTTGGCGCTTCTCTCTCTCACCGCCCTTTGTTTGTATGTTCTTTTATCATTAATCACTTATTCTCCCCTTGATGATGGCTGGTCTGCAACAGGCGGAAGCAGTGCTTTTCTTAATGCAGGTGGACCCGTAGGGGCCTATATTGCGGATAGTTTGCTACACGCTTTAGGTTATCTCGCTTATATTATTCCCTTACTCGCAGCGGGCAAGGTATTACAAATTTTCCGTATGCACGAAAATCACGCGTCAGGCTCAACCTGGTTATTACGCTTACTGGGTTTCTTTTTATCAACACTGTCATTTGCCGCATTAACTGAAATCAGCATCTTTACCAGTACGTCGCTACCGGCTGGTGCTGGAGGTATGATGGGGCAGAGCATCGCTCAGCTAACGGTTTCCTTATTCAGCACCTTGGGTGGTGGAATTATACTGACCCTTATCCTGTGCATTGGTCTTATGCTTTTCTGGGAATTTTCTTGGTTAGCCGTATTTGATGCCATAGGCCGCTTTATTCTAACCGCCGTTAAAAAGACAAAAGAATTCGCCAAGTCAAACCTAGAGAAGTTCAAGTCAGCTCGCGCTGCTAAACGTGAAGCGAAAGTATTACAGCCCAACTTAGAAAAGCCTAAGGTCGAAAAAGCGACAAAAAAAATCGCCATTGAACCCTCACTTGAACCAACAGTAGAGCGCAAGCCAGTAATTCTTGCTGATCAAACACCGATTGCCGATGGTTTTGAGTCAGAACCAGCCCCCAGTGGAATTTCTGGTTTAGCGAATAAGCTTAAGAGCCAAGCGATTAAAGCCATCCCGGCAGTAGTTAAAGAAGTAAAGATTGAGCCATTAGAAAAACGTGAAACGAAACCTAGCGAAAGGGCGGTTAGAGATTTACAAGGTAAGCTATTTTCTGAAGAGAATCCCTTGCCGTCTATTGCGCTATTGGATCCTGCAGATGAAAACCAAGAAATTGGTTATTCCAAGCCGCGTTTAGAAGAACTATCAGTATTGCTTGAGCAAAAACTTGCTGACTTTGGCATTAAAGCTGAAGTCGTTGCGGTGGCACCTGGCCCAGTAATTACCCGCTTTGAAATTCAACCCGCACCGGGCACTAAAGCCAGCAAGGTCTCTGGCATCGCACAGGATCTAGCCCGATCTTTGGCAATGAATAGTGTACGCGTGGTGGAGGTGATTCCTGGTAAGTCAGTGATGGGAATCGAAATCCCTAATGAAAACCGCGCCATGGTGAGATTGTCGTCAGTGCTTTCCGCTGAAGATTTCGATAAATCAAAATCACCATTAACCATGGCTCTCGGTCACGATATCGCCGGTAACCCGGTAGTCACCGATCTTGCTAAAATGCCTCACTTATTAGTGGCAGGAACAACCGGGTCAGGTAAATCCGTTGGGGTTAATGCCATGATCATTAGCCTACTGTACAAATCGACCCCGGATGAAGTCCGCCTCATCATGGTTGACCCCAAAATGTTGGAGCTCTCGGTATATGAAGGCATTCCACATTTATTGACACCGGTTATCACCGACATGAAAGAAGCCGCCAATGGCTTGCGCTGGAGTGTTGAGGAAATGGAGCGCCGCTATCAATTGATGGCCGCCCTCGGGGTACGTAACGTTGCAGGTTATAATGCCAAGGTAAAAGCCGCGATTGATGAAGGTAAACCTATTCCTGATCCGTTATGGCAAATCGATCAAAGTTTCGATACCACACCACCCACATTAAAACCTTTACCTTATATTGTGGTCATCGTTGATGAATTTGCCGATATGATGATGACGGTCGGAAAGAAGGTAGAAGAATTGATCGCCCGTATTGCGCAAAAGGCCCGTGCCGCAGGTATTCACTTGATTCTTGCGACTCAGCGTCCTTCGGTAGATGTTATTACCGGCTTAATTAAAGCCAACGTGCCGACTCGTATCGCTTTCCAGGTTTCATCAAAAATCGATTCTCGTACAATTCTTGATCAAGGTGGAGCGGAACAGCTATTGGGTCATGGTGACATGTTATTCCAACCCGCAGGCACCAGCATTCCCATTCGTGTTCACGGTGCTTTCGTCGATGATGACGAAGTTCACCGCGTTGTCGCAGAGTGGAAGACTAAGGGCGAACCGAATTACATTGAAGAAATTACTCAGACCACCGAACAAGCTGGTTTAACACTAGAAGGTGGTGATGAAAAAGATGACCTTTACGATCAAGCCGTGGCGTTTGTAACGGAAACTCGTAAAGTTTCGATTTCATCGGTACAGCGTAAATTACGCATTGGTTATAACCGAGCAGCTCGATTGGTTGAAACTATGGAAGCTAGCGGTGTGGTTTCTCCCGCAGCCCATAATGGTAGTCGTGAAGTCATCGCTCCACCGCCTATCTAATATAAACAAAGGAATTATTGTGATTAAGTTTTTAAATCTCGGATTAGCAAGTGCCATCTCTTTAGTATTGTCTTCCGTTACCGCTGCAGAACCCGTTAGCATTGAAGTCAATAGCCAGGTCGTTGCCAGCACTACGGATGCGGTAGAGCACTTACAGCAACAACTGAAGCGCATCAATAGCTTCTCAGCAGACTTCATTCAACTTACTCAGGATGGAGCGGGGGCGACCTTACAAAAGGTCGAAGGGTTTATGCAGGTTGCTAAGCCCGGTAAGCTTCGCTGGCAGACTAAAGGCATTTATGAACAACTGGTTGTCTCTGACGGCCAATCCTTGTGGATCTATGATGCTGACCTAGAGCAGGTAAGCATTAAAAACATGGATAACCGCCTATCAGAAACCCCAGCACTATTACTCGGGGGTGATGTTAGCGCCATCGATGACGACTTCATCATTACTCAAGCTCCGGATGAGAATTCAATTTATTTTATTCTACAGCCAAAGGATAGCAGTCAGCTTTTTGATTCTTTGGAATTAATGTTCAATAAGCACGGCCTTGATCAACCTTTAACTCAAATGATTATCCGAGACGCTTCAGGGCAAATTACGGACATTAGTTTTGAAAATGTGAGTAATAATCCAGAGTTAAAACCGAGTATTTTTACTTTTGATGTCCCTGAAGGCATTGACGTTATTGATGGTCGATCAGGCCGTTATTAAACCGCTAAAGTAAATTATTTTATTAAGAATTGAGCTATGGCTGCCGACGATTTATTCAGCGAACAAACTAAATACGATGCGCAAAAGAGTGCGCCTCTTGCTGCGCGTCTGCGCCCTGAATCTTTAGCGGATTATTTCGGCCAAGATCACCTACTCGGTGAAAATGCCCCATTGCGCTTAATGATCGAACAAAAAAGCCTGCACTCTATGATTCTCTGGGGCCCGCCAGGCGTCGGCAAAACCACCTTAGCGAGATTACTCGCCCAGACTGAAAATTGTGATTTTTTATCCCTCAGCGCCGTGATGTCGGGAATAAAAGAAATTCGTGAAGTCGTTGCCAAAGCTAAGCAGAACCAAGCGATGCAGCGCAGAACCGTTTTGTTTGTGGATGAGGTACATCGCTTTAATAAAAGCCAGCAGGATGCTTTTTTACCTTACGTTGAAGATGGCACCTTTATCTTTATTGGCGCGACGACAGAAAACCCTTCTTTCGAATTGAATAACGCGTTGCTTTCTCGGGCACGAGTCTATGTGCTTAAGTCCATGCCGGTTGAGGTATTGGTAACGGTATTAGAACGGGCATTAGTGAATGAATTAGGATTTTCTAATCACTATTCAGTTGCAGATGGGGTATTAGAAACTCTAGCCAAGGCCGCCGATGGCGATGCCCGCACAGCGCTAAACTTATTAGAAATCGCCAGCCAGCTAAGCACCGATCAGCACATCACTATGGATGTTGTTGCTACCAGCTTGCAAAATAGTTTTCGTCGCTTTGATAAAGGCGGTGATGCTTTTTACGATCAAATTTCAGCGCTGCATAAGTCGGTTCGCGGCTCAGACCCTCAAGGGGCGTTATATTGGTTCGCCAGAATGATTGACGGCGGCTGCGACCCTCTTTATATTGCGCGCCGTGTTGTACGTATGGCTAGCGAAGAAATCGGCAATGCCGACCCAAGGGCTTTAACCATTAGTTTAAATGCTTGGGATGTACAGCAAAGACTAGGCTCACCGGAAGGGGAGCTGGCTATAGCTCAAGCCATTAGTTATTTGGCCTGCGCAGCAAAAAGTAACGCTGTCTATATGGCTTATAAACAGTTATTGGTAACAGTGAAACAGCAGCCTTCTTATGAGGTGCCCATGCATTTACGCAATGCACCCACATCACTAATGGCCGATATGGGTCACGGGGATGAATATCGCTACGCTCACGATGAACCGAATGCGTTTGCGGCGGGTGAGTGCTACTTGCCTGAAGAAATTAAACACAGTCAATTCTATCAGCCGGTAGAGCGTGGCCTTGAGCAAAAAATGGCCGAGAAACTCAGGTACTTAGAAGAACTTAATCGCGCTTCTCAGCAACAGCGATACTCAGGACTAACAGATGATTAATCTCGTTTGGATCGGCATTGGCGGAGCACTCGGAGCCATGGCCCGTTTTAGCTTAGCCACGGCGATATTTAAATGGGTCGGAAAGGCCTATCCTTATGGCACCTTAAGTGTGAACCTGATAGGCTCCTTTGCTATTGGCGCAGCCTATATCTGGCTGGTCGAACACGAATTTGGCGGCGATGCACATCGCCACTTGATTATGGTGGGTTTTTTAGGGGCGTTCACTACCTTTTCCACCTTTTCATTAGAGAGTTTAACCCTATTGCAGCAGGGTAGAATCACGGCATTTTTAACCTATATTGCCCTGAGTTTGATTGGCTGCATGCTGGCGACAGCACTTGGTATGATATTAACAAAACAATTGGTTTAAAAATCACATGCTCGACATTAGAACAATCCGCGACAACTTAGACGACGTAGCTGCACGACTTAAGATCAAAGGCTTCGATCTTGATGTAGAAAAATTTCAACAACTAGACAAAGCTCGTAGTGCAGCGTTAACCGCAGCTCAGCAGCTACAAGCGGAAAAGAAAAAAGCGTCCAAGCAAATTGGCCAGCTAATCGGCCAAGGCATGACTCCTGACGAAGCTAAGGCTCAAGTCATGGGCTCACTGAATGACAACATTGCGGCGGAAGAGAAAAAAGCCAAAGCCGCCGAAAGTGATGTCAAAGAATTTTTATTATCGATTCCAAATATCCCGCAATCAGATGTACCTGCCGGTAAAGATGAAGACGATAATATCGAAGTTTTAACTTGGGGCACCCCTAAAGATTATGCTTTTGAAGCTAAAGACCACGTTGACTTAGGTGAAGCAAACGGCGGCTTGGATTTTGAGGCCGGTACAAAGCTTACCGGCTCACGCTTTGTGGTGATGAAAGGGCAGATGGCTCGCCTGCATCGCGCGCTTGCTCAGTTCATGCTGAATACCCACAGTGATGAGCATGGCTACGAAGAAGTTTATACACCGTATCTCGTTAATAAAGATTCTTTATTTGGTACAGGTCAGCTACCTAAGTTTTCCGAAGACTTGTTTAAGTTAGAAGGCGAGCAGGAGTTTTATTTAATTCCTACCGCCGAAGTGCCCGTGACCAACATCTATCGTGACAGCATTCTTGATGGTGAGTTACCGCAAAAATTTGCTTGTCATACCCCGTGTTTCCGCAGTGAAGCGGGTAGTTATGGTCGTGATACTCGCGGCATGATTCGCCAGCATCAGTTTGATAAAGTTGAGTTGGTTCAGTTTGTTCATGAGTCACAATCTGAAGCGGCACTAGAAGAGTTAACAGGCCACGCTGAAGCTATTTTGCAGAAATTAGATCTGCCTTATCGTAAAGTAATCTTATGTGGTGGCGATCTAGGTTTCTCTGCGGCTAAAACCTTTGATTTAGAGGTTTGGCTACCGGGGCAGCAGAAGTTTCGTGAAATCTCTTCTTGCAGTAACTTTGAATCTTATCAGGCGCGTCGTATGCAAGCACGCTGGAGAAATCCTGAAACGGGTAAACCAGAACTGGTCCATACTATTAATGGCTCTGGCTTGGCTGTCGGCCGTACCATGGTTGCGGTATTAGAAAACTATCAGCAAGAAGATGGAACCATTGTAGTTCCTGAAGTATTACGCCCATACATGGGTGGTCTTGAAGTTATTGGCGCTTAATAATTTCAGTATATATAAGGTTTAAAAAATGAACTGGCTACCTCTGCTACACCGCTCCAACGATGTTAAATTTATAATCTTTGGCGGTGGGCAGGTAGCTCAGCGCAAAGTTCAAACTCTGATTAAGTTTACCTCAGCCATCACCGTGGTTTCTCCAAGACTGGATTCTCGCCTGCAAGCTTTTGCCGATAAAGGCCAGATCCTGCACATCAATGCCTTGGCTCAGCAAGATCATGTCTATGCGGGATCTCGCATAGTCGCGGCGACTGATGATGCTCAAGTCAATCAGCAAATTGCTCAATGGGCTAAGCGGTTAGCTTGCCCCATCAGCATTGCCGACGATCCGGAAAATAGTGATTTTATTTTTCCTGCCATAATCGATCGTAATCCTGTGATGATTGCTATTTCATCCGCGTCTGAGTCTCCGGCATTAACCCGTTATTTACGTAATCAGCTCGATGCCGCGCTTTCTTCAAGAATTCCCCAGCTAGCTCGGTTCGTATCGGCATTACGCAAAACAATACGCACCAGTATTGATGATACACAACAGCGCCAACAACTTTGGCGCAAGCTGATGTCCAGCGCCATGCCGAACCTTGTATTGGCAGGCAAAGAAGATCAAGCCAAGGCTATTTGTGATGAGGTGATCGCTAATCAAGATCATAATGGTGAAGTGTTTTTAGTGGGTGCAGGTCCTGGTGATCCAGAATTATTAACCCTCAAAGCTGTACGCTTAATTCAGCAAGCGGATGTGGTTTTTTATGACCGCCTAGTTTCCCCAGCGATCCTAGAATACTGCAATAGCAAGGCTGAGATGCATTATGTGGGTAAAGCGAAAGCCGATCATGCCGTACCCCAGGATGATATTAACCAACTGTTAGCGGATCACGCTAAATTGGGTAAAACGGTATTACGCCTTAAAGGCGGTGATCCCTTTATATTTGGCCGCGGTGGAGAAGAGATTGAACTACTGGCCGAGCAACAAGTTCCTTTTCAGGTTGTACCGGGAATAACGGCCGCATCAGGCTGTTCCAGCTATGCCGGTATTCCTTTAACCCATCGAGATTATGCGCAATCTGTCCGCTTTGTTACGGGACATCTAAAAGATGGAACTGCTGATCTGCCCTGGCAAGAATTGATTCATCCTCAGCAAACCTTAGTTATCTATATGGGATTAACGGGCATTCGTCATATCAGCCAAGAACTTATCGCTCATGGCATGAGTACTGATACACCGATCGCCCTGATTGAGAAGGGGACGCAACCGGAGCAAGCGGTTTATACAAGTACCTTAGCTGAAATTGGCAATGTCATTGCTAATAATAAGATTTCTGCTCCAACCCTGACCATTATTGGTGATGTTGTCTCGCTACATAAAAAACTTAGCTGGCTTAAATAAACCAGTCTATAAGCAGCAAAATTCCTAAATTGTCCTATTCTCTATATATGATAACTATATGAAGAATAGGATCGTTATGGGATTTTTAGGCAACTTAAGCATTAAAACCAAGATAATTTCGTTGGCCGCCGCTGCGATTATCGGTTTTGGTGTAAGTCTCGCAGTTAACACCAGCATTAACTCCGACAATAGCAACCGAATGGAAAAAGTTCGTGATGTTTATTTCCCCGTTGTTCAAAAATCGGACTCTAACCTCGTAAAACTTCGACAAATAGAAGAGCTTCTTAATACCGCCGTAAGCACAGGTGAAACTGAGTTTATAGATAGCGCGGATAAACTAAAAAAAGAAATCAAAGAAAATATTGAAGCGATTACCGTGCTTTGGTTAGAAAAAGCCGACGATTCTAGAAAAATAAATAATCAATTTTCTAATTATTACTCCATGGCTCGGGAAGTTTCTGCGGGCATGCTCGATGGCACTCTTGATATGTCGATGATGTCGAGCAAAATTGAAAGTATGAATAACGCATTGCAAACCGTCACCAATTCAATGGAGAAATCCAGTGTTGATGCCTTGTCCGAATTTAACCTAACGGTCGAAGAGTCGAATAAAGCCGCTAAAGAAGCTCTTACTTTTGGTGTGCTGGTAACCGGTATAACCGTGAGTATCTTAATATTCTTAGGCTGGAGTACCGCTAGCAGTATCGGAACAGCCTTGGCAAGTTTGCTTAAATCACTTAAAGATATCGCCAGTGGTGATGGTGACTTAACTAAGCGCCTAACTAAGACGTCGAACGATGAGCTCGGTGATGTGGTTGACTGGTTTAACTTATTCGTTGAAAAATTACACAGCAGCATTGGTGATGTTGTTAATTCGATTCAACCATTAACCTCCTTATCTCGCGATCTGGGTAATCTGACCAATGAAACGTTGGAAATCAGCAGTAACCAAAATCGAGCTACGGAAGAAGTAGCCTTGGTCGTCGAAGAGATGGTCGCTAGCGTGCAGAATGTTTCAAGTAATGCTAATTCCGCTTCTGAAGCTGCTACTCAAGCTGATCGAGCGGCCAAAGATGGCCGTGATATTGTTGATAAAACCGTTGCCAGCATAAATGGGTTGGCTCAAGAGGTAGAGCGCGCCGGAGAAGTTATTCGTAAATTAGAAAATGATACCGAGAATGTTGGCACCATTTTAGATGTGATTAAAGGTATCGCTGAACAAACCAACTTACTGGCTCTTAATGCCGCCATTGAAGCAGCACGAGCAGGTGAACAAGGCCGTGGTTTTGCCGTAGTAGCCGATGAGGTTCGCACCTTAGCATCACGCACCCAGGATTCAACTCAAGAAATTCAGAAGGTAATTGAAGAGCTGCAAACCGCTGCACGGTCTGCTGTTGAGGTTATGGGTCAAAGTAAAGTGCGTGCTCAGACCAGTGTTGACCAAGCAGCTCAAACCGGCGAGTCACTCGCCGCGATTACCGAGCGAGTTGAAGCCATTACCCAAATGAATATTCAAATTGCCGCCGCCGCAGAAGAGCAGGAAAGGGCAGCGCATTCGATTAAAGAGAATGTCATCGGTATAAAAGATACCTCAGAAACTGCGATGCAAAGCATTCAAAAGGTTGAAGTAGCCAGCTCTTCATTGGTGGATATATCTTCAAACCTACAAGGGGTGACGGGGGAATTTAAGGTTTAACCTTATCTGTGATCCAAAAAAAGGGCCCTTAGGCCCTTTTTTATTGTCTAAATTAAATCACAGGCTAGCTGAACAAGCTCAAATCACGCTTACGCCATAAGTCATTGGCTTTACTAAGTGCTAGCTCAAAAGATAAAGCCTTATCTTTAAGCATTAATACCACGGCCGCTGTTCTTAATGTGGCATGCAGACCATATTCATCGTTTTCATTACGCCAAAGATCAGTCAAAGCTTGTTTATTAGGCTGAGTATTTTTGCCTTCAAAGTGTGATTGTATCCCTGCCACTTTTTCAACTTCATCACGATGGGTGAAGATGCATTGAGTTGTACGCTCAGGGTTGATTTCAAACTCCCCACCTTCACCTTTCATTATTAGTGCTTCTTTACCGATTAAATCACACGCGGCTTGGTGAGTTTTGCCATAGTTAGGGTGGAATACGCTTTGAACACCGGAGCAATTCTCTGGGGCAATTAAGCGTAACAAGGTATTCATCGGCGAACGTAAACCTAGAGTATGCTTGGTCATCAACCAGGTTTGAAATTCAGGATGTAAAATATCACAAGGCAAGTAGGCAATTTGCTGCTGGTTTAATATCGACTCAGCGCCTTGATGACTAGTAGCAATTTGAATATCAAAATCAGGACATAGATCTGCACTGTATTGACGATCAACGGTATGGCTATGACTGCCATGAATTAAAATACTGTACCCTGCATCTTTAATTAGCTGCATGGCGAGCAAGTACCAAAGTGGTTGGCGACGCTTGCCGGCATAACTAGGCCAAATAATATCCGCTTTTAGATCTTGCCAAAGCGGTGTGCATGCTTGAGCAAAGCCCGCCAATTCTTCTGGGGATTCTTCCTTAACCCGCATCAGCATAAAAAAGGCACCCAGTTGTTCGGGTAACGCTTTGCCCGCCAGCAAAAGCTCCATTGCATGCTTTGCTTCAGCTTGTGACATATCACGACTGGCGTTGCGGCCGCGGGCTAAAATACGGACAAACTGAGTAAAATCATTATGCTCAGTATTGGTGATAATCATAAACAATTCTCTGGTCTAGGTAAGCCCGCGATCTTAGCAAGATACTTTGCTGGGCTTTGGGGGAATAACTGCATCAAGTAAATACTGCTAGCGCATTCTGCACCAAGGTGAAGCTTGATATATTTGGCCAAAGGGCGCATAGCAGGTGATAGATCAAATTCTGCATAAAACTGGCGGATCAAGTGGATGAGTTGCCAGTGCTCATCAGTCAGCTCAATACCTTCACTCATTGCAAGCTGTTCGGCAATTTTATGATTCCACTGCAAATGATCAAGTAGAAAGCCATCTTTGTCGACATTGGACTCGATCATGGTGATTACCAGGTCATTATCTGTGGGTGCTTACGGGTCAATAATGCCCATTGCTTTATACTGATCAACTCAATACCTAAAGCATTAGCTTTGGCGGTTAAACCACGACTCTCCATGTGGTCAGCCATGGCCTGTAAGTGATTGAGTTTTTGCTGGGCTAGGGTGTAGAGGTAGCAGCCATCATCAAGCAGTAGTACTTGATCATCTTCTTGCAATAAGCGTTCAACTTGAGTTACTGCCGATGCCTGGCCACTTTTAATAATATGTAATGCCATTAGAAATTCACACAATGTTTAGCTTGGTTAATGAGTTGCTTAATAGTGTTGTCATCAATTGCCGTGCAGTGATCATGTAGATCTTCCAACTCTAGACCTTGGTCTTTAAGATCCTGTGCACTGACAAATATTTCTTCACAATCATACATAGGTAATGCAGCAAGCACCTTGGCTGGTGACTTTCCCGCCGATTTCTTGGCCAATTGTAACCTATTCGCATAATGTATGCCTTGACCCAACAATAGTAGGGCAGGGTCTTGCTCGAAAGCCGCTAGAGCTAGTATTAATTCGATAGGTTCTAGATCAAGGGTTGGCGGCGTACTGATAATAAGAAGTGTCATGGGTCGCCTATAGAGTAATAATTCGATCTGACTGCTGACTGGCTTCCGCTAACTCGCCGAGTCCTACCAAGCTAAAGCATGAATGCAATGTGGCAGCAGCTTGATAGCGTTGCGCTTCAGCATCATCTAATACACCGCGGCGTAAACCGTTGGCGATGCAAACTTGTAGCGGTATTTGATGCTGCTCAAACAGTTGCTGCCAGCCAGCAAAGCTCGACTCCAACCCTTGCCCAGGTACCTGAGACGCTAAACCAACAAAACACGCATCTTGATAAAAGAAGACTCGATCTATTTGATCTCCGGCCGCTAGGATTTCAGCCACCAGCTTTTGAGCTGTCAGATTATTTTCTTGTTGCGCAGGGGATTGAGTAAGTATCAAGGTATAGCGAAGTTTTCTTTCAGCCACGGCTGGATATCCTAAATGGTCGTAGAATCATTGTCTGATAATCATTATCTAATCTAGATGTTTGCCATGATAGGGGGGATAGAGGAATATTTAAAGAGAATTACAGTCTTGTTTAGCTAGCATTGCTAGCTCTTTGATTTTATTGAAATTAATTTAATAAAAAAACTTGACGTGAAATTATTCCAATGTATTATACATCTCAGTTGCGGAGGGATGGCTGAGCGGTTGAAAGCACCAGTCTTGAAAACTGGCATACGTTAATAGCGTATCTAGGGTTCAAATCCCTATCCCTCCGCCATTTTACACAAAGACATCAAGTCTAACCTCAGTGTAGAATGGTCGTAAAAATCAAAAGCAGCCAGCTCGTTAGGCCTGCAACTGCAAACCACTCAAATACAATTATATTTTTATACAAGCCTTTTAAAGAAATCGAATTAAACTTCATCTTTACTTGCTCAACGGCTGCCAACTTCATAACTCACCCCTAAAATCACCAATAATTTAGAGTGACAGCTTTATTTCACATTGCCTGCTGTATTTTTGTGATGATTTTGTTGCCAAGTGTAATTCACTCCTAATTCAGAATTAATCTTTAAACCCTGCAATAAAATCGTGGGCCGAACTCGCAAGGGCCTCTAAATTGTAACCACCTTCAAGAACAGCCAATATCTTATTCTCTTCACAGCCTTTATTTATGTCCGATAGAAAGGCGCCAAACCAAGCATAATCTTCAGCTTGCCACTTTAGCTCCGCCATATGGTCTTTTTCATGAGCATCAAAACCCGCAGAGACAATGGTTAATTGAGGTTTAAAATCTTGCAATTGATGCAGCCATTGAGCCTCGACCGCGCGACGCATATCCAACCCTGAACTGCCTTCATCTAAAGGTGTATTAATTACATTATTATAAATATTTCGCCAATGAGTAAAAGGAAAGCTTGGGTGCTGAAAGCTAGAGCAAATCAAAAAAGCAGGGTCATCAGCCAAGATATCAATTGTTCCATTACCCTGATGAACATCAAAATCAATGATAGCAATACGCTCTAAGCCATACTCTTGCTGTGCTTTTTTAGCTGCGATTGCCACATTATTAAGAAAACAAAAGCCCATCGATTTATTACTTTGAGCATGATGCCCTGGCGGGCGAACCGAGCAAAATGCCCGTGCTATTCTGTCTTGCATAAGATCATCAAGAGCTTCAACTACACACCCCGCAGCCTGATAAGCGGCGTTAAGCGAGCCGACCGCCATAGGTGTATCTGGATCAGCCAGAATCATGCCGTTAGCAGGACTCATAGCCAGCAGCTGTTCAATATAGCCTTGGCTATGAGCACGCAATAAATCTGCCTGAGCAACATGATTACAGCCGCCCTGATAAGCGTCAGCCGCCAACCCTGTTTCTTCAAGATGATGGTTTATGGCAATAATACGCATCGGATGTTCGGGATGTATATCCCCAACGTCATGCTCTATATGTGTTGTGTAGCTATAATAGCCAAGCTTCATTTTATTATTCTGCTGAATCTGTATGATACTAATCTCTGACACCCAGTGTAACGATTTGATCTCAAGGATAAAAGGCTATAAGTCATGGGTACTCGCGCGCTAGAGCAAATATTCACACCAAATTCAATTGCCGTCATTGGCGCATCAGACAAAGAGGGCAGCCTAGGCGGTGCCGTTCTACGCAACTTAGTTAATGGCGAATTTGCCGGTGACATATACCCTGTTAATGCCCGCGGTTATAAATCTATTCATAACATAAAGGCTTATAGTCGTATTTCACAACTGCCAGATGGCATTGAGCTGGCCATTATCTGCACCCCCGCGGATACCGTAGAGAAAATAATCACCTCTCTTGCGAAAGCTAAAATCCCTGCAGCTGTTATTATGACAGGAGGGTCTGCTCGCGTACGCTCCGGGCGTTTCACGCCTTCTCGAAGCCGTTTATTAGCCGCACAAACCCATACCCATGTACGCATTTTAGGCCCTGATTGCCTAGGTGTAATCAATCCCAATCACAAGCTTAATGCCAGCAACTTACACGTACCCGTCAAACCAGGCCATATTGCCTATGCAGGCCAATCAGGCGCCATTGCCAATGCGATTACGGACTGGGCGATGGCCAGAAATATTGGTTTCTCGCACGTACTGACCTTAGGGCGAGGACAGGATATCAAGCTGGCCGATGTCGTTGATCATCTAGCGCAAAATAAAGCCGCTAAAACTTTACTGGTGCACCTTGATGATTTTAGTGAGGGCCGAATTTTATTACGCTCACTGCGCGCAGCCTCACGCAACAAACTCGTTTTAACGGTTAAAAGCAACCGCTTCGCTGATTCACCTCTGAGCAATAACATTCATACTCCAGGTATACTGTCCCGCGACCCACTCATTGATCATGCCTTACAACGAGCGGGAGTATTGAGGGTAACCGCGACGGATGAGTTATTTGATTGCATTGATACGATTCAGCAAAAAAGACAACTAAAGGGTGATCGCCTAGCGATTATTTCCAACAGTCGCGGCGGGGCAATTCTCGCCATTGACCGCCTGCTGCATGACAAGGGTCGATTAGCGGTACTATCAGAAGAGACTGAATCTGAACTCAAGCGTATATTGCCTGACTATACCACCTGCACAAATCCGGTATTGCTGGACCCTGAACTTAAACCGAATCAGCTTGAAACCATCACTCGCATCGTCATGACGGATACCGCCGTCGATGCTGTTTTGGTTGTTTATACTCCCGGCCTTGGCACCATCCCGGAAGAGAATGCTAATGCTCTGATTAACCTTGTTAAAGAAAGTAATAAAACACTTTTCTGTAGCTGGATGGGGGAGTACAGCGTTAATTCGGCGCGTAGCTTATTAGACCAAAACTCAATTCCAAATTTTGATACCCCAGATAATGCCATTAAGGCTTTTATGTACATGGTTTCTCACATGCGCACCCAAGATCTTATGCGTGAAACCCCAGACAGCATTGAGACATTAGCAGGTTATTCAGAAGACATTGCTCAACAACTGCCTTCTCACGATGTCATTATCCCGCAACTTGCGTGGCAACTTATTCGTAGCTATGGTTTTTCTATTGCCGATAACCATTTCACAACGGATTCATCTGAATTGGTCAGCCTGAGCGAACAAGTTACTTCCCCTTGGGTGCTGAAAATTCATCATCGTGATTATTTAAAGCCTTTTGCGTATGGGGATAATGCACGCCAACGCTGGAGGAGTGTTGGCCTTAACATCACTTCAAAACAACAACTAGAACAAGAAGTCATTCGCTTAAATAGTGAATTAAGCAGTCGCTTTCCAGATAGCCAAGTTCTTGGCTACAGTATTCAGCCCATGCTAAGAGCGCTGGATAACCTGCAAATCAGTCTTGGTATCGGTCGTGATGAAGAGGTAGGGCCTTTTATCTTTTTTGGTGGCGGCGGCAGTACTGCAGACATACTAACGGATCGACAAGTCGCAATCCCACCGCTTAACACCTCCCTAGCACGCCACCTCATTGAACAGAGTCATGCTAGCCAGGTCATGCGAGAGCGCAGTGAAGACTATCACCGAGAATTGACCATATTATCTCACTGGCTGGTCGCTATTTCTCAACTATCCAGCCAATATCCAAGCATTTCGGGCCTAGAGCTCAATGCAATACGAGCAAGCAATGGTGAGTTTCAAGTACTTGGGGTAGCAGGGCAGACAGGGGTCAGTATGACGTCGACCTTTAAAGCTTATCCGATCGAACTTGAGCAAAATATTCGCAACCCGAAAAATTTAGCGTTTAAATTACGCCCAATTAAAGCTGAGGACGAAAGTTATTTAGCGGATTTCTATCGCAAACTTAGCCCTGATGCACTGCGCTTTCGCTTTTTTAACTCTCGCAAACATTTTGATCATAAAGAATTAGCGCGTTTTTCACAGATAGATTATGACCGTGAAATGGCCTTTGTCGCCTTTCACGAGAAAAATCTCGCCGGGGTTGTTCGCAGCTGGATTGATCCTGACAGCATTACCGCCGAGTTTTCGGTATTGATTGGCGATGGTTATGCCGGACAACAACTGGGCTTTATCTTAATGCAAAAGATGATTGATTATCTTGCTCACGATCGCGGCGTCCTGCAATTAATTGGAAGTGTACTGCCCAATAATCATCCCATGCTCAAACTTGCCAGACGCCTGGGTTTTTCGGAAAAAGATAATACTAAAGAAGGAATTGTTGAGCTGGTACTAAACTTGAACCCTGCAAAACATAGTTGGCAGCACAAACGCCTATATGTACTCGGTTGATTTTAGGATAATATAAACAAAATTTCTCAGGCACGAGAATTCTAATTGCAGTGAGTATGGCGGATAGCCAAGTACTGTTGCAGTATATTGAGGTGTTGTTTGATTAAAGTATTAGTCGTTGACGATCATGATCTCGTTCGCTCTGGCATTGTTCGGTTATTAAGTGATACCAAAGGCATCGATGTTATCGGAGAGGCCAATTGCGGTGAAGACGCCGTTAAGATGTGTCGTGAACTAGATCCTGATGTCGTGCTCATGGATATCAATATGCCTGGTATTGGCGGGCTTGAAGCAACCCGCAAGGTAGTTCGTGCTAACCCTGATATCAAGGTGATTGCAGTAACGGCTTGCGACGACGGCCCATTTGCCGCGCGTTTAATGCAAGCTGGTGCTGCTGGTTTTATGGGCAAAGGGGCTGAAGTTGATGAAATGGTTCGTGCTGTTTTAAAAGTACGCTCTGGCCAACGCTATATTAGCCCTGATATAGCCCAACGAATGGCCTTAAAACCATTCCAGGAAGGCAATGAATCCCCCTTCGACGTACTCTCAGAGCGCGAAATGCAAACCACTCTAATGATTGTCGGCTGCCATAAGGTACAAGAAATCAGCGATAAGCTTTGTGTTAGCCCGAAAACCGTTAACAGTTACCGCTATCGAATCTTTGAGAAGCTAGGCATTGATGGGGATGTTGAACTTACCATTCTAGCAATGAAGCATGGCATTTTAGATACTCAAATTGCTATTTAATTAGATTTTCTATGACCTTTGATGCCCAGTCCTTTTTATCTACACTGACCCAGCGCGCGGGGGTCTATCAAATGTTTGATAGCAAGGATGAATTAATTTATGTCGGTAAAGCCAAAAATCTAAAGCAGCGCGTATCGAGTTATTTTCGAGCGCGCGGCCTCAATGATAAAACCCTAGCGTTAGTTGCCCGCATTACCCGCATTGAAGTTATTGTCACGAGCAGTGAAACTGAAGCCCTCATACTTGAACAAACCCTAATTAAGAAGCACCGTCCGCAATACAATATTTTACTGAAAGATGATAAGTCTTATCCCTATATATACATCAGTAAGCATAAATTCCCTTTGATTGCCTATCGCAGAGGGCAGAAGGTGAAAAGCGGACAGTATTTCGGCCCTTATCCCAATGCTTACGCCGTAAAAGAAAGCCTTAATTATTTGCAGCGCATCTTTAAACTAAGAAACTGTGAAGACTCCTATTTCAGCAACCGTAGCCGCCCATGCTTGCAGTACCAAATTAAACGCTGCAGCGCACCCTGTGTCGATCACATTAGTTCAGAGGATTATCAGCACGATATCAACAGCGCCATTCTCTTCCTGCAGGGCAAAAGTGATGCACTTATTAAAGAACTTGAACTGCAGATGGAGGAGGCCGCTCAAAAATTATATTTTGAACGCGCCGGAGAAATTCGAGATCAACTACTGAACCTAAGAACACTGCAAGAAAAACAATATGTCAGCACCGATAAAGGCAGTGTCGATTGCTGGGCAAGCTTCAATAGCAAAGGCACTCTTTGCATACAGCGCTTAAGTTTTCGCGAAGGTGTTTTAATCAATAGTAAAAGCTACTTTCCGAATAATAAGCTCGACCAAGCTGAAGCTATTGTCTTAAAAGAAGCGTTGGCTCAATACTACTTATCAAGCAACCCTGCCAACGGTTTTCCAAGCCAGGTTTTATTCGAACTTGAGCAAGAAGAAGGGGAGATCATTATTGCGGCCATTAATGAGGTCAATGATAAAACCTGTTATTGGCTACAGAACCCTAAGGCCGATAAAAAGAAATGGCTTAACTTAGCGGTTGAAAATGCTAATAACGCTGCCACGAGCAAATCCCTCGAAAAAAATGCCTATCTAGAAAGATTCCAAGCCGTGCAGTCGCTACTTAACTTGCGAGACCTACCCAATCGGATTGAGTGCTTTGATATCAGTCATTCTAAAGGAGAAGCTACCGTTGCATCGTGTGTGGTAGCCGATCAAAAAGGCGCTAGAAAAGATCTTTATCGACGCTTTAATATCAAAGACATTACTGCTGGTGATGATTACGCAGCGATCCATCAGGCGGTTTTTAGACATTTCTCACGCTTAAAAGAACATCAAGATTACCCAGATGTGCTTTTAATTGATGGCGCTCAAGGGCAGGTTAATCAAGCTCACAAAGCTCTCACTGAACTCAATATCAGTAACGTATTTATACTCGGCATATCTAAAGGCGAGACCCGTAAAGCAGGCTGGGAATTTCTTTGGCCACAAGGGGAGAGTACTCCCATCCTGCCAAACCAACATGATCGAGGCTTTTTACAATTACAAGAAGTCCGTGATGAGGCCCATAGATTTGCCATTACGGGGCATAGAAAGCAAAGAGCGAAAGCAAGATCAACTTCCTCATTAGAATCAATCCCTGGGGTTGGCGCAAAAAGAAGGCGGGAATTATTACGTTTCTTTGGTAGTATGAGCACCGTAAAGGGCGCTTCAATAGAAGAAATAGCCAAAGTGCCTGGCATCAGTACCCGCATCGCCTCTGATATTTATGCCGCGCTTAATCAAGAATTAAAAGAATAATCAGCAGTAGAGAAATTATGAATTTACCAAACATGCTTACCTTGTCTCGAATCTTAATGATTCCCTTCATGGTGTTTTGCTTTTATTACTGGCCTGCGGACAATGCACACTACATCGCAGCTTGGGTATTTATGATTGCCTCCTTCACCGATTTTATTGATGGCTACCTCGCACGAAAACTAGATCAATCAACGCCTTTAGGCGCTTTCTTAGACCCTGTAGCCGATAAACTCAGCGTCGTTATTGCCTTGGCCCTATTGGTTGAGCATTACTCTACAATTTACCTAACCATTCCAGCCATTATTATCATTGGTCGGGAAGTTGTCGTTTCTGCTTTACGCGAATGGATGGCAGAACTAGGCAAAAGGGCGAACGTTGCCGTTTCTATAATAGGGAAGGTTAAAACCTTCTTACAGATGTCTTCGATCACTATGGTCATGGGTTTTGCCCACGACCACTGGATGGGCATTCTAGGTATGATTGGTTTGTACGCCGCTGCAGTGCTCACTATTTGGTCAATGTACGAATATTTAAGAGCCGCTTGGCCTGATTTGCAAGCAAAATGAATAAACTTTAAACAGTTCTCCTTATTTTTAAAAAAACTCGTAAGTTATTTAAAAATAAGGAAAAAAAGGTGTTGACACTTTTTTAAAAGTCGCCATAATACGCACCAAGTTCAAGGGGAAAGCAACACTAACCCACTAGAACAAACTGAGAGATCAGTTAAAACATCTTAAGTATTTTGCGGAAATAGCTCAGTTGGTAGAGCATAACCTTGCCAAGGTTGGGGTCGGGAGTTCGAGTCTCCTTTTCCGCTCCATTTTAAAACTTACCAGTTTAAAATGGCAAAATAGATACAGGAAGGCGTGATAGCAAAGCGGTTATGCACTGGATTGCAAATCCACGTAGCCCGGTTCGACTCCGGGTCACGCCTCCATCCTCAAGATCGTAAGATCTTTTAGCGCAAGCTAACATTCGATGCCCGGGTGGTGGAATTGGTAGACACAGGGGACTTAAAATCCCCCGGCAGCAATGCTGTGCCGGTTCAAGTCCGGCCCCGGGTACCATCTCTCCCTAGGCTATCAGCCATAGCGGAACATATAGAAAAACCTACTTCCGATTAAATCCGAATACTTTTCCGAATATACAGTATTATAAGATACCTATTGTTTGGTTGATATTTATGGATATTTCACAAAACTTCGATGCTATACCACCCATAGCAAAAGAAATAAGATTATGCCTAGAGGCTGGTGCAATAACTGCTGCGGTAACAATGTGCTTTATTCTTATAGATTCGCTTGCTCACTATAGTCGCCCTCACGAAAACAGGTCAACAAGAAAAGATTTCAAATATTGGATTGATAAGTATTTAAAATCTCAGCCTGCTCCGCAATATCAGTACAATAGTGATGATATTTATGCTGCGAGATGTGCTCTTTTACATTCCTTTTCTTCTGAAACAGATGCCCATAACAGCAACAAAGACCTTGTGCGATTTATTTATGGGAATGGCGGCCCGCATATATTCCAACCTGAGACAAATAAGACCTTAGCAGCAATAAGCGTTCCTTTGTTTTTTAGTGATTTAATTGATGCCACTGATCGATTCATGCAAGAGTGTGAAGAGAATCCTGAGCTATTGAAGAAAGTTGGATCAAGACTCGAAGGGATGTTAAAACCGAATAAGCTTTCTCCGTAATTACTCGTGTGTCTTTACAACTTCAGTTTTACGATCATAAACCGCAACTTGCGAATCCGTCTTATGACCTGAGAACTGTTTTTTATCCCCGGTCCAGTCTGTAATAGCTTTCGCCTTAATATCATGAAAAGTAAAATCTACTT
>CAJVZR010000051.1 GCA_913019965.1 uncultured Oleispira sp.
GGTGATGGTGCAATTGCCTCAACGAGTCGCCCGTAACTCGGTATTTATTCCCTTCCATTTCCACGATTGTGTGAACCGTGTTTGTTTAGGTTTGCTAGACCCTCACTCGCGCCAGCCAGCCTTTAAACAAGGTTCTATTCGTATCGAAGAAGTTGATCAAGATTTGGCTGCACAATTAAACGTCGAACGTCGTACGTACTAGGCCGGCATAAAAGGAGAGTGAAAAATGAATATTAAAGTAAACGAAGAAGTTAAAAAAACACCGGCCTCTGAAACAAAAGTGGTTGAATTTTACGATGCCTCAGGCAATCGCGGTGGATTCAATGGCGCCGACGTAGGTTCTGTTCGTAATAAACAAGAAATCAATGAAGAAGCCCTAGTCGCAGCCGGTAACCCAAGCCCAGGTAAACCTGCGGTAGAAATTGGTTTACGCGAAGAAAACATGACGGGCCTGCAAAAGACCCTGCGTAAATACAATCCTTGGTTCATCGCGCGTAACTACCTAGATACAGTAGGTACGGATAATAGCGACCTCGACCCAACCCCACGCCCAATTTTTGATGCACGCTCGGGTGAGCGTGATTACGCAAAATTAAACGACCCTGTGGTATTCGATGAGAACCGTTACGGTACTAAGATCGATCTATTAAATATCACCGAAGCGCCATTAACCGAAAACCGCTCGTTAGAAATTAACGGCAATCCAGCCATCGGCGAAAACCCAAACCGTAACAAACAACACGGCTTTCACTTTACTGCGGATAACTGCATTGGTTGTCACGCCTGTGAAGCCGCCTGTAGTGAGAAAAATGATTTACCGGCTCACTTGTCGTTCCGTTCTGTTGGCTATGTAGAAGGGGGCTCGTACCCCGATTATAAACGCATGAATATTTCCATGGCGTGTAACCACTGCGATAACCCAGTGTGTATGAAAGGTTGCCCGACTAAGGCGTATACCAAACACGCAGAATACGGCGCGGTATTACAAGATCCTGAAACCTGTTTTGGTTGCGGTTATTGTACTTGGGTTTGCCCATACAATGCCCCACAGCTTGATCCGATGGAAGGCAAGGTGTCTAAATGTAATATGTGTGTCGACCGTTTAGAAGTCGGCCTTAAACCTGCGTGTGTATCGGCGTGTTTGGGTAACGCATTAAACTTTGGTGTGGCCGAAAATACTCCAGAAAATCGTGAGCAGGTTAAAACCAGTATTCCGGGCTTCCCTGATCCAACGATTACCAACCCGAATATTCGCTTCCAGCAAACCAAAACCATGCCAGAAGAAATGGCACGTACCGATACCATGCCGATCAAATACCACAAGCAGGATGATGGTACATTCCGCAGTGTGGTCGACGAGAAAGAAGGTAAAGCACAGTCTTGGAACCTTGCGCGTTTAAGCAGCCGTGAAAATCCATTAGTGATCTTCACCTTGTTCACTCAGGCTTCAATGGGTGCGTTTATTTTATTATTCTTGGGTAATTTGTTTGGCATCGAAAGTTTGGTGGCGGTTAAAAACAGCGTGGCCTACATTCCGTTATTAATCTTGCTGGTGGGCTTACAAGCAGTTGGTTTGATTCTATCGACCATGCACCTTGGTAAGCCGATGCGTTTCTATCGTGGTTTTAACAACTTACGTTATTCTCCGGTAAGTCGTGAAGCTTTAGGTGTTGCGTTATTCTTCTCTGGTCTTGCAGCCTTTACCGGTCTTGAAGTGTTGAGCTTTGGATTAGACTATTTAGCGATCAGTGCTCCAATGATTAGCGACGTAATTCCAGCAATACAAACAGGTGCAGCTTACTTCGCAATTACGACTGGCCTAATCGGTTTGTACTGGATGGTGCGCAGCTACCGCATTCCTGCTCGTCCTTTCTGGGATCATAAACAGGTATTCACTAGCTTCTTCGGAACACTGTTTAGCCTAGGGTCTTTGGTATTAGGTTTAGTAGCAATTCCAACGCTAGCGCTTTCAGGTGCAGAGACGGCAGCATTAGTACCTCAGCTACTACAAATCACAGCGGGTCTTGCAGCTCTTGGTTTAATCGCCGAAGGCCTAGGTTTGATCAGCCATGCTAAATACCTGAATACCGAAAGTGGTGAAGGTGCAGCGGCGCATTATGTACAGCAAACAACCTTTGGTAAGACTTACATTTTACGTAACGTCTTAATGGCCGCAACGGGCTTATTAATGGCTATCGTTGCTATCGCATTGAGTGCAACAACGCTTGGCTTAGTGGTTGCAGCCATCGCAGCACCAGCCGTGATCGTGAGCTTATTGATCGGCCGTGCTTTGTTCTACATCCTAGTGATTCCAACGACTATGCCAGGTGCATTCTTCTGGAAGAACAAAGGCTTTGAAGAACACGCTCGTGATGTTGGTTTGGCGGATATGCCACAAGTAGGTGTTGTACCTGCTTGTCATCATCACTAGGCTCATACTGTAAAGTAACAGCCTAATGGAATAGAAAATAAGAAAGGTGGGCATTGCCCACCTTTTTTGTGGATAATTAGAAATAATAGTTATTAAGAAAGCTACAAGTCAGAAAGTAGTAGACGTAATTGGGAATAGTCAGATTATGAAAATCGAAGATGTATTAAATAAAACGTGTTTGATCGGCTTGAGCTACATCAATACCAATGGCGATCTTTTAAAGCAAGCTCAGTATGCGGGTACTGTGATTAAAGTTGATGCTGAAGAGGGGATGACGGTTAAGTTGATGGCTATTGACCCAACTAAGACCGAAACGCCTAACTTCCATATTCCACCTTCACTAGAAGCTTGGTTTATTGCACCTAAAGGTCATTATAAAAATGCTGAACATCATATTGATATTGTCGATCCTGATTACTTTGTGACTTGGGATATTGTGAAGAAGAAAGATGATACGGAAGAAGGGCAGCAGGAATGGTGGGAATGGCATCCTCAGAGTCAGGCACCTAGGGTGAATTGATTAAATTATTTAATAGGTAAATAGTAACGATCCTCTATTAATCTGGTTGTAACAGGGGAGAATATTTGAAAGTATCTAAACCGATTGCTAACAAGGCAAAATAATGAAATATACTATAATTCTGTTGACCTTGATCGTTAGTTTCTCTTGTCTTGCTCAAAATGATGGACAAGTTGATTGTACGAAAATTACCACAAGTGCTAAATATGACGACTGTATTAAGAAAAATACTTTGGAGTCCAATCGACAGCTCGAACAAATAGTCAGTCGCTTTGAGGTACAGGTTAGTGAGGATTACCAAGCAGACCCACAACTTGGTAGTGCCTTGATAAAGACTGTATTAGAATCGCAGAAGTCATGGCTGAGCTACCGAGATAAACATTGTAAGGTTATTGCATTTGAAATTGAAGAAGGTACAGCTGCTTATATAACAATTATAAATAGCTGTGTTATCGAGCTAAATGAAAAGCGAATGGAGCAATTGAGCCAGATACTATAATGTGGGTCTCGAATTAATACTGTTCAGATATTCAATAGCACTTATTGTAAACTTGGAAGATACCTTTCTCCCAATTGCCATTTGGAGCCTAGGGGAAGCTAAATAAATAGGAACCCTAGACATGAATTTTAAGAAAGGCTGCAGACAACCATTACTTATTTTTGTGTTTGGTTTATTGTCATTGGTAGTCGTTGATTATTCGATACGGCAGTTTGTTGAGGTAACCAAGACTCTCGGTATGCCTGAAGTGGTGTGGTTTGCTTTTCAAATAATTATTTCTGTAGTTTCATTTTATGTTTTTATAAAGAATACACATGCGTTGCCCATTAGTAAGAAGATAATCAGCAGCCTGCTATTATTGCTCATAGGCGCAGTTGTGTATCTTGGCATTATTTATGGTTATGTATTTTCTACACAGATAGATGGCTTTTAAGCCATCTATCGTTTTATTCATGCGGTACATAAGAGTGATTCAGTTGCATCATTTAGCCCTTTCCCCCAGCCTTCACTAACTTCCCACAACTTCCTAGCAGTTTCAGGATTGTTAGCCTCTTTAGTACTACGCACAGGCTTACAATGAGAAAAGTATTTCCCTGCTAGCTCGTCGGACTTATCATGACTCGCACAATACACAGTCGTGGCGGCCCCTTGGTTAGGATTCTTCGTCAACGGGCTAACCAGTTTAAAGAACAAAGAAAGAAACCCAGAGTCACGGCCAAAGCGGGTTGTAATCAATGCACCTGGGTGCAGCGAGCAAGCGGTAAGACCTTGATCACCATAGCGACGTTGTAGTTCATTAGCGAACAGCGCATTACACAACTTGGCTTGGCCATAAGCGGTTAATGGTGAAAAGCGATTGCTTTTATTCAATGGAAATTTATTGAAGTTAAGCTTCGCAGGCATTCTATGAGATTCGCTAGAAACCATGACGATGCGCGGGTCGTTTCCACTCTGTTCTTTAGCTCGTAAAAGCTGAGGCATTAAAAGCTGGGTCAGTAGAAAATGGCCGAAGTGGCATACGCCGACGGTCATTTCTAATCCTTCTTGTGTTTCTTGGTAGGTCGTTGCCATTAAACCTGCGTTACAGATTAATGTATCGATGGGCTCGTCTTTTACTTTCTCACTAAACTGTTTAATGCTTTCAGCAGAGGCAAGATCTAAAGGATAAAATGAAAGGCTGCTTTGAGGATGCAAAACTTGGCAGCGAGACAAAGCATCTTGCCCTTTTTCGATATTGCGGCAAGCAAAAATAACTCTGGCGCCAGCACCCGCTAAAGCTTGGGCGGCTTCAAACCCAATGCCACAGTTGGAACCTGTAATTACGACGGTTCTGCCTGTAAGGTCTTTGCCCTGTAATACATCGTTTGTGGTGCTGCGTGCGCCGAGCTTTTTCATTAACTAATACCTTCTTAAGATTTTTCAGCAATCGGTTTTTTGGTTGTTTTTCTCGCTGTTTTTTTAGTTGGCTTTTTCGCGACTTGTTCGTGAATATGCTTCCACGCTTTCGCTTCTTCCAACTCGTACGCCAGTTCTAATAGAACTTTATCTTCACCATAGCCTGCAGAGAATTGCATACCAATGGGCAGGTCATTATCACTGGTGCCCATAGGCAATGAGATAGCCGGCTCACCGGTAATATTTTGCAATGCGGCAAAGGGTGCAAATTCCGTCATGATATTAACCGTTGCACTGGCCGGTAATGCTTGGTTGTAGATGAAATTGTTTTTCGGTGCCGACGAAGCCAATGTAGGGCATAACAAGACGTCGTAATGTTTGTGCAATTCGCGGGTTACTTTAATAGCATTTTTTAAGCGTCTTACCACAAATGGAAATTTAGCCATGTTGCCGACAAAGCTATTACTCAAATGGGCACAGAGTTTTTCCACTTTAGCGCTATTAAAGCCCGGGTCGATAACGAACTTACCAAAGCGGTGCAATGAGAAAAACAAGAAGGCATAGTAGGCGATAAAATCGTCGGCCATACGATCTTCAAACGGGAAGGCAATTTCTTCTACGCTGTGACCTAGGCTTTCACATAATAAGCCGGTTTCATTAAGGGTACGTTGCACATCGCTTTGAATAGTGATGCCTTTTATCGCTCCGCTAATTAACCCTATGCGCAGTCGTTTTTTACCCGGTGCTTGAACATGGCCTAGCTCGACCAGCTTGTTATTACGAAAGTGTTTCTCGGCTTCGGCCATGAAGAGTGCGGTATCTCTTACGCTGCGGGTTAATACCCCTTCGTGGCCGACATTAATCGGTAGGGCTTCTGTACCATGCATATTAACCAATCGATTGCGCGTGGGTTTTAAGCCGACTAAACCGCAGCAAGCGGCAGGAATACGGATTGAACCACCACCGTCGTTACCGTGGGCGATGGGTACAACGCCTGCTGCAACCAAGGCTGCGGCACCACCGGATGATCCGCCACTGGAGTGGTTGATGTTCCAAGGGTTGCAGGTAGCCCCTTGTAGGACGGACTCGGTAACAGGAGTGATGCCAAATTCAGGTAGGGTGCTCTTGCCTAAAATCGTTAAACCGGTTGATAGCATTTGATCGGTAAATTCACCGTTTTGTTTTACCGGCTTGTTAGGGACTGCGCGGCTGCCGAATAAGGTAGGCAGTCCTTTTACGTCTGTGTTGTCTTTAATAAATGTGGGTACGCCAGCAAAAACACCTTGGCCGGAATGAGTTTTTGCGTTTAAGCGGGCAAGATCAAAGGACTCAGTCACGATGGCGTTGAGCTTGGGGTTCACTAATTCTGCGCGAGCAATGGCGGCTTCGGTGACTTCCGCAGTGCTTACTTCTTTATCGGCAATTCTTTTCGCGAGGCTGGTTGCATCGCAGTCGCCCATCGCGTCTTTTGTCATGCTGTTGACGATAAGATCTTTCATAGTGAACATCCCTTTTGATCGTGATTGTTATATTTATGGGTATAACTTATGGGGACTCTTGAGGATAAGCAAGGGGTTGTAGGGGTGAATCGACGCCAAAAATATCTCATGAATTATTTGCGAATGATTATCATTAGTATATTATCTACTGTAGTTTATTGATCAAAGTGGGTTAGCAATGTCAGATATATTATTGGTATTTGGAACGGATACGGGCAATACAGAGGAAGTGGCGGAGAAGATACAAGAGCAGTTCTCTGAATCGGGTCAGGTTGTTGAGATTATTGATGTTACCGATTGTTCTGCCGATCGCATTAGTGAAGCTGACATGTGTATTTTTGGTATTCCCACTTGGGATTTTGGTGGCATACAGGCCGATTGGGAAGATTTTAAGGAAGAGCTGGAAGCCGCTGAATTAGGTGGTAAGAAGGTCGCTTTATACGGCTTAGGTGATCAGTTTGGTTATGGTGATTTCTTTATTGATGCGGTGGGTTGGTTGCATGAAATTATTCAACCTATGGGGGCGGATATTAAGGGCTATTGGCCAGTTGAAGGGTATGAATTTACTGAGAGTCGTGCCTTAAGTCCGTGTAAAACGTATTTTTATGGTTTGGCGGTTGATGATGATCAGCAGTTTGAACAAACCGATGAGCGTGTGAGTTCTTGGGTTCAGCAGATTTTGGCTGAGTTTGAGCTGGAACAAGCAGCTTAGCGAGGCGGTTTAAATATGTGTAATAAAATCACTAAGATATCTCAGCAAAATAAATATCAATGGATTGGCATTTGTAATCATGGCACGGCGCATGTGTTTTGGCGTACGAGCAAGATTTGTCTTCCAGCGAATGAGCTAGAACTTTTAATGAATAAGGCGCTGGCGGGAAGGCTTCCGGTCGAAACCGTCGGTGATGAGTACGTATTGTGGCTTAACCGCATCGCGATAAAACTGACTCAGCAGGATTATCATGATATTCAAGAGCTGTTTTCGTATGGGGCTAAAGAAACAGTGATGCCTTTATTACAGCGAGAAACGGCGAATGATAAAGGCAGGCTTGTATTGCATTGAGTCATTTAGGCGGCTCCTGCTGAGTAACTGTTACCTTGTCTTTCAGGTGCTTTTCGTGGCTTAATCTTGTAATCAAACCCAGCCACGAAGCCGCATTCTGTGCCCGATAAAAACGTCACTCATACTTCTAACCCAACCTCCTCTGGAACATTAACAAGTTCTTATACAACGTTAGCCGCGTGGGGCGTTGCGATTAGTTGGGCATTAAATGCGAAAGGCTTGAATGCGGAAGATATCTTTACAACAGCAGGCTTGAGACTGAGTGACTTTGAAGAAAATCCTTCTGGTCGTATCCCTATTAATAATATGACCCGCTTGTGGGGGGCAGCGATTGAAGCTAGCTCTGATCCGGCCTTTGGTTTAAGTGTCTCTGAGCATGTTCATGCAGTGCACTTTAAAGCTTTGGGCATGCTGATTGTGAGTTGCAAAAATCTAGCGCAAGCGATGGAGAAGATCGTTTCTTATCACGCCTTAATCAGCAACTCAGTACAACTGCAATTAATCCATGAACCTGACAAGATGGGCTTCGTTATACGTGCGGTAGAAGGGGTATCGATTAGTCCAGCGTCTATTGATGCTTTTTATGCTGTGATTGTTAAGTTCTGCCGCAGCATGTTGGGTTCTGGTGACCTCGTATCGCAGGTTGACCTAAAGCGGTCTAAGCCTGCATCAGCACAAGCTTGGTTGACGCTCTTTAATACCGAGGTGCATTTTCAACAGGAAGAAAACTGTCTTTGGCTTAATCGAGCATTATTAGAAAAGCCGTCATTGCACTTTGATGAGAAGGTGCAGCAGATGAATGAGAATGCGGTGCAAGATTATCTACAAGATATGAATGCTAATACCTGGGTTGATAAGTGTAAAAAACACATTGTCATTGGTTTAAACGAAGAAGCCCCGAGTCTGACTCACATTGCTGAGCAGCTCAATGTATCAGAGCGTACGCTGGCGAGAAAGTTGCGAGAGGAAGGTGTTAACTTTAGCCAGATACTGCAACAGAAAAAGCAGGATTTAGCGCACTACTATTTAGTAGAAACCGATGAGAGTATTACCAATATTGCTTTAAATCTGGGATTTAAAGATACCAGTAATTTTACTCGAGCCTTTCAGCGCTGGAATCAAGTTACCCCTTCAGAATATCGCGCTCAGAGAAAATAGCCTCCGAGCATTGTTGGCTTCTATCTATTCAAATACAAATGGGCATGCGCCATAGGCATTAAAGGCATCATCCCAGCGACGCACATCGTTCGCGCGACGCCAGCGAGAGTGGTAAAACTCCATTAAACAGCTGCTTTCTTTTAATTGCACCAGAAAGGTATCACCTTCATTAAGATCTTCGTATTTGGGATACGTTGCGGAGCTTGGCCAATTTTTTTGCGGACGCTGGTTCGCATAGTTATCCCAAAAAGCTTCTAAGGTAAGCCACTGCTGGCTTTGTTCATGCCATGCCTGCATTCCCTGCTCAGTACTTTGACGAACTTCTCCGTTAGCTGCTGCCACGCTATGGAATGAGGCTAAAAGAGCGGTGGTTGAAATGACTGCTGTTATGATCGTCGCTTTAAATGAGCGCATTGTCTTTCCTGACTAATTTTTGATATGTCTTAGTCTAGCTAAATTTTCTAGATAAATACGATCTTTATAGATAGATTGCGCCCAATGTGAACTGTTAGCCTATCTATGCTTAAATACAGTCTTGTTGTATCAGATAGCCAACCCTATGATTTTTAAAGTTCTGCTGACGCTCGCTATTCTAATTGCCGTCTACATCTGGTTTAGAACGAAAAACGGCCAACGCCTATATAGTGCTAACTCAAATAATAGTCGCTTAGCTAGTGATGGAAAGGCCAGTAATAAGTGGATCAAACCTTTTAGCTACTCTATGGCAGGTTTGGTTATTGCGGCGGGTATGTTGATTTACTACCTATCGTGGCAGGAAGATCATACGCAATATCAGGTAACCATTACCAATCCGCAAACTGGCACATCGGAAACCTTTATTGCGCTTAAAAAAGATATGCGCGGCAGACTTTTCATTACTCAAAGTGGACGAGAGATTAGAGTCTCGGACTTAGAGCGTATTGAAGTCAAAAAGCTTGCCGCAGACGATCATTAAGTTGCGGAAGCGAATGATTTACTGCGCCACTTAACGGCTTTAGTGAATAACCACTGATACCCCGTTGGGAATAATCTTACGATTAGATCAAAGAAGCGGGCATCTGGGCCAATCAATACTCGGCGGCTGTTTTTGTTTACCCCTTTCAATATGGTTTTAGCGGCTTTATCCGCCGTGGTAATAAAACCGCGTTCGAATTCTTTAATCGAATTATCAAAATCCGCTCCCAATGTTTTTTCGACACTGTCGGACATACGCGATGTTTTCGCGATATTCGTTTTAATGCCACCAGGGTGTACGCAGGTTGTGCTGACGTTGGAATCGGTGAGTTCTAAATCTTGGCGCAAGGATTCGGTAAAGCCTCGAACAGCATATTTGCTGGCATTATAGCCACTCATTAACGGTTGAGCAGTCAGGCCAAAAATACTAGAGATGTTAATAATATGGCCTTCACCGGATGCTTCCAGCAGTGGTAAAAAGGCTTTGGTACCGTAAAGGGTTCCATTAAAATTAATATCCATGATCCACTTATAATCTTCAACATTTAAAGCGTCGACGGTTCCTGATAAAGCAACACCGGCATTGTTGAAAATTAAATTAACTTTTCCATGATCTTCAACGACCTGATTGGCCCAAGTATAGACTCCCTCTTGATCGGCTACATTGAGTTTTTGTGTGGTGACCTTTATCGGGTAGCTTTCAAGTAATTTTAACGTTTCAGCCATGCCTTTCTCATCGACATCACTGATGGCTAAGTGGCAACCTTGTTGTGCTAGGTTTAGTGATAATGCACGACCAATGCCTGAGCCGGCACCGGTAATGGCAGCCACTTTATTTTTATAGTTCTTCATGCTGAGCGACTCCATTTGGGTTTGAATTATCTGATATTTGGGGCAAGTTTTTTAAGAAACTCTTATATAGGGTTGCTGTTCTAGCGGGAGCTTCGACCATGGGCATGTGGCCAATGCCTTGCCATACTTCTACTTGAATATTGGTAATCCCCGCTTTCCAGACATCCACACTGCTTACGTGAATCAAACGATCTTCTTGGCCCCAAAGTAACAGTACGGGCACATTAATGTCGTTTAGCTGTGAATCCAGCATGTCTTTTTCGTGGAAGTCGGCAAAGATTTGTTTTAATCGAGGTTGGCGCTGTTGATAACCTTCGCTGATCGCGGCCAGAACAAAACCAGGCAGCCAAGGGGGATTGGCCATGGTCATCGGATAAAATTCAGCAAACTCTTCATCGTTATGTATTTCAAAAGGGTTGCGACCTTGGGCCAACATGTTACCCATGTCGCTAGGCTCTGAAGAGTGAACCCCTGCAGGATCAATCAGTAAAGCGGATAGCGTTCGTTCAGGGTAATCCTTGGCAAAATACGCGGCGATAAATCCGCCCATTGAATTACCTGCAACATGGACTTGTTGAATTTTTAGCTTATCGATGAGGGTTAATAGTCGCTCCGCTTGTTTGGGCGCGCTGTAATTCCAGTCTTTATTAAACTCGGTATCACCATGGCCAGCGAAGTCAGGAATAATAATGTGATAGTCATCAACGAGATGACGAGCAAAGCGTGGCCAGACATCTTTATCGGCACTGTAGCCATGCAGCAGCAATAGCGTCGGCTTGTTAGCTGAGCGTTCACTTTCGTAATAGCTTAAGCTTAATTCACCGATGTCTGCTTCTTTTTGTTGAAAGCCAAATAAACTGGCTTCTATGTCAGTGGCATTTTCGTAAGCGATATGGCCAATCTTTGGGTAGGTTGTTGCTACCCAGATTGTACTCAGCGCTAACATACTGATGACTACTATACTGCTGATCTTTTTCATTCTGTACCTCATTATTTTTATTAGAATTTTTAGTTTTTAATATTCCAGTCGTCATTGTTTGATTAAGAGAAATCATGATCTGCTGGTCGGAAGTTTTTGGTCCAGCGCTGATAGGTAAAGCTAAAGCCTGGGAACATCGCAATAACATGACCACTTTTACTTTGGTACCAGCTGTTACACCCACCCGACTTCCATACGGTTTTAGCCATTTCTTGATGGATGTGTTGGGTATAACGATTTTCAGCGTCGGCTTTAACCTCAATCACTTTATTGTCGTTAGCACTTAAGGATTTAATACTGGAAATAATGTAGTTCATCTGGGCTTCAATGACGACGATGGCCGAGGTATGACCAATGCCAGTATTAGGACCCGTAACAATAAATAGATTAGGAAATCCTGGTGCACTGGTACCCAAGTAAGCGCGTGGATATTCCTGCCAGAAATCCCCTAGTTGTTTTTTCTCGCGGCCAATGACTGGGTATGAAATAACGCCATCGGTGGCGTCGTAGCCGGTGGAATAAACGATTAAATCGAGTTCTAGATTTTCACCGTCTTGAGTAATAATCCCAGTTTCAGTAATTTCTTTGATGCCTTGGGTCTTATCATGCAAGGAGACATTGTCGCGGCAGAGGGCGGGGTAAAGGGTATCGGATAAAATAATACGCTTACAGCCAATTGTGTAATCTGGAGTTACTTTGGCGCGTAAAACTGGGTCAGAGATCTGCTTTTTAATGTGTTTAACCGCTTTATTTTGCGCCGCCAGTTTGAGCATGGTTTGAGAGTATTTAAAACCAATGACTCGACTTTCTAATTCCCAATAGATTGCTTTTCTTAATAATTTATACAGGGCTTTATTTTTAAGTAATTTACGTTGCCAAGGTTTGAAGACATAGTCTGGGCGAGGCAAAACCCAGTGGGGGCTGCGTTGGAATATGTGCAGTTCGCCGGCATCTTTTGCGATCGCAGGGATGATTTGAGCAGCGCTGGCCCCACTGCCAATGATGGCGATTCGCTTGCCGCGATAGTCGTAATCTTTGTCCCAGTTATTGGTATGAAATGATTTGCCCTTAAAGGACTCTTTACCTTTGAATTCTGGAATCACCGGTGTACTCAGTGGCCCTGAGGCATTGATAACAAACTGAGCGCGAATACTGGGTTGGTCTTGTAAGTGAACTTGCCATGCCTGATCGGCTTCGTGCCATTTAATTTTACTCACGTTTGCGCTGGTTTGAGTTTTATCACGTAGATTATTTTTATCGATGACGTGATTAGTATAAAGCTGTAATTCGTCTTGCTCGGCAAACATCTGTGACCAGTCGTAAGGCTCAGACTCGATTGAATAGAGCGGTGATTGCACATCAACAGCGGCTCCTGGATAGGTATTTTGGCACCAGGTTCCACCCATAAAGTCACGACGTTCGAGAATCCAAAAGTCTTCAATCCCCTGTTTTTTAAGCTTTAGGGCGGCACATTGGCCGCCAAATCCGCTGCCTATGATAATGGCTTTATAGGTTTTCATGCTGTGTCCTTCTGGTTATCTATCTGATGACGCGTGTCGTCACTTTACTTCTGACGACAAGTGTTGTCAAATGCGCTCATGAAACAAGATAAAGCAACATCCCAAGGCCGCACCTATGGTGGAATGAGCCTAGATCAGCGTAAACAGCAACGCCGTGAACAATTTTTAATCGCTGGCCTCGAGGTATTTGGTACTCAGGGATTTCGAACAGCGACGGTGCGGGGGTTGTGCCGAGAGGCGAAACTGACGGACCGTTATTTCTATGAAGCCTATGGCACGATAGAAAACTTATTGATGGCCGTTTATGAAGACTGCATGACCAAAATCCGTAACAAAATATTGCAAGAAGTCGCTGCCGCCGCACCTGGAGCTGATTTAAATAAACTGATTCATGCCGCTTTGAATTGTTATTTTTCTGAGATGGAAGATGCCCGTGTCGCTAGGGTGTGCATGTTGGAATTAGTCGGCATTAGTGCCGAGGTGGATGATTTATACAATGGCTATATTCTAGGGTTTTCAGAATTAGTGATGGGATTAGCGCAGCAAGTTTATCCTGATTGGGTATTGTCGAATGACGAAAAGGAAGTATTGGGTATTTCTACCATTGGCGCCATGCGACAGGCGGCGACGAATTGGTTACTGACAGATTATCGAGTTGATCGTCAAATAGTCGTGACCTCAACGGCAAAGATTTTTATTGGTTTGATGAAGCTAATTGAATCGGAACAGGAAGGAATAACTTCTTAACTTATGAAAGACTGCAACTCTTGTGGCAAGTGCTGCATTAAATACAGTAATGGGGCGCTGTCGGCTTCCAAACAAGAAATTGAGTTGTGGGAAGTTTTTAACCCGGATATCGCTGAATTTGTGAATAAAGGGGAGATTTGGGCAGACCCCAAAAGCGGTAAGTTGTTAGAACTGTGTCCTTTTTTACGCCAAGAGAAAGTGGGTGCCCCCTATACCTGTGATATCTATCTTGATCGCCCGGATGACTGCAAGTATTACCCATCTAATGTTCAAGAAATGATTTTAGATGGTTGCGAGATGATTGAAGAAACGGATTTGCAAGACTTAAGAAAGGCGCAAGCTAAATTGGATATAATAATGTCAGATAGCCACTGTTGAATCTGTGTTACTGCTCTTTTTAGCTGAGGGGATAAGCCAAGTACAGACTCTATTTCGGCCTTGTTCTTTTGCTTGATACAAAGCTTGGTCTGCATGATTTAGCCACTTGTAGGCATCGGAGTATTGGGGGGTTAACTGAGCTACTCCAATACTGACAGTACAATAGTCAATGTGCTTGAACGGCGTATTCTCTATCTTTTCTCGTAGGCGTTCTGCAACTGTTAACGATTCTTCGAGGTCGCTATTGGGTAATAAAATAGCAAACTCTTCTCCACCATAACGACCTGCAATGTCACTGCTTCTTAGCTCATTCAATAAGTTACCAAATTCTTTTAATACTTCATCGCCGACTAAGTGCCCATGATTATCATTGATATTTTTGAAGTGATCTACATCGACCATCATAACGCAGGCTCTTTCACCTGAACGCTGACAGCGATCAAATTCTTCTAATAATCTTTGCTCCCAGTAATGGCGGCTGAATACGCCCGTTAAACCATCATGTTGACTAATGTGAAGCAGGTTTTTCTGTTGGCTCATCATCAAGCGAGTGAGTTTGAAATTACTGTAAGCCAGTACCATTGGGTAGAAAACAATGAGCGGAATACAGAAGACGACGATGATAAATTTAGATTCAAGGTGCAGAGTCGGAGTAAATAAGAGAGTTGTGCTCAGTCCTCCGATTAATATCATAAAGACTCCAAAGGACCACAACTTAAAGCCACCGGCGCTGATATTGTTGATCATCAAGATGGTTATAAATACGGCACTAGGAATAAGCTCATAGCCCATAAGAGGAATCCAGAGTCCGCCATAAAATGAGTCGAATAATAGGCTGTGAGTGACCGCTTTATACATATTGCGGCTGCGTTTAGCCCATAAAAAGGCAGTATGTGGCCAAACTAAGCAGACGAGAAGTAAGAGCGACATGATCCCAGCATTATCTTGAAAGGGGCTATGGCTGGTCTGAAAGATTGCAATAACAATAAATAACCCTGCTAAATAGGCAAAGGTTCGTGAGACATAGGAATAGGCCGCGATTTTTTTCAGTGCGTGTGTTTGATAGTCAGCTTCTGTCACCAAGAAAATACCTATTGTGTAATGAGATCGATATAAAGTAACAATTGATCAATTTATAAGCACGATTGTACTTGAGTGGCGCATTATGTCTTGTATCGATTCGGCATAGAATTGCAATTGTTTGTATCAGTATATGTTTTATATATAATACGTATATGTAATGTATGGTTGGGTGAGATAATGGGTATTGTTAAAATTTCTGAAGGTTTGCACGAAGAAATCCGCAAATCGAGTAGTGTCATGTCACGTTCTATCAACTCTCAAGCTGAGTTTTGGATGAAGATGGGGATGTTGGCGGAGTTAAACCCTAATCTCACTTATAGCGAGATCATTCAGCAACAATTGAAAGAGCAAGCTTTTGATATGAGCCGTTGTGATTTAGAAGTTGTACAAAGTGAGAAACAAACCGGATGAATCGTTCAAAAGCTGTCAGTATTAAAAACCGAGAAGAAATTGAATTGATGCGTGAATCGGGCGCTTTATTAGCCCAAGTATTTGCCATGTTAGATGATTTTGTGACCAGCGGTATTACGACGTTAGAGATCGATGCTCGGGTAGAAGACTTTATCGTGAATACCTTAAAAGCCCGTCCGGCAAGCAAGGGTCAGTACGGTTATCAATATACCCTGAATAGTTCAGTGAACGAAGTGGTCTGCCATGGGGTGCCAAATAGCCATAAAGCGTTAAAACCTTCAGATATCGTCAATATTGATATTACGCTGGAGAAAAATGGCTTTATTGCGGATTCTAGCAAAATGTATGTTTTAGAAGGGGTGAGCCCACAGGCTAAGCAGTTGGTTAAAACGACCTATGAAGCTTTGTGGAAAGGTATCGAAGTCGTTAGGCCGGGAGCAACTTTAGGGGATATTGGTAATGCCGTGCAGCGTCATGCTGAAGTAGCCGGTTACAGTGTGGTTCGTGAATACTGTGGACATGGTATTGGCCGCGAAATGCATGAAGAGCCACAAGTACTGCATTATGGGAAAGCGGGATCAGGGCTGGTATTAGAAGCTGGCATGACTTTTACGATAGAACCTATGATCAATCAGGGAATTCGTAAAACCAAAACTCTAAAGGATGGCTGGACGGTGGTTACCAAAGACAAAAAACTCTCTGCCCAATGGGAACATACAATCTTAGTGACGGATTCAGGCTATGAAGTTCTGACGCTTAGAGAGGAAGAAGATAACTAGCAAATGCTCTGCTAAAGTTAATAGTGTCGAGACTTCTTTAGCAGGTAAGCCCCATGAGCTCTATTGCAGAAAATAATATCGAAATTCAGGATTTCTCCGTTTCAGACCTTATGAGTAAAGACGTATTGTGCGTTTATGAGGGCTGGACCATTCAGCGTTTGGCTGAATTCTTTTTGAAAAATGATATCAGCGGTGCGCCAGTCATCGCCTCTGATCATGAGCTTGTGGGTGTGGTTAGCGTATCGGATATCTTTCGCTTTGAAAATGCTGACGATGAAACTAAGAGTGAGGCTCTTAGACGTTGCTACCGTGATAGTACGGGAATTGATATCGCGAGCCGCGAAGACCTAATTAACTGGAGCAAAACCTCACAAACCAGCTGTACGGTTCATCAAATCATGGCCAAACAGGTGATCAGTGTTTCTACAGGCAGTCAGCTAAGTCATGTGGCAAATACAATGATTGAAAATGATATCCACCGAGTCTTCATAACCGATAATGAAAAAATAGTGGGTATCGTCTCTGCGTTGGATATTCTACGTAAACTACCTTCAGCTTAAGGTTGTTAATTAGACGAGTAGTAAGGGCATTTATGATGCAGAGAATGAAGCAGGGAGTTTTGGGGCTATTATTGATACTTAGCAGCAGTTTTAGTCTTGCAGAACAAACATTATTCTTTGTGGGAGATGAAGATAATAAACCTGAGTGTTATATCGATGCGGCGGGGAAATTCGTCGGTATTGATGTTGATATAATTCAAGAAGTAGCCAAACGATTAAATCTTAATATTACGATACAACTTACTCCCTGGGTAAGAGTATTGGCGATGGTGAAATCAGGGCAAGCTGATGGTGGCTTTCCACTGTTTTCGACCGCTGAAAGACGAGAGTATGCTTACTATCCTCAAGAGCCTGTGCATGTTTCTGTTATGACAGCTTATACTAAGACGGGCAAAGAATTTTCCTATCAAAATTTGCAGGACCTATATGGCAAACGTATAGGTATTAATCGTGGTTATAGCATTTCCAAAGAGTTTGATCAGGCAGCACAACAGGGCTTAATCGATTTAATCGAAGTGGAAACCGTTGAGCAACTAGTGAAAATGTTACTCGACGAACGAATAGAAGCCATTGCCGCTACCCCCTCAAGTGTCGAGACCTATCTCAAAGAAGCAAAAATTGAACTATCAGCCATTGGCCAAGTTCGTGCGCGTGCTGCGTATTTAACCCTTTCTAAGAAATCCAAGGTTAAAGATAAAGCCAAACTACTGGAGGCGGTGGACCGAACTATGGTTCATATGAAAGAAGATGGGACAATCGACCGTATTCGCCAGAAATATAGTAACTGGCCTTTGAAGTGACTGTGGCTGTATTCAGTATTTAAAAAGTAGATGCACTTCACAAATCAGGCGATAGACTGATATGAGACAGGGATAAAAAGAGTATGCTGGCGGAGAATTTTAAAAGTAAATAATTCGTAAGTTTCTATAGACAGTTGGTCAGGCAGCGATAGATGAATCCCAATATTAAGATTGTTATGGGTTTGCAAGCGGGAATGCTGGTGGGTGGTCTAGCGGTATGGGCGGGCACCTTTGCAAATTCAAATAGCCAAGCTGTTGAAAATCCCCAACAAGTTCAAGCTCAGATCTCTCACTTAGTTCGTTATGCTAATACCCCAATAAAAGCTGAAAATTATAATTGCGAAGCTGTAACCCCAAATGCTCTTAAACCAACAGTTGGCAGTATATTGGCTTCTATGGTGAGTTCTAATTTAACCACGATTAGAAATAGACAGAGCTTTGATTGTATTGAAAATACTTGCTCTTTATCGATCAGTGACTGTAAACCTTGGCAATCGAGCGAATGTAGTGCGCGATACTTAAAATATGATATGGATGATAGACAAAGAATTATTCCGCAATCTTTTAGCTGTATTGATGTTCCCTGAATTCTCTAATTAACTTTTATCGTTAATTGCTAATATATGTGATTATATTTTCGACAGATTCATCGATAGTTAAACCTAAGGTATTCGATAAATGAATTTCTGGATTTAATGGTTTCTCATAAGGTGAATCGATTCCAGTAAACTCTTTAATCTTCCCCGCTCGCGCTTTTTCATACAAACCTTTAACATCTCGCTGTTCACATACCTCAAGTGGCGTATCAACAAATACCTCGATAAATGCACCATGTTTAAATAAAGCGCGCACGTTATCTCGGCTTTCGCGAAAAGGTGAGATGAAGGCACATAGAACCACTAACCCTGCGTCGACCAGTTGGTGAGCGACATGGCCAATGCGGCGGATGTTTTCTTCTCTATCTTTTTTGCTATAACTTAGGTCTTTGCATAAAGTCGAACGAACAATATCGCCATCAAGAAGAGATGTTTTTATTCCTAGTGTGATTAGCTGTCTTTCAACCTCGCATGCTAAGCTTGATTTACCTGCACCACTATAGCCAGTAAACCAGATAACGCAGGGCTTTAATTTATTCATAAGTGCTTCTCTTTAGATTTTTCTGCAAACCATTGCTCAAGAAATCCTACACATTGAACTAATTTTAAAGGTACAAAATGTCTGGCTGGGTAAAGCGCATAAAGGGTCAGGCGAGGTTTTTTAGCCTTGACTAATACTTCTACAACTTCCCCTTGTTCTATCGCTTCACGGCAAACAAAATCGGGAATGAATCCCACTCCTTGATTACGCTTAATCGCTTCCATCATAAATATCGTACTATTGACTCGTAAAGTTCCATTAATAGTAATACCATCATCGATAGGCCAATTATTCTTACCCTGAAAATAGCTGTAAACAAAACAATTATGTTCTGCTAAGTCTTCCGCTTTTATAATTTTCGGTTGCTGCTTAGAATATTCTGCACCAACACATACCTGGTATTTAAATTGCGTCAGTGGACGGCCAACATAATTAGAATCAATTGCCTTGCTGGAAGCGCGAAATCCTAAATCAAACCCTTGTTCCACCAGATCAATACTCTCATCTCCCAAATGAATATCCAGTTCTATGTCGGGATAGGCCTGCATAAAGTCAGCAAACAAGCCGGCTAGGTCTGTAATGCCCAGTGCCATTGGCGCATTGATCTTTAGCTTGCCTTTGGGTTTAGCTTGCCTGTCTTGAACAAAGCTTTCCGCATCTTCTAGCTTTTCTAAAATTTCACGAGCGCGTTGTAAATAGCCTTCACCCGCATCGGTAAGCTGAACGTTACGAGTAGAGCGGTGTAATAGACGTACACCTAAGGAATCTTCGAGGCGGCTGATTTCTTTGCTGATCATCGATTTAGAAGCGTTGGTATGTTCCGCAACACGAGTAAAACTGCCTAAATCCGCTAGGCGAACAAAGAGTTGAATTGCGCGCAGTTTATCCATCGAGCCATCTCACTTTTAGATTACAACTGTCTCCATAATGGAAACATTAGGTTCTCATTATAGCTATATATGTGAGTAGTAAAAGACCACAAACTGTCCTTGTTGTTTAACAACCGCAAATCCTAGCGGCTAACCAATGAATGAGGAAAACCATGTATACACTTTATTACTCTCCAAGCGCTTGCTCACTGGCCACTCAGGTCGTGCTACACGAACTAGACCAGCAGGTTGAAATCATTAATGTGAGTAAAGTAGAAAACTTCAGCGCGATAAACCCTGTTGAAGCCGTACCGGTGCTGATCGAACAAGATCAATCCAACGGCCAGAGCCATACTTATACTGAAGGCGCTGCGATTATTTTGCATCTGCTTGATCGTCATCAAAATTCTTTATTACCTGTAGCAGGTGCTGCGCGAAATATAGGCATTGAACAAATTCTGTTTGCTAACGCAACGATGCACCCAGCTTATGGGCGTTTGTTCTTTATTGCTCAGCATATTGAAGATGAAGCCGTGAAAGATCTTGCCTTTAAAGCCGCCGCTAAAATGATCTCTACGCTATGGCAAGTTGTTGAACAGCAGTTGGCGAAGAATTCTGAGGAGGAAAATTTCTTAGCTGGGGAAGGTGTCTCAGCCGCAGACATTATGCTTACCGTTTATTCACGTTGGGGAGCCAGCTTTCCGGTGGATATTTCTATTGGCGAACGATCTCAAAAAATGATCGATGCCGTACTTGCCATGCCAAGCTTTAAACGTGCTTTAGCAGCAGAAGGGTAATGATATGACGATTAACCAAGGCCCAGACTCTTCTCAATGCGATTTTGGCGAGCAAGAGTTTTTCTTAGTGATGAAGATTGTGAATGAATATTTCAATGGCTTATATCACGGCGATGTTGAAAGGTTGCAGGCGATCTTTCATCGCGATACTTTTTTAAAAGCCCCTGGTTTACGCCGCAGTCTTGATGAGTGGTTATCGGCAGTCGCTCAGCGACCGGTACCGTCTGAACAGGGGCAGCCGTTTGAATTCAAATTATTGTCAATTGAAGTTATTAACGATCAAGCCATGGTAAAGCTCGATTGCCCGCTATTCGATCATGCTTATATCGATTTTATTGGGCTATTGAAAGAAAGCGGGCAATGGTTAATCGTTAATAAAATGTACACAGATTTAAACGAGCCGGAGGGAACTTGATGAAGGTATTTAAAATAGAAATGATTCATGACGTTGTATGCACCTATTGCCCCACTAACTCACAATAGTAGAGATAAAATTATGCCTTATATTAATATCAAAATTACCGATGAAAACGTAACCACTGAACAGAAACAAGCCTTAATCCAAGGCACAACTCAGCTTATGGTGGATGTATTAAATAAAGACCCCGCGACGACGTTTGTAGTAATCGATGAAGTAAATCTGGATAACTGGGGTATTGGTTATGAGCAAGTCACCCAATTACGTAAAAAGAAAGCGGGCAATAATTAATTCAGATAAAGGGTCGTGATATGAAAAGTATGGCAAGATACTGGACGATCCTTTGAATAACGCACAAAGATTATAGGAAACTAACATGAACTTGGAATTAGACCATTTTTTCATCCTTGTAGAGCCGGAAGCAAACGTTGCGAATCTGCTGGCTGAGCTGGGGCTGGAAGAAAGTTATAGCCGAGTTCATGCAGGCCAAGGCACGACGAATCGATGTTTTAAGTTTTCTAATAGCATGATGGAGTTATTGTGGCTTCGTGATGAAGAAGAGGCTAATAATGGTCCAGCGAGTGGGTTAAGATTTCCTGAGCGTTTAAGTGATGAAAATGCTTCCCCTTTTGGGCTAATCTTTAATCGAAAAAATAGTGATGACTTACTGATGCCCTTTAACGGCTGGTCTTATCAACCAGATTATTTTTCCGCACCTAATGCGTTTCATATAGGCAGTAATTCAGACAACTTAACTGAACCGTTATGTATTTATGTTCCTTTCATGCAACCTGTGGAAAGAACTATTGAGAAAGGACCATTTAAATCCATCAGTCATGTACATCTTCATGTGCCCGTGGAATCTTTATCCGAAGAGCTGCAAGCCGTTAGCCACTCAGGTGGGTTATCGATTGAATGTGGCGTAGAGCATTTAATGGAAGTGACTTTTAACCAGAAATCCTGTGGGTTCAGTAAAGACCTGAGACCAGGCCTTCCACTTATTTTACATTGGTAATAGCGTGTCTTAGAAAAGCTCAGCCAGCATTTCACTATTGTATTCAACCAGCGTCTTTTCTTGCTTCACCTTTTCTACGTAATCTGGGTTGGCAATAAAAGATCGCCCAATCGCAATAAGATCGGCATCGCCATTCTCAATTGCGGCTGCGCCTGTTTCAGCATTGTATCCACCGGAAGCGATTACCGTTCCGCGATAATGTTTACGAATATACTGAGTCACTGTGCCGTCTAAATGCTCATAAGGCTCATCTGAAAACATACCCGTATGAACGTACGCTAAATCGTATTGGTTAAGTAAAGGCAGTAAATAATCAAAAACCTGCTTATCACGTTCATCGTGTTCTAAGTTGACATAGGCTTGAGGAGAAAGACGCAAACCAATTTTACCTTCTGGAATAACCGCTTTTACTTGATCGATAACTTCAAATAGAAATCTCGCCATGTTTTCTACTGTGCCACCGTACTCGTCTTCACGACGGTTGGTATCCCAATGCAAAAATTCATCAATTAGATAGCTATTCGCGCCATGAATTTCGATACCGTCAAACCCGGCTTCTATTGCATTTTTAGCGGCATCAACGAACTGATTCTGTACTCGTTTTATATCATCGACCGTCATTGCGCGTGGGGTTTCATAGATTAGATTTTCTGTGAGTGGTACATGACCATGACCCACAATTGGAACTGCTGAAGGTGCTAGAGGTAGTTCACCATTATGATAAATGGAATGTGAAACACGGCCTGTATGCCAAATTTGAGCAAAAATCTTACCACCATTTTGATGTACGCGCTGAGTTACGTTTTTCCAGCCATCAATCTGCGCCTGAGTATAAAGCCCTGGACCATTTGGATAACCTTGGCCCTCTTGAGAAATCAGCGTCGCCTCTGTAATGATCAGCCCCGCGTCAGCACGGCGACCGTAGTAGGCGGCCATCGCTTCCGTCGGAACCAAATCATCATCGGCCATTGAACGTGTTAACGGCGCCATGATAATGCGATTGTTCAGGGTTAGGTTTGCCCCAAGGTCTACCGGCTGAAATAAGGTATGAAGATGGCTCATGCTGTGCTCCTGTGAACAATTTGTTCGCTTATTGGATTAAGAAAATACGTTGATGGGATTAGATTATCTGTTTCTAAATTTTCTACTAGATAGCTAAAAGTGCTTTCTTTGTTCTCTTTTGGTGTACAGTTGGTTTAAGTTATTTGAAGTAGGTCGATCCAGTGGATGAGTTAAAGCGTATAGGGGTATTTACCCGTGTTGTCGAGACCAAGAGTTTTTCAGAAGCCGCACGTCAGCTTGGAGTGGCGAAATCTGCAGTAAGTAAGCAAATTGCTCAGCTAGAAAAGGAAGTGGGTGTACGCCTGCTTAATCGTACGACACGTAGCCTGAGTCTGACGGAGGCCGGGGAGATCTTTTATCGCCATAGTGCTGATATTGTTAGCCGTACCGAAGTTGCCTTAAGTGAATTGCGCGAGTATCAAAACCAGCCGACGGGCACGCTGCGAATCTCATGCCCTGTTGATTTTGGAACGCAACACCTAGTCCCTGTTATTAAACAAGTACGGGCTTTATATCCGTTGTTGAAAATCGATTTGTTATTGGAAGATCGAGTGATCAATATGGTCGAAGACGGCGTTGATTTAGCGATTCGAATTGGCTGGTTACAAGAGTCAAATTTAGTGGCGAAGAAAATCTGCGAGACGCCGGTAATCGTATTTGCTAGCCCAGAGTATTTAGCTCAAAAGGGTATCCCTAAAACACCGCAAGACTTGCAACAGCACGACTGGGTAAGTTTGTCTCTATTTAGCTCACCATTGACTTGGCAGTTTGAGCACAATGGCCAGAAGCAAAGTGTGCAAATGCACAGTCAGCTTAAGACTAATTCAGTTGCAGCGATTCTCGCTTTGGTAAAAAGCGGGCAGGGCATTTCTGCGCTGTCTAAGTTTGTTATGCAAGATGATATTGATCAAGGGTTATTGCAGCCATTATTGACAGATTATCAGTTAGAGCCCAGTGGAGTTTATGCAGTTTATCCACACCGTGAACACGTGCCACCAAAGGTGCGTATTTTTATCGATTTTTTATCTAGGCATTGTCATAATGCTGCTTGGGTGAGTAATTAACTCATTTAATCTTCTTACATCATGGATGATTGATATGTGTAAAAGTGTGCTTATTTTATTTCTCTTATCTCTAAGCTATGGATCCTCAGCCGAAATATTCAGCTGAGTTGACAAAGCCGGCAGAAAACACTTTGGTGATACTGTTCCTGAGAAATACAGGGAGCAATCAGATACTATTAAACCCAATATTCGAACCTTAACGGTTGAAGAAAAAAACGCAGCGAAATTAAAGCAGCGTGAAAATTCTAGAAGCTTTCAGAGCGCAATTAGCTCTAGGGCAAGCAAGAAGGGCAATGCTGAAAGAAAAACCGAGAATGATTTTATGAGTATTAATAGGAAAAAAGTACAGATTAAAACGGACAGTGCTTCTTGTTAAGCGAGCTGCAGGGTAGCCACCGTATCAGGCGGCTACCCTGCAGCCTGTGGACATTGCCGATAGGCGTTTCTTGAACTCTTCAATATGTTAGAACAGTTGGCGGAATCGCGCTCGCATAAAGGTTAATAATATAACTCCCCATATAATACTGAAAGAGCCTGCAGAAGCATTACTGTTACTGCTTTCATTGTTTACTTCTTCTGGTGGAAAATAGGAAGTTACTGAACGTATACCTTCCGGCAAACCTAGACCTATGAAACCTTCATCTTCACTCCAAGTCATTAGTTCTCCTCTGCTAGAAATTATAATGTCTGAAGTATCCTTATGGTAAATATTATAAGAATATTGATATGTTAAAAGTTGTTGATCATCGGATAGTTGGATATTAGAACTAATCTGAAGAGTGGCAGGAATACTCTTTACTTCATTCGTTTCACTATTGATGTCTTTTATTGTTATAGGATTTGATTTTTCATAACTGTGATCAATTAACGTGGGTGATGGAAAGATACGAATAGCAGGGACAAACTCAGTTTGGTAAATAATGACATTTTCATGTTTTATTGTCGTTCCAGTGAGTAGTAACTCATTTTCTAATTCAAAATGATTGAACAATGAATTATTTCCGAAGGTAAAAGAATAGTTATCTTTGGATTGGTATTTGAAAATACTGCCATCAAATGGCGTAAATGCTTTTTGACTGTTGTCATGGTTAAGAAAGTACTTCCCTAACGCCACAGTTTGAGGTGTATTTGGCTGATTTGGCGAAAAACCTATTTCAATTTCGTCCGTGCTGAATAACCCATCATTATCTGGATCTGCAGTTTTTCCTGCCTCAAAGTCGAAGGCGGTGAAGACATCCATACCCCAGTGCAGTTCATTCAGATCACTGATGCCATCGTTATCATCATCAGGGTCACAAATATCGATAATACCGTCACTATCATTATCAGGCTCTATATTGGAATCACTATCTGATGAATTAAAACATTGGCTAGGTAATGAAGATCCAACGTACTTGGTTCGGTCAAGCGTACATAGATCTCCAATATTATCGAAGTTAGTGTCTAATTGATCTGGATTAGCAAAGCCTGGGCAGTTGTCATGAGCATCTTCAATGCCGTCGTTATCTAAATCATTAACTTCTTCTCGTTCTGTAATTGTGATAGATGATAATGTTAAAGCACAATCGCTATCGGCTAGTGCACCAATTTTGATTTCTTGAGTATTGCTGGGAATCGCTAGAGATAGTGTTAAGTTAAAAAAACCTAAAGAGTGAATACTATCTTCTGAGAAGCCAAGTTTATGTTGATCTGCTAAAAGATAAAAATTACAGTTTCTTAGATCAGCATAAACATTGGCAAAGATAAAAAACGATAGGCTCAATTTCGAATGTGTAAATGCAGGCTTTATTGAAAAAGATGAGCTCCCAAATACTTGAGTAGAGGTGCCAGGAGTCAAAAACGCGCTACTAGTTTTAGAATAATTCCAATTCTCTGCCAAGACTGAGTTGTGCTCAATATATTCAGGCCAACTCTCTGAATTAACAGGTATAGTGCCGTCTAACTCAGTAATACTGTGGGCGTGGGCTGAAATACTGCACGAGAGAATAGTTAACAGTAGGTAATATAAGTGCACTTTAGGTCCATCTAAAATTTAAATTATCAATAGATAGTATCAAATTTTATTATTCATATCATGTTAGAATAGCCAACTAAATTGGCAGTACCTGTCAGAACAGCATCAATTAGTAACATTTAAGAGCATCCCCCTCATGCATTCAGCAGAATTTAAAACCCTACGCGAATCCCTTGGTCTTACCATTTCAACCTTGGTTAAGGTTATCGACGTTGATGAGCGTACTTTACGTAAGTGGGAAGCAGGCAAGAAGCAGCCACCACAGGGCGTTGTTGATACTCTAGTTGGCTATGATGACCTAGTGAATAAAACGGCTAGCGAAATGATCGAATTTCATCAAGAGTCTATGAAGAATGGCGGCCAGCAAGGCGTTGTACTTGAGCGCTTTGTTGAAGCAGAAGATCTAGCAGCTGCTTATCCAGCATTTGCCGGTTTACCAACCATGACGTTTGGCGTTGTTTTGTTCCGCGTTAGACAGAAGTTCATTGATTTGGGCGTACCTGTTTCAATCATCTACAAGAAAGCATAAGAAAGCATAAGAAAGCATAAGAAAGCATAAGAAAGCATAAGACAGCAGGACTGATTAATGGAATATCGTAAACTCGGCAGAACGGGTCTAGACATAAGCTTAATCGGCTTAGGCACTATGACTTGGGGGTTGCAAAATACCCAAGCACAAGGCTTTGAGCAGATGGATTATGCGCTGGAACAAGGTATTAACTTCTTCGATACTGCCGAGATGTACGCTATTCCTCCCAGCCCTGCGACGTTTGGCACAACCGAAACCATTATTGGTAACTGGTTTAAAGAACGTGCCACGCGTGATCAGGTGATTCTTGCCTCTAAAATAGCAGGCCCTGGTTTACCTTGGGTACGTGAAGGTAAGAATCATATTGATAAGGCCAACATTCTAGCGGCGGTAGAAAGTAGTTTAGGGCGTTTGCAAACTGACTACATCGATTTGTATCAGCTGCATTGGCCTAACCGTGGTTCGTATCACTTTGGTAAGACTTGGGATTTCGCGCCTGAGTTTGTTCCGCAGGCAGAAGAAGAGAACTTCCTTGAGTGCTTGCACGTTTTTCAGGGCTTGATCAAAGACGGTAAGATTCGTCATATTGGTCTGTCTAACGAAACTGCTTGGGGTATGAATAAGTGGTTACAGCTAGCGGAAAAGCATGACCTTCCGCGTATGGCCAGTATTCAGAATGAATACTCTTTGTTATGCCGTAATTTTGAACCTGATTTAAGTGAAATTGCCTTAAGTGAAGATTGCGGATTATTAGCCTGGTCGCCATTAACCCGTGGTATTTTAAGTGGTAAGTATCTTAATGGCGCAAAGCCTAAAGGGGCACGCTTAACTATTGAAACCCGAGTAGAACATCGAGGCGGCCCAGAAACCGATGCGGCAACAGCTGCTTATATTGATTTGGCTCAGCGCTATAATTTGGACCCTTGCCAAATGGCTATCGCCTTCGTGAATCAACAGAAGTTTGTTAGCTCAACCTTAATTGGTGCGACGACGATGGAACAGCTGAAGTGTAATATTGACTCGATTGACGTGCATTTGAACGATGAAGTTTTAGCTGAGATAAAGCTTATTCGTCGCAAGTACCCTATGCTTTTTTAAGGACGAGAATAAGCGGTTTTTTCGCTGAATGTTTGCTCTACCTTCGCCTTTACATGAAGGTATTGATTCCGAAAAATTTGATAATCTTAAAGCGCATAATGAATGCGCTTTCTCACCTCCATTGGATAAATCCCTGCAAAGCGAAAATAAGCACGACTAAATGAGCTTAAGTTACTGTATCCTAATAACAACGCAATATCGGTTAGGCGATAATAAGTACTCTTGAGGTATTGATTCGCCATGCTAAAGCGCACTGAATCTAACAGTGCTCTATACGACGTATTTCTATCACTTAATTTCCGCTGTAACGTTCTTTGGCTGTAATTCATCGATGCAGCGACATCAGAAATACTGCTATTGCCATTCGGTAATGATAGGCTGATCATCCTAGATACATTCGCCACTAAGTCGGTATTGGCTGAAGATAAGGCGAGGTTAACTTGTGAATCTATCTCGTTGATCAGAGGCGTCACATCTCTTTCTAATAATGAACTTTCGGCCGTTAAGGCTAATTCATGGCTGTTAAAGGCCACTGGGCAACCAAAGTATCGAGCATATTCTGCAATACGCTCAGGATCTGTTTCATTCCTTAAAAAATAGCAGGACCTTAGAGGGAATGAGCTGCCTAGCATTCCATGTAAAATAGAGACTGCACTGGCCATGGCGTAATCTTGATATTGAACAAGATTTTTAATCGTCTCTGATTCTACAAAAAATGAAATTCTAGATAAGTGTTTTTCTATTTGAATCTCGACCTGATAACTTGATACTAAAATCTTTAAATATTTAACGATGACTTGCACCGCTTGCAGCACATTTTTACAATCCATCAGCTGTGATCTTAGCGGGGCTAATATCATCATGTTCTGCTGACGTGCCAATGTCATTGCTACATCAGGAAACTTAAGTTGTTGTGATGTGATTTCTAATAAATCGACAAACTTATCGAACGGAATAAGTAGGTTTTTAATCTCTCGTGATTGAAGGTTCTCTTCCAGAAATACTTCTTTATCTAAACCCGCTTGCTCATAGAGCTCAGCGGGATTGCCACCTTTGGAAATTATCAGCTGACTGAATCCGGTCAAAAAACTGCTATTGATGTAGGGAGTACTCATAATTAAGCCCAGCAAAGAGATGATATGAGCGTATGTAGGTTGGCATGAAATGGCAAGAAGATGGCGCCAAATGATAAGAATGCTGATATGACTATCGTAAGCTTAGTGACGACATCCACTCATTTTATTGATTAATAAAGGCTGATCAGCACTATGGCGACCGACACTATGACAAGCGACATAATAACAACCAAAACCTGGAAAGATTATTCAACCGGCATTGCATGGGGGACCGTCGCATTATTTATGGGGCTACTATTAGCTTACGGTGTTTTGTTAAGTGCTATTTACAATGAAAGTATTAGTTTATTCAGCGGTATGTTGATCTCAACGCTCGTAACCTATTTAGGATTTACTGTGGTGCATGAAGCTGGGCATGGAAATATTGCTCATGAAGTCAGTTGGATGAAGCCTATAGAAAGAATGATGGGTTGGGCTTTAACCCTGCCTTTTTTGATGGTGCCTTTTGCTTTATTCGCCAAGATTCATGATTACCATCATGCCTTTACCAATGATCCAGATCGTGATCCTGATCATTGGGTCTCGGGTGATACCTGGAAAGATGCGAGTTTTAGGGCATTAACTCTACCGCTTAATTATTTGGTGTTGATGATGACCCGCTTTCGTAATGATCCGGTGATCGCGGCGACGCATAAGAGCTCAATTCTGTATTTTGCAATCACGATATCGATATCGATTGGATTAATTGTATTGGGTTACGGTTTGGAATTATTAGTAATTGGTATTATCCCTGCCTTTCTTGCGAGCTATATATTGGGTATGTTATTTGACTGGATTCCTCATACGCCAACGCGTCAGCAGGGGCGCTATCAAAATACCCGCAGTTATTTGTTTCCAGGATTGAAATTCTTAACCTTGGGCCAGAACTATCATCATATTCACCACTTGTACCCACGGGTATCTTGGTATCACTATCAGCGAGTATTTAACTTAATACGCCCTACTTTAGTAAAAAATAATGCCCCCATTGAAGTATTATTCTCAAAAACACAACCGGGATTTGGACAGTCGTTAAACGCTTTACAACCAAGCAGTATCGACGGTATTCATAAGCTCACTTTAAGCGTAGAGAAAATTGAGCCTTTAACAGATCAATCGGTGGCAATCCGTTTTGCTTCGCTGAATGGAAAAACCATTAAGTTCAAAGCAGGTCAGTATGTCACAGTCACTAAACTCATTGAGGGGCAGGCTGTAACTCGCTGTTATTCAATTTGTGAGGCTGCCAATGATGGCAAGCTAACCATTGGTGTAAAGAAAGTCGAGAGAGGAATATTATCCAATTATTTAAATAATGAGTTATCGGTTGGTGATGAATTAACGGTTGCCGGGCCCTTTGGAGATTTTGTTTATAATCCAAAAATTGCAAAGAAAGATTCATCGTTAATACTCATTGCCGCTGGTAGTGGTATTACTCCCATATTATCAATCGCGAAAACCGCGTTAAAAGATCTTGAATATAATTTAGGTAAAAAGGTTCATTTAATTTATACCAATACCACCAGTCGTGATGTGATGTTTGATCGAGGCTTGATTGAGCTTTTAGCTCAGTATCCAGATAACTTTTATGTGACTCATCATTTTACTCAGGGTAAAAATCGCGGTTATTTAACTCAAGATACCCTAAGAACTCTGTTTGATGCGGAGCCCAATGTTTTAAATAATCAATACTACATTTGCGGTCCAGAGGGGCTAAAAGAAACCGTGAGTCATACGCTAAAGCAATTGAAGGTGCAGCCGAAGCAAATATTCATTGAGGAGTTTGTGAAAACTGAGATTGAACCTAAAGGCCAGCAATATCCCGTTAACATCGTTTTGCCTAATGGTGATGCTCATGAACTTAACATTGCTGAAAATCAAACCGTATTACAAGCAGCACTGAAAGAAGGGCTTGAAATTCCACATGCATGTGGTGAAGGGCAGTGTGGCTGTTGCATGATGAAGATTGAACAAGGCCAAGTACAATTAGCTTCAACTGATACTCCTGGGCTATTAGCAGGGGAGCAAGAAGCAGGGTTAACATTAGCCTGCTTATGCCAACCTAAATCGGCGCTGAAGTTAACCTGCGTCACGGCTTAGGTGAGTTCTCTAGGTAGTCTGTTCAGCAGCAGGTATAATAAGAGATATACCTTATTCATCTGTTGCTGGATTCCCGCATGAACGATAAAACCAATTACCAGAACAATCCGCTGCACGGCAT
>CAJVZR010000052.1 GCA_913019965.1 uncultured Oleispira sp.
TAGAACCTATGTTGAATACCTATGGCGGTGTTGATGCATTTGGGGGTGAAATTGTAACGGTGAAATGCTTTGAAGATAACTCAATTGTCAAAGAGCAAGTCGGGCTTCCGGGCAATGGGAAAGTGATGGTGGTTGATGGTGGTGGCTCGATGCGAAATGCATTGTTAGGTGATATGTTGGCCGAGAAAGCGGCTGAAAATGGTGAGGCTAGAGCAGCACACAATTTAGGATGGATCTATCGCACAGGGAAAGGGCAGATAAAAGACGACAAGACTGCAGTTAAATGGTATACAAAATCTGCTGAGCTCGGAGGGAATACCGCTCAATTTTTCCTTGGTTGGACATATTTGATGGGAGAAGGCACTATCAAAGATATTGTGACTGCCCATATGTTTTTCAATATTGCCGCTGCCGGCGGGAATGAGGAAGCGGAAAAGGAAAGAGATAAGACATCTAAGAAAATGACTAAGTCTCAAATTGCAGAAGCTCAGAAACTCGCTCGTGAATGGGCAGAACAATATACGCTGCAATAACATAAAAAGGACCCACCATTTCTGATACAAGTCGCTCGACAAAGGTGTTGAAAATATCAGGCTCCTTTTAGTCAAGACTCAGGAAAAATAGAGTCAAATAATCTCCTCACATCTATTGAATTTTCGATTTAAAACCAATTAAAGCGTGATACCATCCTTCAATAAAAACTATTTAGAGTAATGCGGATATGGATATTGGGTGGCGAAGCGGTAAGATGAAATACAGTATATTAATATTAGCATTACTCACGTTTAATAATAGCGTTTTAGCTGATTGCGATAACTCAAAATTATCAGATAAAGATAACCTTACAAGCTGTAAAAGAAATGCACTGGACGAGGTCCTTTTAGACATGAGGTACACCGCAATACGCGAAGTCATCCAAGGCGCCGAGCAAGGAAATGCAGAGGAACAAACTATTTTAGGCAAGATGTATTACACAGGTAAAGATGTCCCTCAAAACTATAATCAAGCCGCTAAATGGTATCTAAAAGCCGCTGAGCAAGGAGATGCAGAAGCTCAAAACTATTTAGGCTTATTGTATGGCTCAGGAGAAGGTGTCACTCAAGACTATAAGCAAGCCGCTCAATGGCATCAAAAAGCCGCCGAGCAAGGACATGCAGAGGCTCAAAACTATTTAGGCTTATTGTATATCAAAGGACTCGGTGTCACTCAAGACTATAAGCAAGCCGCTCAATGGTATCAAAAATCCGCCAAGCAAGGATTTGCAGTCGCTCAATTCATTTTAGGATCGATGTATTACAAAGGACAAGGTGTCACTCAAGACGGCAAACAAGTTATCTACTGGTTTCAAAAAGCTGCCGAGCAAGGACATGTAAGGGCTCAAACCAGTTTAGGCACGATATATTACAAAGGACAAGTTGTCACTCAAGATTACAAGCGAGCCACTCAATGGTATCGAAAAGCCGCCGAGCAAGGATTTGCAGAGGCTCAATCCCTTTTAGGCGTGCGGTATTATGAAGGTCAAGGCGTCACTCAAGACTATAAACAAGCTGCAGAGAACTTCATTATCAACCCTGAAGATTCTCCAGAGCAACAAGCGGTCAGTCATTTTAATCGCGGCAATGCTCTTGCGCAAAGTGGCGAACTTGAAAAAGCGATTAAAGATTATGAAAAAGCGCTGGAGTTAAATATAAAATTTGATGACGCACACGCCAATAAAGCCTTAGCTGAAAAATTATTAGAGCAGCAAGAAGAGCAAGACCAACAAAATCAGGATCAAGACCAAGACCAAGACCAAGACCAAGATTCAGAAGATGAAAAGTCAGACGACGATTCAAAAAGTGACGAATCGCAAGACAGCGAGTCAAAAGATAACGAATCAAAAGACAGTGAATCTGAGCAAGAGGATAGTTCTGATCAGCAAAATCAATCAGAACAAGACTCTGATGGTCAAAGCTCTGATGAAAAAGATTCAGATGAGCAAGAAGCAGACGAAAACGAATCCGATAAACAATCTGATGAAGAAAAAGAAGCCGAAGCCGCTAAAGCTGAGGAAGATGCAGCAGAAGAAGGTCAGCAAGGCCCTGGCGCTGCGAACCCAGCGGATGAATTATCTGATGAAGAGAAGCAAGCATTAGAACAATGGCTTAACCGCATTCCCGACGATCCTGGCGGTTTGTTAAAACGTAAATTTTTATATCAGTACAAGCAACGCGAACATCAAGACGAAGGATAAGTCTCATGGTAACCAGTCCCGTAAAAAAACGTCTCGTAATAAAAAGAGCACTCACATCATTATTATTTTCGATAGTTACAGCACTGGGATTACTATCTTTAACCAGCAACGCTTTCGCAGGCACGCTAACGGCAAATGTTGATCGTAAACAAATAACCGAAAATGACAGCTTTCGATTATTTCTACGCTATGACGAGCAAGTAGGATACGGCCAACCAGATTTAACTGTATTAAAGAAAGACTTCCGCATTATCAATCAACAACGAGCTAATCAATTTCGTTCAATGAATGGTAAAACCGTATCCTTTACCGAATGGACCTTAGTGCTCTCTCCTATTCGTACCGGGGAGTTGGTTATTCCTAGCATCCGCTTTGATGGTCAATCAAGTCCTGCTATTGAAGTCACCGTCAGTGAGCTACCGCAATCGGTTAAAGAACAGATTGCTAAAGAGTTCTTTTTTGACATCGAAGTTGATCGAGTTTCATCTTACGTACAAGCCCAAGTTCTCTATACTGAAAAATTGTATTACAGCGTCAATCATGAAGAAGCGACACTATCAGATTTAAAAGTCACCGATGCCCATGTCATTCCTCTAGGGGAAGTTCGTCAATACAATACCAGCATCAATGGCCAACGCATGGGAGTCTATGAGCGTCGCTATGCCATCTTTGCCGAAGAAAGTGGTGAGATGGTTATTCCTGGTCAGAAGTTCACCGCTAGCGTTGTCAATTCCTATAATCGTTGGAGCCGTGGACGTCCAGTTTCAGTCGTTGCTAAGCCCATTAGAATTGAAATTAAAGCGACTCCGACAAGCTATCCGCAAGCGCCTTGGCTACCGAGTCCTCAGATAAGCATCAGTGATCGTTGGAGCAAGCCTTATAGCGAATGGCAAGTTGGCGAACCCGTCACTCGTAACATAACCATCAATGCGAAAGGACTTTCTGGTAGCCAGCTGCCGAGTATCGCACTGCCTGTAGTTGAGGGTCTGAAGTATTACCCCGATCAATCCGAACATAATGACAAAACCGATAGCTTGGGCATTCAAGGGTTATATCAACAATCACTTGCTATTGTGCCGACCAAAAGTGGCCGTATCACCGTTCCTGAAATGAGGGTTCCTTGGTGGAATATTGAAAAGAACAAACTTGAATATGCCATTTTACCCGCGCAAACGATCAATGTTGCCGCAGCAAAAAATGCGTCGATGATCGCCAGCAGCCAAAGCCAAGAGACCAGCCAGAATTCTACGACAGCTCAATCTTTGCAAAGTACGCAAAGTGCTCCAGGTTATTGGATCTTTGCGACGCTATTTTTATTATTAAGCAATGCCATCACCGCCTTTTTATTATGGCGATCAAGCATGAGTAAAAATGAAAAGCCGCAGAAGATGGACCTGCCTTCGAGCAAACAGTATTTGAAAGAATTAAAAAGAGCCTGCCAGAAGAATGACCCAGAAAGTATTCGCAAGAATCTAAAGCTATGGTCACAGGAAGAATTAAATATTTCGAGCCTGGATGAGTTAAGCGAGAAGTTGAATAACATTGTGCTTACCAATGCGATTAAAGAACTGGATAGTTACTTATATCAAAGCACCAATAATTCAGCATTTAATGGTCAAATCCTATGGAACAGCCTAACTCAAGCGATTAAGAAAAGGCATCCTGAGAAACAGACCGATGAGAAAAGCCTATTGCCGTTATATCAATAACGGCAACTAAGACTGCTTATAATTGTCGCGGCTTTCCTTGTTAAGCCGCTAATATTTAAGCCGCTTCTTTTTCAACTTCTTTTACCGTTGCAATACTTGCATCGGAATAATTACGCTTAGCCGTGGCCAACGATTTCCAGAGCTCCATATGCTCAGGTAATGCATCGGGCGCCGTTTCAATCTCTAAAAGCGATGCAACATTCGAAGGATCAGCAAGCTTCCCCTTCTGTAAAAACACCGCTTTAACCAAACCATACGCATGGATTTTACCGTCAGCGACAAAACGCTGCTCCAGATAAAGATATTTCTCATCCCAACCTAGGTAACGAGTCTCAACTTCAAATGCCTTACCAAAGCGCAGCTCACGAATATAACCCATTTCAATACCTGCGACGATAAAGTTCAATTTCTCCTTGAACATAATATCCCAAGTATTGGTTTGTACTGGATGATCCCAACGCGCACGTTCCATAAAGACCATATAGCGCGCATTATTAATGTGCATATTGAAATCTATATCAGCGAATCCAACACGAAATTTTCGCTTAACTACAGACATAAAGGGCTTCTGCTGAAAGTTCTTTTGTAGCTTGTTACGCTTATTTAATACAACAGAGCGCAGTATTTCACGAATCATAAAGAGAAACTCATTTTATAGTCAGTATTTCAGGTGGCGCATTTTAACTGATATTTAATAATAGTCACCCCAACGACAGCTTATATTGCATATTTATTGAACGATTCACTACAATTCTAACAATACACATATTACTGCCCCCTATTAAATGAGCCCAGATCACGATGAAAGCTTCTAGCTGGACATTATTAACAACCTTTACTCTTATTCTCTCCTCCTGTGCTTTTGTGCCTAGCCGTAAGCCGATACTCATCGAAGAAGAAGGCTGCCAAATGTTAACTCGAGAATTAGAGCTGGAAACAGTTCAAATCACCCAAGATGGCTCTTGCTCTGGAAATTCTTGTGCGGTATTCATTGTCATCCCAGCCTCGACTTTCATCGTTTCTGGCTCCATTGTCGCTATCGGCAATACTTTGCACTGGCTAGAACGTAATGGCACTTGTAAAGATGGATTAATAAAACGAAATTTAAATGATTTCTTTGAATGGGCATTCAATTCTGGTGCAGAAAAAGTAAAGCAGTAATATCCCCTGAAATTCAGCTAAACGCTTGAGAAATCACACTTTCCCAACTATTACTTAGAGTAATCTACTTTAATAGCGACCAAAAATCATGGCTTTACCGGTTCTTATCTGCGACGACTCCAGTTTCGCACGCAAACAAATGAAACGCGCTTTACCCGATGGCTGGGAGATAGATTTAACCTTCGCCTGCAATGGAGTTGAAGGCGTAGAAGCCATTCGCCAAGGCAAAGGCGAAGTTGTATTTCTCGACCTAACAATGCCAGAGATGGACGGTTATGGCGTTTTAGAAATGATCCGTAAAGAAGACTTACCCGCGATGGTGATTGTGGTTTCTGGCGACATTCAACCCGATGCGCAAGAACGAGTGAAAAAACTCGGTGCTATGGCCTTCATTAAGAAACCCATCGACAAGGAAAAGGCCACTCAGATATTAACTGAATTTGGCATTTTGTCGGAGGCTGAATAATGGGAGCTACTGCAATGACTGCAATATCTGAAGACCAGCGCGACTGTTATCAAGAGATAACCAATGTTGCCATGGGCCAAGCGGCTGATCGCTTAGCCCGTTTGCTTGATGTTTATGTGATCCTTCCCATCCCTAAAGTCAATATGATCAGCGCCAGTGAGCTTCATATGGCATTAGCCGATACCACAGTAAATGATGACGTGTCTGCTGTATGCCAAGGTTTTATTGGTTCAGGCATCGCAGGAGAAGCATTACTAGTATTCAATGATGCCAGTTTTTCTGATCTCGCAAGCCTAATGAATTATAAGGGTCCTTTAGACCGACATGGTGAGCTAGAACTGCTCATGGATGTGAGCTCAGTATTAATTGGCGCCTGCATTCATGGTATTGGGGAACAGCTCGAGATTTCATTTAATCAAGGTCACCCCGTGGTTCTAGGGCAACATTGCCATGTCGATGATTTAGTGAAATCAGGTAATCATCAATGGTCACAAACCTTAGCGATTGAAATTCATTATGAAATTGAAAACGTAAACATCAGCTGTGACTTATTACTACTTTTCACTGAAGACTCTGTTGCCAAGATTAACCAGCAAGTCGACTATTTATTAGATTAAGGTATTGATACTTACATGACAAAATCTAGCTTTGAATTTGCCGAAATGCACTGGTTGATGGATGTACTGCAAAGTATCGACGTAGGCCTAGTCATCTTAGACCGAGACTACAAGATTCAACTTTGGAACGGTTTTATGGAAAACCACAGTGGTCTACGCCCTGATGAGGTCCATGATAAACCGTTATTTGAATCTTTTCGCGATATTCCTGAAACCTGGTTTCGTCAAAAGGCGGAGCCAGTATTTGAGTTAAAAACCCGGACCTTCACCATCTGGGAACAGCGTCCCTATTTGTTTAAATTCAAAAACTATCGCCCTATTACAGGTCGAGCTTCTACTATGTATCAAAACAGCAGCATGATTCCGCTAGAATCCATCGATGGTAGCGTTAAGCATATCTGCCTTATCATCTACGATGTAACCGATATCGCGGTTAACCAAGAAGACTTGACCAAAGCCAATGGCAACCTAGCCTATCTTAGCCAAACAGATAGCCTAACCGAACTGTTTAACCGAGGTTTTTGGGAAGAAGAATTTCAACGTGAACATAAACGCTGCATTCGTTCACATAACCCAAGTTCCTTAGTCATGTTTGATATCGACCATTTTAAAAAGGTAAACGATACCTATGGCCACCAAGCCGGGGATGAAGTCATTCGCACGGTTGCGTCTGTTGTACGTCAAACTGCACGACAAACCGATATATGTGGTCGTTACGGTGGGGAAGAATTCACCATCTTGTTAGTCGATACCGATGCGGCAGCGGCGGCTCAATTCGCGGAACGATTACGCAAGAAAATTGCCGCAATCACGGTTAAAACCGATGATCACGAAATCAATTTCACCATCAGTTCCGGAGTTGCAGAATTCTCGGCCGGTTTTACTAAACATACACAGTGGATTGAAGCCGCTGACAAAGCGCTTTATCACGCCAAGGAAAATGGTCGGAATAAGACAACCGTCTATCAAGGGAAATAACAACGAGAACAAACTCATAGCTTGGGTCACCTTTTGGTCGATCCAAGCGCATCTCTCCTACATTTAATTCTATTTATTTTGTTAAACCAGCCAGCAACATACCTTATACTCCACTCATAACCCCTATTCACTCCCTTTTTAAGGTGTTCACGGCCCGTGGCGAGCTTCAAATTAAGAGACTATCAAAGCGAAGCGGTTGCAGCGACACTCAAGCACTTCAGAAAAACCAATGAATCTGCAGTTATCGTTCTCCCTACAGGGTCAGGGAAAAGCTTGGTCATTGCTGAACTTGCGCGACTAGCTAAAAGAAAAATACTCGTATTAACTCACGTTAAAGAGCTGGTAGAGCAAAACCAGCAAAAATATCAAAGCTATGGACTCACTGCAGGTATCTATTCGGCAGGTTTAAAACAAAAGAATACTCAATACCAAGTGACCTTTGCCAGCATTCAATCTGTTGCCCGTAATTTAGATCGTTTCCAACATGACTACTCCCTAATCATCATCGATGAATGCCATCGAGTTAATCTCAACAACCCAGATGAAGAAAGCAGCAACCAATATCAACAAGTCATTAGTCAATTAAAGTCAGTTAACCCCGACATTAAATTACTGGGCCTAACCGCAACGCCTTATCGTTTAGGAATGGGTTGGATTTACTGTAAGCATTACCGCGGTATTGTTCGCAGTGAGAGCCCACGTCCGTTTGAGCATTGCATTTACGAACTGCCATTGCGTCACCTCATAAAGCGTAAATTCTTAACTCCACCCAAGTTAGTCGATGCAACCATTGAACATTATGACTTCTCAAGCCTTCTGCCGAATACCGTTGGTGAATACAACCGTTCAGATTTGAATCAGCTCTTTAGCAAGAATCATCGTATCACCCAAGGCATTATTGAGCAGGTTGTAGAGTTATCGACTGAAAGACAAGGGGTGATGATATTTGCAGCAACGGTGGAGCATGCCGAAGAGATTTTTAACTATTTACCACTGCAGACCAGTGCCTTAATTACAGGAGCGACAGAGAATAAACAACGCGACCAATTAATTAATGATTTCAAATCGAAAAAATTAAAATATTTAGTGAATGTATCTGTACTAACAACCGGTTTTGATGCCCCTCATGTCGACTTAATCGCAATTTTACGCCCTACCCAATCCGTCAGTTTATATCAACAGATCATCGGCCGAGGTTTACGCTTAAGCGAAGGTAAAGAAGACTGCTTAGTTATTGATTATACCGGCAATGACTTTGATCTATACCAGCCGGAGGTCGGAGAAAAGAAGCCTAATAGTCAAAGCGTACCCGTTCAAGTGAAGTGCCCAAGCTGTGACTTTCCCAATATATTCTGGGGAATCAATGACGATGATGGTCACCTCGTTGAGCATTATGGCCGACGCTGCCAAGGCTTAGTCGATAATCAACAGTGTAGTTTCCGATTTGTCTTTAAAGAATGCCCCGAGTGCGGAGGGGAAAATGACATTGCTGCCCGTAAATGCATTCACTGCTTAACAATACTCGTTGATCCTGATGACATGCTTAAAAAAGCATTGCAATTGAAAGACGCTAAAGTGCTGCGCTGCTCGGGGATTAGCTTAGAAGAAAACCAAGGAAAGCTAAAAGTCACTTACCATGATGAAGAAGGTGCTGAACTCAGTGAAAGTTTTGATCTATCAAAAAACAATCCACGGAAAAGATTTAATCAGTTATTTTCTAAGCGCTTGGCGGTGAATTTGAATACCTCAGAAATTATCGAAATATCCAATATAGAACAGGCATTAGCAACGGCCAGCTACTTTCCATTCCCTGATTTTGTTATTGCCCGCAAGCAAAAATATTATTGGCGAATCAAAGAAAGACTTTTTGATTATCAAGGTCAGTACAGAAAAGCCAATGCGCTAAAATAATTCATTATAATAAATATTATTAACGATAATCTTGGAAGCGATAAGAGCGAAGTAGATCTTGGTATGCGTTACTCTCTTTAAATTGTTTGAATGCCGAAGCAAAATCCTCGGATAACTGCTCTACAGCACCCTCATCATTATTTTTACGAGAGAACGCTATATATTGTGGATCCATGTCGATTGAAGGAGAAAGCGCGACAATACCTTTAAAGTCGCCCCTCTTTTTAAAGCCTAAAAACTCTTGGTGGCTCATCATTGCTAAATCATGGCGTTTATTTTTCAACATGCGCTCTAGGTCAAATTCGGTAAAAACGACATCTCGAATAAGATGATCCATACTATCGAAATATAGCCCGTGGCTATAGCCGTGTTGCACACCAATGACCAAGTCTTCTAACCCTTTCAAACTGCGATCAAATTTAAACTCGTTTTTCCTTTCTTCTAACGCTAAAAAAACCCAGCGCGTATTAGAAAGAATATTATCGCGATGATAAAAGGAATGACGTTCACGCTGTTTTGTGTAGCCAAAATATGAAATCGCATGAAACTTACCATCAGAAAAATCTTTAAGCGCCCTACCCCAAGGCAAAGATATAAAGCTCACGTTAATATTTAATTGACTCGCCACATAACGAATCATCTCGATGTGGAGTCCGGTTAGCTCGCCTTTTTCAACCATTTCTAAAGGGGGGTAATTTCCGATGCCTCGAACGATGGTTATCGCCTTTAACGGCTCTGCTGATATAGCCCTTTCACTGGGAATAATCGCTACTATTATCAGAATCAATAATAAGAAATAGCGAAGCTGTATACCACCAGACTTTATCGAAATAGCCATCACTAGGCTCTTTTGAGGAACTTTATTTAGGTATAGTTCAATCTATGTTATTTGCGATTAAATGACAGCTAAGAATACTCTCACTTTTTAGCAATACGAAAAGCGTCAAAAACACTTATTGCCCAAAGAAACATGAAGCCATATCCCGCATAGTCTTGCCAGCCCGCAGATAGCTCAGAAATATGCTTTAACTCCTCCAGCATGGAGATAATATCAGGGGCGACTTTTCCCGCTAGCAATCGATCCATTAATATCTGAGACTTAACTACGCTCAACTCCACTAACCCAACAAAACAAACCAAGGCCGGTATGATGATGAGTGCAGCCCGAGAGTACATTTTTAGTGATAAGTAGCCAATTCCAGGGAATACAAAACCGGATAATAAGGCGGCTTTGTAACTAGGGCTTTTAGCTTTAGTATTCATATCATGTATTTCCGTGGCTGTGCCCTAATAAATATGACAGTACTGTACCTTTGATTAAGGCTAAAAACACTGTATTTTTCAACGCTAACGGCTAAGCTGATTAAGTAGCAATCACTGATTTAGGGCTATTTATGGTAGAAAATACCGTCATCCGCTTATGTCTGTTTTGCGCAATCATTAGCTCAATTATACCGTCCATCAGCCTAGCGGAAGAGCCCATTCAAATTGATGTCGTATCTGATGAATGGCAAGGTTTCGTTACTCAAGACGGCACAGGCTATTATTTAGATCTATTGCGCTTGGTTTTCCCTGCCCCCAAATATAATCTCAATATTTCTATATATCCCTACACGCGAGCCTTATACAAGGTGCAGCATAATAATGCCGATATCGTATTAGGCATTTGGGCTAATGAACATCCTAATAAGCAACTATCAAGTTTTCCCATAGAGACGGACATACTTGATGCAGTTGTTCGACAGGGGCACACCTTTCTTTCGAAACCGGAAGCATTTGATCAACTCAGAGTGCTGGCACAAACAGGGTATGGTTTTGATGAGTTACTTAATAACCCATCAAGTTACGAAGAACACGTTGAATTATCTCGAATGCTCAAAATGATACAGGTTAAGCGAGCAGACGTACTATTAGGCTACCAAAGAGAAATAGCTCCCGTTTTACTGCAGGAGGGCTTAGAAAATGAACTAGAAATCCAGCAAAGTGTATTAGTTGAACATGCCTACTTGGGTTTTTGCTCATCAGAAAAATGCAGCACGCTTAAACAACATTTTGATAAGCGTTTCTTAGAGTTACATCACCAGAGTATAATAAAGCAGCTATTAATTGATAATGATCTTAGTCCCCATGCTGAACCAAGGCTCGTTCCTCTTTCTCCCTCACCTTAACGTAATTAACAAGCATAAAAAAAGCCTCAAAAGAGGCTTTCATTTACAACGCATTCTTACATCAGTAATACTGAAACCAATTAAGCTTTAGCAAAAGCAAACTGGGCATTGAAAACTCGTAAACGTTCATGCTGCAGCTTCAAACCATTCTCTAACTCCGTAAAACGTGCATGAATCGCAGCACCCTGCCACTTCTCTTGCAGTGATTTACGGGTTTGTTGGTATTTACCCGTCTGCAGTTCAGTCCACTCGTTAAGCAGCACTTTAAAGTCTTCATACTCTTTTTCTAACGTTAGCTTTAGCTGCTCAATATTGTCCGCTAATAAGCCTGCATTTGTTGCTTTATCGAGCTGCTCATTGGCACGCTTAAATTGCATCTTCACCATAGCGCGGCGAATTTTGAAATCGGGCACTTTCTTCAAATTTTTCGTCAAACCAACCCACGAACAAGCTTTAATAAACCACTTAGTCGGATCCCAATGGAACCAACGAATGCCATTACGATAGTCTGTTTGGAAGATATGATGATAATTATGATAGCCTTCACCATGAGTTAAGAAGGCAAAAAATGTATTATCACGGGCGGTATTTTCATCGGTGTAAGGCTGCGAACCCCACTTATGAGCAATCGAGTTAATGAAAAAGGTAATATGATGAGCCACCACTAGACGAGCAATACCAGCTAATAGCAACATACCCAGAACATCACCAAAGATCAGACCTAAAATAATCGGTATACCAAAGTTCATACCTAAAGTAATTGGGGTGTAGTACTTGTACTGCCACATCACAATAGGGTCATTCATCAAATTTTTAACATTATCAAAATTAACCTGGCCACTTGGGTATTTACGCAACATCCAACCCATGTGAGAGAACCATAACCCGCGTTTTGCCGAATAAGGGTCTAAATCGATATCATCGCAATGACGGTGATGAACACGGTGACCAGAGCACCAGTCCAAAATAGTATTCTGCATGGCTGTGGCACCCCACAAGGCATACCAAACGCGTAATACTGGGTGAGCATCATAGGCATTATGAGACCATAAACGGTGGTAACCACCGGTTATCGACATCCCCGTTAACCAAGTGATGGCCACGAAGGCAACAATAGCCGAAGTATTGTAGCCATATTGAATCCCATACCACGGCACCAGCGTTAGCAAGGCTAATGTACTGGTCGCAAACATGATTACTGGTATCCAGTTAATCGGTGGCTTTTGCTCTGTATCTTTACTGCTCATAAACTACCCAATCGTAAAAGCTCTCAATGAGTTCATGCCCTATCTTACCAGCATGCAAATTATTGATACATGATAACTGATTTTATCTCGGCGAACATCTGTTCGTCTAAATAAAATGCTCTATGTCATTTTATTCAATAATAAGCTTGGGGGCTGTTTAACAAATCAGCAATAAATCAGCTCCTGTCACACCGAGTTAAGTTACGACTAACCTACCTTTAGGTATTTTCGCCCCCAATTGTTTCATTTATCCGAGCTTTATTTTATCTAAATAGCTAAAAGCAGATTAACTGCCGGTGAAAATCGCCTCGCGCCTTTGCAGAAACGAGTTAATACCTTCTTGGGCATCGTTACTTTGCATCACCTTCGGCAAATCTGAAAAAAGAGTTTTCAAAGCCGCATCCTGCCCATGAACTCGACACGTTTTGGCTGACCGTAAAGCAGCCTGCACACCAAGCGGCGCCGCTTTTGCTATCTTCTTGGCGATCGAACGTGCATGGTCATGTAATTGGTCCAGCTCAACCAACTCCTGCACCATGCCCCAAGCCAACGCTTGCTCAGCACTGAATTCATCCCCGGTTAAAATATAACGTTGCGCATTACTCCAGCCAATCTCTCTAGGCAAACGCACAGTGCCACCACCACAGGGATAGATACCACGTTGAACTTCCAATTGAGCAAAGCGCGCTCCAGGGGTCGCGATGCGGATATCGGTATTCAATAACAGCTCCAGACCCGAGGTATAACAAATCCCCTGCACCGCCATAATTACTGGCTTAGTTAATACCTCACCTTTATTGCCATAAGGATCTAGGTGCTCAGGAGGCAATTCCGGATATTCGCCATTAGCAAATATAGGAGCCCACTTATCCAACTCCAAACCCGAACTAAAATGCTTACCATTGGCCTGCACCACCGCCACCCTTAACTCACTATCATGCTGTAAGCGATACATCGCTTTGGCTAATAAGAAATAGCTTTCTGGATCTAATGGGTTATACATATCAGGACGATTAAAAGTAATCGTCATAATGTGATCACTGATCTCAATAATTAACTTTTCACTCATACTCTTTATCCCCATTAATTCTTATATTCAAAACCAATCCGCCTGCATCGCCATGCAGGTATCATCAAAGCCTTGTAACAAATTAGCTTGATGTTGAACCTTGGGTAATTCCCAACGCATAAAATATTGTGCTGCTTGCAGCTTGCCAGCGAGGAACTGCTCATCCTCAATTAAAGTCGAATCAGCAAAGCGCTCAATGGCTTTATCTGCCATCTCAACCCATAACCAAGCCACCACCATCTTGCCCATCATATCGAGGTAAACCGCAGAATTTGCCAAGCCCTTATCGACATCGCCTTTTTGTAAGGCTCCGCCAAGGGACATAGTGGTTTTAATGAACACATCGAGAAACTTTTGATATTCAGCAACCATGTCAGTCAGCTCAGATTTGGCTTTCGCCGACTGCAATGTCTTTTGTATTTTCTGTAATAGAAGCTGCTGGCCCTTACCGTTTTTCTGCCACAGTTTTCGCCCTAATAAGTCCAACGATTGAATACCGTGGGTGCCTTCATGAATCGGGTTCAATCGATTATCGCGATAGCACTGCTCAACTGGATAATCTTTGGTATAGCCAGCACCCGCTAACACCTGAATCGCTAAATCATTCGCCTTAGGGCCATAATAAGAAGGGAAAGATTTAACCACGGGAGTTAATAAATCCAATAGCAAGCCACTGTCCGCATCCCCACCGACTTCCGATTCATCCACCAAGCGCGCAGCCAATAAACACAAAGCCAACGATCCTTCGACAAAACATTTTTGCGCCAACAACATACGCTTCACATCGGTATGTTCGATGATATTGAGCGGTTTGCTCATCGGATCTTTACTGCTCACCGCTCGACCTTGCGGACGGTTCTTAGCATAATCCAATGACTCCAGATAACCACGATAGCCAATCATAGCGGCGCCTGTACCCACTCCGATACGAGCTTCGTTCATCATCTTGAACATGTACTTCAATCCCTGATTTTCTTCACCAATCAGAAATCCCTGGCATTGTTCATTTTCACCAAACTGAAGTACGGTACTGGTCGTCCCGCGATAACCCATCTTATGTAATAAGCCCACCAGCTTAACGTCGTTAGCCTGTGCTAATGATCCGTCTTCTGCGGTCAGGATTTTGGGTACGATGAATAATGAAATGCCTTTCGCCCCTTGTGGAGCGCCTTCTACCCTCGCCAATACCAGATGAATAATGTTTTCCGTGATGTCTTGGTCACCGCCGGAAATAAACATCTTCTGGCCTTTAATTCGATAACTGCCGTCTTCTTGTGGAACCGCCTTAGTGGTTAGATCCCCCAAAGAAGAACCCACATCTGGCTCAGTCATTGCCATGGTGCCCGAGAAGCGGCCATCAAACATGGCCGGTAAGTATTTCTTTTTATGCTCATCGGCCGCGAAGGCATTAATCAAATTCGCTGCGGCACTGGTTAGAAAGGGATAACCGGAAGTCGATGGATTAGCCGACATAAAATAACTGACACATGCCGTATTGATGATGGCCGGTAATTGCATCCCGCCATCATCATAACTATGACGAGCCGCTAGCAAACCTGATTGCGCATAATGCCCCCAAGCAACTTTTACTTCATCAATAGTCGTAACCGATTCACCATCAAACTGGGGCTCATTAGCATCCGCCTTCGCGTTATGAGGTAGAAAATGATCCGTCGCAATTTTGGCCGCGGTAGAGATCACGCCGTCAAACGTCGCTCTGTCATGGTCTTGGTAAAAAGGCAGCTCAGTTAGCTGCTGCGCTTGAAATACGTCATACAACAAAAACTCTAAATCTTTACTACTGATTAAATTCGACATCATCATCACCCTAAGTAGAAATCCTAGCGCTAGTATCCGACTTGCATCCGAAGCTTTGAATTGTCAATATAGACACATATAAGGTCAAAAGTGCCAACAACACCATTCATCGATTAAGTAATTAAACACCATGATAAATATTTATATTCTTGGCTTTGATCAAGCATTGGCATCCGCCATTACAGGGGTTATTGATCTATTTGCCTTAGCCGGTGTCACTTGGAACCGAATCCAACAACAAGAAACCGCGAGTGCGTTTAACGTCCGGCTGGCCAGCGAGCAAGGCCGTAACATTCATTGCATCAATAGTTTACAGCTGGCCTCACATTGCAGTTTTAGCGATATAGAGGCTCAATTAAAAAGCAGTTTAAAAGATCAATACGCTACCCCAGGCGGCCATTCCAATATCCTCATCGTACCTACTATCGGAGGCCCCATTCAGCAGGCTCTCGATAACAATAATGAATTGATCCAATTATTGCGCAAAGCAGACCAGGCAGGCTGGACCATTGCAGGTAACTGCACAGGGAACTTTCTATTAGCACAAGCAGGGATTCTTGATAACAAAACGGCAACAACCCACTGGGGCTTCGAAACTGAATTTAAGCAACGCTACCCGCAAATAAACTTACAAGCGGAGCAACTCATTACCCGAGATGAAAACATCTTTTGCGCAGGCGGAGGCATAGCCTGGTTTGATTTAGGATTACACATTATCGAGCGTAGCGTCGATTTTGAAACGGCCATGCAAACTGCCAAAGCCTTTGTTATTGATTACCGCCGAGATAGTCAACTGTCGTATTCCTTAATGCGAATTGCTAAACCTCACCAAGATGAACTGGTGCATAAAATTCAAGAAATGATCGAACAAGACTGCACAATATCATTAAGCATCGATGAACTCGCAATACAAAATAACGTTTCCCAACGCACCCTTATTCGCCGCTTCAATAACGCCTTAGGCGTGCCTCCGAATACCTACCTGCAATCAGTGCGCATCGAACGCGCCCGCAAGATGCTAGAAGAAAGTGATTACAATGTGGACACGGTAATGAACAAGGTGGGTTACGAAGACTCAAGCTCTTTTCGTCGATTATTTAAAAAGAAAACTGGCGTCACTCCAACGGAATACCGCACACGCTTCAGTCGGCGTTTATAGAAATTACGTATTGAATTAAAGAATTAAAAAGAGGCTTGCACTTGTATTTGCACTTCAAGACAAGCCTTAATACGCAAAACAAAACGTATGAGACACCTAATTCTAATGCTAGAGAATAGATGATAAGACAGATTGATTGAATCGGGATCCTGCAACAATCAACAGAACCATTTACTCACGTAACATACATATAGAACAATTCTGTTTGATGACACTTCATTGTCATAAAGCGCCATCAAACAAATTAAAAAAATTAAAGATTATTTAACCCCTGCAAACTCACTTTCTGGCACAAGGCTAATACCGCTGCTAGCTTTAATCGTGAAGTCACCTGTCTGACCTGAAGAATAAGTCGCCGCAGTAATTTTGTAATAATCCACACCATCACCGGCATAGGTATCAAAATTCAGACGCGAGTTATAACCGTCTCCACCATCATCATTATCCGACTGCCAGTTAGTTGTGATTTCTTCAACATACAAATAAGTATCGATGCTAGACATCAAATCAATCGTCACATTAGAACCTTCGGCAACCGTTAATATGTAGCTAGGGTTATTGCTCGATGAACGATCACGACCGCCTGAATTGCTCCAGCTTCCATTAATAGTTCCCACAAAAGGCGCAGGTTCAGCAGAACCAGCAGCCGTATCAAAAGTTAAGTTACCGGCAATTGGAAAGTGATCAGACAGGTCGTACTTAGTAAATACGTCCGCATGAATACTACGAGGAATAAGCACCTTGGCAGAAGAAGAAACAGGGGTCAGGTGAGCGGTGGAATACAAAACATAATCCAGGATTTCTGGCGTACCATCAGTCCAGTTATTAATACGCCCATCGGCGGTAAATTTATAACCCCCGTTACGAGGCACTTCTTCCGCGTTCAAAACATTCAACATAGTATTGTATTCTTGCGGGAAGTTTTCTTTATCAACATTCAAATCACCGGCAATGATCACAGGTTCATTTGTACTGATGTTACGGCCATCGATAAAATCACGTATTTGCTGGAACTGGCTTAAACGCGTCGCCTGATTTTCAGCCGATGTCCAAGCTTGGGTATGGCTACCGAATACGTGGTATGGATTTCCACCTTTATTAATCTTCGCGTACATCACCCCTTTTGCCGACATACAATCTTCCGCATCACAGGCGTTAAAAGCAATTTGAGATTCAGAATCGATAGGATAACGACTAACGATTAATACCCCACCATCTTCAACCGAACCCGAGCGATCGACAACGCGAGTCTGATAAGGGTATTCAGTTTTAAGCCCATTTAAAAATGTCTCGCGACGGCTATTATCAAACAGTTCAGAGAATACGATGGCATCATACCCCTTCACTTTATCTTTCAATAAGTTTAAACGCTCACTCACATCCTTCGATACAATGCCCGGTAGTAAAGCCCATACGTTATAAGCCAAAACATTGAAATTATTATTCAGACCACGAGTTGCCGTTTCTGCTTGCGGATGAATGACATAATAATAATCATCACCATTAGCCCGTGCTGACTCTGCCTTAAAAGCAATCGTACTATTAGCCCCAACAAAATCTTGCGTGACAGAATGGATATTACGATCGTCATACCAAGGAGACTGTTGAGTTCCATGCCAAATATCACTGAAATTCCAAGTACCGGTTAGCTTCTGTTGCAGCATTGCCGTACTACCGTCTTCAGCAGTTACCGTGGTATCAAAATAATAATCCTTACCCCACTTAATGCCGCTATCACGATTGGTTTCTAAATAACGCACAGTGCCGTAAGGAGGGACAGAGGATGCATGCTGCTTCCAGTGATCACCTTTAGTTAATGAGGAGCCGCGCTGATTGATGGTTAGATCGAGGGTTTGATCGGTATTATTGGTTAGATAGATATAGCTTTCAGCCCAAGCACTGGCACTGGTTAAAGCGGCAGCCGTACTGAATAAAACCGTAGCCGCCGTACCGGCAAGCTTAGAAGCTTTCTTTGAGGCTTTCTTTGAAGCTCGCTTAGAAATAAGTTTTTGCATGGTTTGCATCTCGTTTTTAGGTGTTATTTTTATTATTTGCTTTTCAATATCCCCCGAGTGCATCCTGCGGTGAGGTGGTATTTTATCCACTAAAATACCCCAACCTCTGTTCTATCACATTGTCGCAAGGTGACAGTTTAATGCCTCCCCACGACAATTTTCACTGACTGCTTTATTGATTACCCCAAGTCCATTTCTGATTAGCACCACCATGGGTGGACCAAAGAGCAACTTGCGATCCATTATCGGTACCATAAGCATCAGCAGCAATTGCAGTATTGGAACGCGGAACTAACTGGTCACCGACAAAATTCCACTGCTGATTAATATTATTTTCATCACACTGCCACATATGAATACCACCGCCCGAATAAGGCTGCCCCATATTATCTAGGCAGTAATCAGGATTGGCTTTATTGCGTAATAGTCCTGTCGCTTGATCATGAGCCCATTTTTGCCAAGCCACATTCGCACAATCCCATAACAAGGCTTGCTTGCCATTTGAAGGACTCGCCCCTTCGAAATCTAAACACTTATTCGAACGACCATCACGAAGCTCTTTATAAACTAAAGAAACGTCTACTTCGCCTTCAGGAGTATCAAAGGTTAAATTACCGGCAACCGCAAAATGGTCAGACAAATCATACTTAGTAAAAACATCCGCATGAATACTGCGAGGCGTTAATACTTTAGAGTTCGAAGACGTTGGCTGTAAGTGAGCCGTAGAATATAAAACATAATCTAAATCTTCAGGGGCCCCGTCTGTCCAAGCATTCACATTGCCATTATACGAAGACGCATAACCACCATTTCGAGGGGCTTCTTCAGCATTCAATACATTCAGCATGGTATTGTATTCCTGCTGAAAATTGATTTTATCGACGTTTAAATCTCCCGCAATAATCACCGGTTCACTGGTACTGATCGAGCGGCTATCGATGAAATCACGCATTTGCTGAAATTGGTTTAAACGTGTCGCCTGATTTTTTTCTGCATTCCAAGCTTGGGTATGGCTACCAAAAACATGGTAAGGATTTCCGCCCTTATTAATTTTCGCGTAAATCACCCCTTTCGCCGACATACAGTCTTCTGCATCACAATCAGAGAAAGCAATTTGAGATTCAGTTTCAATCGGATAGCGACTAACAATTAATACGCCACCATCTTCGATAGAACCTGAACGATCAACAACCCGAGTTTGATAAGGATATTCTGTTTTCAGGGCATTCAAGAAAGTACTACGACGGCTATTATCAAACAGCTCCGAAAAGACAATAGCATCATATCCATTCAATTTATCTTTCAATAAATTCAAACGCTCACTCACGCTTTTAGAAACCAAGCCCGGTAATAACGCCCAAACATTATAAGCCAATACATTGAAATTATTATTTAACCCGCGCGTAACCGTTTCTTCTTTTGGATGGATCACATAATAATAATCATCACCATTCACCCGAGCACTTTCAGCTTTAAAAGCAATCGTCGAATCCACACCACCGAAGCTTTGTTTTACAGAATGGATATTACGATCATCATACCAAGGGGATTGCTGAGTACCGTGCCAGATCTCACTGAAATTCCAAGTACCGGTTAACTTCTGCTGCAGCATGGCTGTGCTGCCATCTTCAGCGGTCACCGTGGTATCAAAGTAATAATCTTTGCCCCATTTAATGCCCGTATCTCGATTAGTTTCTAAATAACGAACCGTGCCTAATGGCGGCACCGATGTGGCATGCTGCTTCCAATGTTCACCTTTTACTAGCGAGGAACCACGCTGGTTAATGGTTAAATCCAATGTCTGTAGCGTATTGTTGGTCAGATAAATATAGCTTTCAGCCCAAGTTGCCGCAGACATCAATAAGGCGCCAGCCGCAAAAATAAGCTTGGTGGGGTTTTTAATCATGTTTTGCATCTCGTTTAAGAACGTTATTATTTTTATTGATACGCCTCAGATGCTTCCTGCGGTGAGGACGATAGTCGTACAAAACAATACTATCGTCCCACTATGATAAATTCATTGTCCGAAGATGACATTAACCGATATTTTATCGATTAATGTCATCGCGGTTTAGTTACCCCAATTCCACTGTTGGTTAGAACCACCGTGGTTCGACCACAGACCTACTTTAGAACCATTATCGCGGCCATAAGCATCTACAGAAATGTAGCCATTCGCCTTAGGACGCAAGGCATTACCGACGAAATTCCACTGCTGATTCACATTCGACGCATTACACTGCCACATGTGAATACCACCACCTGAATATGGCTGACCCATATTATCTAGGCAGTAAGCAGGATTCGCTTTATTGCGTAATAACCCAGTGCTCGCATCATAAGACCACTTCTGCCAAGCAACCCCAGCACAGTCCCACAAAATGGCTTTCTTGCCGTTAGCCGGTGTAACCCCTTCAAAGTCTAAACACTTGCCCGTGCGTGCATCACGCAGCTCACGGTAATCATTAACATTGTTCAGCTTGATCAAGTTTTCAATAAAACGCTTACCCGGAAAATCTGTCATGACCATGCCCGCAACACCATTGCTATAAGATGAATTAGCCACATAGTCAGCCGTTAGCGTATTCGTTCCTTCAAAGGCAATGGTACAAATACCAATGAAGCAGCTAACCCGAGGGAAGTCTGGGTAAGAACTGTTCCAACCCGGAGTCGTAAGACCCGTCGCCAAACGCGGTGCTGAAGTGCCTGGGCTAGAGTGACCACTAACAACAAAGTATGGGAACGAACCGTTCGCACCACTTAAGTAGTTCATGTAAATCGTATTACGGTTGCCGTTCTTTGATTTGTTCAAATGATTTTTAACCGCTGTCCACTTGTCATACAGTGCCCAATTGGTAGACATTGCATAGTCGTCTTGCTTATCAATCGCACCATAAGAAAGTCCATATGGTTTGCCATCAGGCGCATAACCAGAGAATTCTTGTAAGATCACAAACTTACCGCGAATTTCATCTAACGTAGGGTTTGAATTAGTCGGAGTCCAGCGCTTAGAACCATTCGCCGCTAAATATTTATTCAAGGTTTGAGTATAACTTTCAGTATTATTCTCAGACGTGTGTTCAGTACGCAAACGGAATAAAACAGTTTCTGAAGGGTTAGCCGCTAAGAAACCATCGATATCGTTCAATACATTATTGAAATAGGTATCTTGGGCAATAATCCCGTGATGCATACGTAAGCCATTATTGATATGGCGAGTTCGCATATCAAATACTCGAATACCCGAATTCAGCTGCTGCATCAGGGTCATCGTTTGGTTTTGCCAAGCATCACCAGCACGAATAGACATCGTATCGTGAGTACCCGGCAGCGATAATTCGCTCACTCGCTTGCTACCATCAACACCGGCCATCCAGCTCGGGTTTGAGGCCACAGCACGATAATCATGGCTATAAGCCGCATCGTTATGAGCATTGGAAACGGGTGAGAAAGCCAGTAATCCAGAGATTAGGCCTACCATAGCGCTAGAGCCAATCGCTGACGCAATTGTTTTGACGTGGGGATATTTCATATTTCACCTGACAGCGGTATTATTTTTATTATTAGTACAGAATTTGTACTTACATCAGATTAAAGCAGTATCGAAACGTCAGTACAATATAAACTCAGGAAATTTTAGAGAAGTCAGGATATTTCTTCTAAAAGCTATCGATAACGCTATCCAATAGGGGCGCAGGCTTATTATTGGTACGACCAATAGGTATTAGCCTTACTTTAGCGGTACTCTAAGAAGCACTAAGGGAGCGGAGGACGCTCCATCCAGTGGCTCGGCACTGAGAAATAAGTTGTTGATGAAAACTGCTCGAGGTTAGCATTAAAATACCCAACGCACTGTCGACTACCATCCGTTAGTAAATAGATACCCGATTTTTCAGGTAGCGCCTGCGCTACTTTTTTCCAACCACAGCTGTCAGATTGACGCTCTTTTGTAATAGCACTTTCAACTCGACTTCTATCAGCTTTTAGCCCTTCTATCTGATTCAGCAGTTTTTCCTTATCTTCGGCCCAAATGACTCGAGCATGAGCGTATTTTTTTTCTGCATCTAATAAACGTATCTCAAGTTGTTTATTCTGCTCATCTCGTTTTGATACTGCACTAACATGCCTAACGCGATGACCTTCTAATTCCTCTGACGTTGAATTCTTAGACGTAGCAAATAGCTTCTCTCTTAATAAGTTGCTTTCGTCTCTTTCATCTTCAAGATCTAATCTTAAATCAGCCACCTGCTCTCTAACCTGTAATAATTCCGTCCAATTTTTCTCATGCATATAATGGGTATTTTCAAGAAGCTTAATCAAATTAGCGTTCTGCTCTTGCAATGCATATACATCAGACGTTTCTACCGATGCAATTGAAGACAACTGTGACTTATATTCTTCAGGAGTGAGGTTATCTTGAGGACCCTCTAGGCTAATGGCCTCATTAAGGCGGACTATATTGCTCATGTCGTTTAGGAATCACACATTTTAATTTTTGCAGATTATAGTCCTGATCAATTATTATTCAATTACAGGCGCGTTAAACTAAGTAAGCTAAAACAACACTATGTAACTCCTGTTGATTTTACGTAACCTGCTGTGAGGTGATGTAAGTAATAAGACATTCTAAGCCATGTGTATCGCATACATTAATGGCGTTTCTTTTGCTTACCTCAAGGTGATACAAGTATTCTTTGCTAATATTAAAGGGTACTTATGCGGCTATTTGTCTATGTTTTTGCGTTTTCTATTTATTACATGCTTGCTGACCAGTGCTTTATTGCCAAACCAATCTATGGCAGAAAGCTATGAGGTAGAACGGCGCCTACTGCGCATTGATACCGCTGAGTCTACTGACTTAAAGGCCGCTCGTAACAATCAAAACTGGCAAACCGTACAAGACTTTGGCGTACACGGTTACGACAAAGGTATTTATTGGCTCCACCTAAGTATTCGCTCTAACCTACCTGAAAGCCAAGCCCTGATCGTGCGCAACCTATATGCCTTACACGACATCGTTGATTTCTATTTATTTGACCAAAATCCATTACAAGAGCCAAAAAACGACTCACTGAACGTCATAAAACACTGGTCGATGGGAGATACCCTCAAAAATCCAGGTTGGCTCTTTGCTGATAAAAATTTCGCTATTCCTATCGAGCTGGGCGCCAAAGCCGAACAGCACGTTTTGATACGCATTGAAGGCATAAATAGCAAGATGCTAAAAACCGAGGTGATTCCTCTTAGTGCCATGCTGGAATCCATCCATTGGAGCCGCCTAATCTTTGGTGCCATTTACGGCATCATGCTCGCCATGGCGCTATACAATTTAATCATTGGTATTTTTGTCAGAGACTCAGCTTATATTTTATATGCCTGCCAAGTGACGTTTTTTTGTTTCTTTATTATGAGCATCAATGGTGATGGCCGCTATTATTTATGGTCCGACTACGCAGAATTTAACAAATACGCCATTCAAGCCTTTGGAGTCCTATATGTTTTCTTTATTATTTTATTCCCTTGGTATTTATTAAAACTGGGCAAATATTTACCCAAAGCCAAATACTTATTTTATTTTTTAGGAACCATAGAACTATTTTTTGCAGCCTGTGTTCTATTCCTTCCTTACGATACCAGCATGCGTATCGCGGTAGCCATCAGTGCCTTGTTTAGCCCCATACTACTGTTAACCGGTTTATATCTGGTTTACCGGCGCGTACCGGTTGCAGGTATTTACACCTTCGCATGGTCGTTTTATTTAGTCGGGGCAACCATTGTCGGCTTAGCGGCAGCAAATGTTATAGAGATGAATGTTTTCACACTTAATGGGGGCGCGGTAGGAGGCATCATAGAACAAGTGCTTTTATCCATTGCCTTAGCTAAACGTATTCATAATGATCGCCAGGAAAAATACACCGCCTTAGAAAATGCCAGCAACTCTCAACTTGAAGCTAACCGCCAAAAGAAAAATTTCAAAATGCTCTTCGATCGAGCTCCCATTAGTATTGTGACTCTAAATGCCTTAGGCAGAATAACCAGCATCAACCCCAAAGGCTGCCATTTATTAGACTTTGACAATCAAGAGCAAGCGCTTGAGCTTAAAGAATCCTTTAACAATCAATTTTCAACCCGAGATCAGATAGCAGAAAAGGTAATAAATACCGGCAAAATAATTGATCACGAAACAACCATAATCACACACAAGGGCAATACTAAGCACTGCTCAATCACACTGATAAAACAAAAAGCCGCTGGAGAAAGTACATTTGAAGGCTATATTACCGACATCAGCGAACGTAAGCACATGCAAAGTATTCTACAAGCGGTAGAAGAAGAACGCATGGCATCGCTTGAAGAGTTAGTGATAGGAGTTGCCCATGAAATAAACACACCGCTAGGCATCAATTTAACCACCATTAGTTTTTCTAAAGATGAATTAAATAATTTAAACAAACTGTTTTTAACAGACAATCTAAACAAAGCTAAGATGGAAGAATATATAAGTGAGTCCGACCAAGCCTTTAATTTAATGGAAACAAGCCTTAATAAAATTTCATCGTTAATCAACCGCTTCAAACAAGTATCGTTTAAACATATCAAACCTGAAAAGCAGAACATCAAGATTAATGATTATATTCATTCAATATTTGAAGGCATGCTAAACGACTATCCCCATGTGTCATTTGAACTGAACATTCAAGCAGAAGAAAATGTGCACATATTTCCAGATTTATTTAACATCATCCTTACCCAGCTCATTGAAAATAGTTTAATGCACGGCTTTGGAAGCAAGGGAAAAGACATAGGAAAAGAAGAAACGAAAGGTAAAATAGACTTAAACCTCTTAATTGAACAGCAAAGCATTATCATGCAATACCGAGACAACGGAAAAGGCGTTGAACAAAAATTAAAAGACACAATATTCAACCCCTTCGTCACCAGCAACCGAGGTAATACCGAGCATTCTGGCCTTGGTTTATACCGAATTTACAACCTAGTCACACAGGTATTAAAAGGCCGTCTACAGCTATTAGATGAATCCGGCTTTGCGATTACTATCGAATTTAAGCTTTAAAATAGCCTTAACATTCATGCTTTGCCCTACGGCGGAAATAGAAATACACCAGAAAAACAAACAGCAAGCCGCCGATAAAATAAGGCCCATTGCGCATCAAAATCAATTTTGCGGAATAGAAGGTCGCCTGTTTAATGTAGTTATAGCCCTCGGGCATATTCTGTACTCCGTGCTCTTCTGCATACTCTTGGTAGTGAGCAATCATCTGAAAATACAGCTCAGGCATTTCGTCCCGTAAATCCTGATACTCACCTGGATCTACAACAATGTTGTATAAATGCCACTCCCCATCGCCTAATGGAGGCAGGTTCCTAAGCAATTTGAAATCCCCTTTATACAGCGCAGCATTGCCAGAAAGTTCATAACCTATGTACTTTTCTTTTTCATGTATGGTGTCTTGCTGACCTTGTAATACAGACACAAGACTTGATCCGGTAATAGGCATGACCGGCTTACCTTTATAATACCCATCATGATCTTGCGTACTGGAAAGTTGAAGAATGGTTGGAACAATATCTTTAATATGAGCAAAGCCATTCTCGATGATATTCTTTTGAATACTTGGCCCAGAAACGATCAAAGGCACTCGTACCCCTCCTTCACCAGCATAGAATTTGTAAAATGTTCCTGGGCTTGCTGCCGCATTCGCCCAGTTTGGCCCAATAGCGGTATAAGAGCCTTTTGCGCCAAGGTCTTCAATGTCAGTGGAGTAGTTAAATTTCACCCACGGCGAAACCGATACGATCTGTAAGGGATCTGAGGGTTCTGGGCCGTTATCTGATAAAAATATAAAAAGGGTATTTTCAAACTCACCGATCTCTTTTAAATGTGTAATTAAGCGCCCTACATGAAAATCCATCGCATCCAACATACCCGCGTAAACCGCCATTTTTCTCGCGTTGTAAGCCTTGTCTTCTTCTGATAAAGACTGCCACCCCTCTGTGGTAGGCATATCCGTAAGCTGAGTATTTTCAGGAATCAAACCTAGTTGAATGGCTCTCTCTAGACGTTGCTTGCGCACAGCCTCCCAACCAACCCCATACCTGTCATGGTATTTTTCAACGAATTCTCTCGGCGCCTGAAGAGGAATATGCACGGCCTGAAAACCAATATAAGCAAAAAATGGTTTGCTGCTTGTCTGGTTTGAGTCAATAAATTCTATGGTTTTATCAATAAAGTATTTCGATGAATAAAAGTCATCGGGCAGCTGGTGCTCTTTGCCATCTGCATACCAGTGCGCCTTATCGTACGTAGGTAAATAACTTTTCTGTTGCCAATTATCTGCGCCCGTATCGCCCAATGCAATGGTACGTTCGAACCCTCGATTATAAGGCCTTTGTTCTGGTGCATTACCAAGGTGCCATTTTCCAATTTGATAAGTGTGATAATCATTATCCCTCAGCATTTCAGCAATCGTAACAACCTGATCATTAAGTACACCTTCATAGCCAGGTTTCCCTTTATGCTCAAACGGCATCGTAATATCCATATTACCCAGTCCATTAAGATGGTTATCAACCCCTGTCATTAGCATTGAACGTGTGGGCGAGCAGGATGCTGTAACGTGAAAGTTAGAAAAGCGGGTACCTTGCATCGCTAAAGCATCAAGGTGCGGAGTATCAATTTCCCCACCGAATGACCCTAGATCACTAAACCCCACATCATCCCCCACAATCAGAACAATATTAGGCTGGCTTGCCCCCGCTTTTATCGCAACAAACAAAAACAGTAATACGAGATAACCCAGTTTTTGGGTTTTGTTATTTTGCGCTTTCATATTTTGCCCTCAACACTTTCCAAACTGAAAACATAAATCAGCTATCGATCATTCAAATCTTCTTGATACATTTCTTTTGAGTCGATCGGTAAAACATACGTCAGTCCATCATAACCAACCGTCACCCCGCTTGAGCGAACGCTATCAACACCTCGCATAAACACCCACTCTGCAACTTTATTCGGTGGCGCAGGAACCAGGTGATAAAGCACTAACTCTTTGACATTAGCCTCATTGGCCACTTCCGCGGCCTCAATAGGTGAGGCATGATAATCTTGAATATCAAACATGATTTTTTTTAGCTGATCATTACCTGTGTTGCCAGACTCAACTTCCATTTGCTTTACAATATTCCGAGATAAGCCTTCATGAAATAAAATATCGGCATCTTTTGAGTATGTAATGGTTGTTTCAACTTTTGTGGTATCACCACTGATGACGATAGAACGCCCTTTATAATCAAAACGGTAACCTACGGCTGGGTGTATCGGCGCATGATTCACGGCAAACATAGTAACCTTCAAATTCCCATCATCTAAAACCGTTGCAGAATCTCCCTGCAAAGCAATTTCTTTAGCAATCATCTGTCCAATGGCTGGGTTTAAATACTCCTCACCATGGTGCGCTGTGCGATAAGCGCTATCCAAAGCGTATGCTAATGTAAAACCATCCACTACTTGTTTAACGCCCACAGGCCCGTATACATCCAGTGGCGCCTTACGCCCCTGTGCCCAAGTCATCATATTGAACTCGCCCAAATCCCCCATGTGATCCGAATGAAAATGCGTCAGGAAAACTGCACCTACGCGAGCAGCGGGAATCCTCCAGAGGCCAAGATTATTCGTGCTACGGTTACCCGTATCAATAATGTAAAACTTCCCACCGGCCATCACCATAACGCAAGCAGCCGCCCGACCTTTAATTGGCATAGGTGCCGCACTGCCACACAGTGTTACCCGTAATGCATCATCACTAAACAAATCCTCTGGGGTGTTAGACATTCTTTGGTTAATTTCTCTTTGCACTAATGTATCTTGAACAGCCGGGGTTTGTAGTAGTAATGCACCGGATATAAGCAATACAGCCAGCGTGCCAAATAGGTAGAAATACCGCTTCATTTTTCTGATCTCCGATGATGCAACTAGAGGCTAATCAGCCCATAAACTTTAAAGTTAGCCTCATTAAATCAGTTATCTTAGAAAGCCAAAACCCACCGCCTTTTAACTTGTACAGATTGCTCTATATCAGTATCGTTTATCTGTGCTCATAGCATGTATCATGGGTATTCCACCGTTCGACTGCGGTTATATCGCTGGCTCACTCCCATCAGGCAATCTCTAAATGACACGAAAGACACAAATTGATTTTTCTAAAAAAACAATCAGTGAAGCCTTTTTCAAACTGGTGCAAAAATACGACTTTAATAAGATAACCATTTCGCAGATAGCGGCCGAAGCCGGTATTTCACGCGCTACGTTCTACCGTCATTTCGATTCACTTGAATCTATTGTTGAATATACGTCCGACTCGTTTATACAAGACGGCCTTGATAAACTTTCTGAGCTTGAGTCGCCCACGCTAAAAGATTTGATACGCTGGAGACTTGAAATTGCCCGCGACCTTAGGCACCTAATAGATATTGAAGACCACCCCGATATTAAAAATATTCTAAAAACCGTATCGCCAGAAAGATTGCAGAATTTCAGTCACATACTCGATTTTTCTAAGCCGTACAAAGTCACCTTTAATTTTGCGGGCTTTCAAGCTGTAGTCAGTCAGTGGGCAAAAAATGACTATAAAGAAAGTGTGGATGAAATGTGCGACATTATTATTGAATTAATAGCAAAGAACTAAAGGAAAAGACTTAACTCCACATTACCGTGGGAAGTCCAATCTAACTATAGTAGGTGTCTACTTTTCGTGGGTAACACGGAAACATAACGCCGCCTTCTTGGGTTTATCCCAAGCAAGGCTTTGTTATGAAATTGGTTCATTAAGCACTCGTTATTTAATATTGATAATTGAATCTAAATGCTCCCAAGAGTCAATACCGCTTTGTTTTAATAAAACCTCTATCAAAATTTCAGATTTAGTAAATTGGCAATTTACTTCTCCAGTCCATTCGATAGGATAATCTTTCGCAAAACCTACAGAGTAACTAATATCAGAACTTTCATCGCACTCCATAAAATATCCAATTTCTGCGTTATATTTATCTAATTTTCCAGAATCTATCTGAGAATTCAATACCTTATACACTGCATTTACAGCAGTTTGAATTTCTCTTTCATCGGGTTTGAATGTGCCTAAATATGCAGTAGTTATTGTTAAGATAAGACCAATAATCATAGCCCAAACATACTTTAAATTATCTCTCCAATACACGATAGAAAATGGAATGGGAGAAATAAAGAAACATGACATCCCCCACAAAAAACTATGCTTAAAAGCCAAGTATGTAAGCATTAGCATTGGCAAGAAAAGTAAGGCCAAACCAAAAATAAGAATACCTTGCAACACTTTTACTCCTTTAATTCATAACGCCAATATTGTGGGGCGCGTAAGCGTCCGAATCCCGAAGGGATTTTCACCAATGCCTTGTTAATGCATTTTATCGTGAAAATAACTAATCATTTCTTTAAATCCAGCTGCCGCATAAGCCCAAAAAGCTAACGATACTAATTCAAATCCATAGGTTACAAGATTAGATGTTTTCTCATCCATGCTTTCTTGTATAGTAAAAAGTGTGACTACAGATACAAGAGCTACCAGAATAGAAAAAAGTAGTCCTTTATATATCTTATCTGAGCCTACTACCCCTAAAACGATACCCTTTTTAGATTGAATCATCACATAAAGATATACTGAGATCCAAACGAGTAGCGTAAGGAGAATCAATACAGACTCTTCTATCGAAAAACCAGCAAGCATTTCAAAAAGTTCGATTATGTCTAAGCCTTGAGAATTTTCTTCCAATTTTCAACCTCGCATGTCATGGTAGAACGGCCAGTTACCTGAACCGCCCCCACACAGATCCGGACGTGCGGAACTACCGCATCCGGCTCCTCAGTTATATATTCGCTCGTGTAATTCACAAGTC
>CAJVZR010000053.1 GCA_913019965.1 uncultured Oleispira sp.
TTCTGTCTGAGCAGGCGGCGAATAATACGCTTATCCACAGCCCCGTCAACGCTTTTCTGTAAAAATATTACAAAAGACTGAAATTAGTTTAAAAACAGCGATTCCTGACTAAAAAGCAAGCATCCATAGAAAGCCTTACGCATACAGCATAAGTACGCACCAGCCAACATTCACATCATTGCCGATAACATCAAAATTTCAACATGATAAGATACTCCCCATAAAAGAGAATTCAGATTTGCCAATTACTTTTATTTTCGATAACTACGATTTTTTTAAGGAAGAAAAATGAAAAAGTCATTAATTGCTATAACACTCCTTTGCCTCACCGGCTGCTCTACTATGTTTAATGGCACTAGCCAGACTATTCAAGCAAGCACCGCCAGCTTTAAAAATTCGGACATCCTAGTAACCCTACCAACAACTCAATATGTAAAACCACTACCATCTGAGCTAAATATTCCACCACTAGAAAGCAAACTCCCCATAACAATAACCCCGATAGGTGATTGCATTAAACCTATCAAGGTTGCTGTACATAAAGAACTCGCTAACTCATATTGGCTTAATGCCTTAAACGGTATTGGTTTTTTTATTGATTATGCTACAGGCGCAATGTGGCAATATCCTGAATCAGTAAAAGTCGGCGTTTACAGAAAGGATCACTGCCATACAGATAAATCGTAAACCATATTTAATCACCCCAGAAACAAAAAAGGCGCCAACCGTTACCGGTTAGCGCCTTCTTTAAGATCAAATGATCAATTCAGAGATTAAGCTTCTTGCTCAACACCCTTCATGGTCAACTTGATACGACCTTTAGGATCAACGTCTAGAACGTTTACATTGATCTCTTGGCCTTCTTTCAAGTAATCAGACACGTTTTCTACACGCTCTTCAGAAATCTGAGAGATGTGAACCAAACCGTCTTTACCTGGGATAATGTTAACGAAAGCACCGAAATCGGCTAGCTTCATAACTTTACCACGGTAGATCTTGCCAACTTCAGCTTCAGCAGTGATGCCTTCGATCATAGCTTTAGCTGCATCAGATGCTTCTTTGCCAGCAGCGAAGATCTTGATATTACCTTGATCATCGATATCGATGTCTGCGCCAGTCTGTTCAGTAATAGAACGGATAGTCGCGCCGCCTTTACCAATTACATCACGGATCTTATCTGGATCGATCTTGATTGTGCTCATAGTCGGAGCATTATCAGCCATCTCAGCAGCAGGAGCCGCGATGCACTGGTTCATAGACTCAAGAATCGTCATACGAGCCGCGTTAGCTTTCTGCAATGCGATATCCATGATTTCTTCAGTGATACCTTGAATCTTGATATCCATCTGTAAAGCAGTAATACCCTGATCAGTACCGGCTACTTTAAAGTCCATGTCGCCCAAGTGATCTTCGTCACCCAAGATATCAGTCAATACAGCAAAACCATTATCCTCTTTGATAAGACCCATTGCGATACCCGCAACTGGTGCTTTCATTGGTACGCCTGCAGCCATCAATGCCATAGAAGCACCACAAACAGAAGCCATAGAAGAAGAACCGTTAGATTCTGTAATTTCAGAAACAACACGGATTGAGTAAGGGAAATCTTCGTGCTTAGGCATCATTGCTTGGATACCACGACGTGCTAGACGACCGTGACCAATTTCACGACGACCAACGCCACCCATACGACCTGCTTCACCTACAGAGTAAGGAGGGAAGTTGTACTGGAACATAAATGGATCTTCAACACGGCCGAATAAAGTATCAACCATCTGAGCATCACGACCAGAACCTAGAGTTGCTGCAACGATTGCCTGAGTTTCACCACGAGTGAACAACGCAGAACCGTGAACGTTATCTAGAACGCCAGTTTCAACGGTAATTGCACGAACTGTATCGTTATCACGACCATCGATGCGCGGCTCACCAGCAACAGAGCGCTGACGAACAATATTCTTTTGAATCTTAGCGATCATGCCAGCAACGTCATCCGCAGATGGCGTGCCTTCTTCTTCGCCGCACAAAGCTTCAACCGCTGCTTGCTTAGCCGCATCGATCTTGCCATAACGCTCCATCTTATCAGTCGTAAGATATGCGTCGCCGATAGCCGCAGCGGCTTGAGCATTAACAGCGTCAAATAAAGCCGTATCAACTTCAGGTGCAGTCCATTCCCAAACTGGCGTATTCACTTCAGCAGCGAATTCAGCAACCGCATCAACAACACACTGGAATTCTTGGTGAGCAAACAATACAGCGCCCAACATTTCATCTTCAGTCAGCTCGTCTGCTTCAGATTCAACCATTAATACAGCGTCCTTAGTACCAGCAACAACCATATCCAATAGTGAAGTTTCTAATGCTTCATAGCTTGGGTTTAAAACGTAACCCTTATCTTCAATGTAACCAACACGAGCTGCGCCGATTGGACCGCTGAAAGGGATACCAGAAATAGAGATGGCCGCAGAAGTACCAATCATTGCTGCGATATCTGGATCAACGTTCTTGTCTGCAGAAATTACAGTACAAACAACCTGAACTTCGTTCATGAAACCCTTAGGGAATAATGGACGAATTGGACGGTCGATAAGACGAGACGTTAGTGTTTCTTTTTCAGAAGGACGACCTTCACGCTTCAGGTAACCACCAGGAATACGACCTGCTGCGTAAGTCTTTTCCATGTAGTGAACAGACAATGGGAAAAAGTCTTGTCCTGGCTTCATAGATTTAGCACCAACCACCGTGGTCAATACTTGAGTTTTGCCAATAGTAACTAAAACAGCACCAGAAGCCTGTCGTGCGATACGACCCGTTTCTAGAGTTACAGTATCTTCACCAAACTGGAACGTTTTGGTAATTGCTGTAGGGATATTGCTCATTCTTTCAATCCTTAAATGTCTGCGCTGTTAGCACTTCTAAGCATTGGCCCTTTTCGCAAGACGTCTCTTGATTAAGAGATAAGCTGAAAGGCAAATGGTTAGAAGTAGCTAAGAACTGACAGTACAGTGGTTAAATAAATTATTTCTTATCTAAAAAAATAGAAGCCCTAAAAAGGGCTTCTATTTCAAGGTTACATCTTAACGACGTAGACCTAAACGCTTGATCAAAGAAGTGTAACGAGTTGCGTCTTTACCCTTCAAGTAATCCAACAACTTACGACGCTGGTTTACCATGCGAATCAAACCACGACGAGAGTGGTGATCTTTATGATTCACTTTAAAGTGATCCTGTAAGCCAACGATGTTGTGAGTCAACAAAGCAACCTGAACTTCTGGTGAACCAGTATCACCTTCAGCAGTTTGGTACTCAGCAACGATTGCAGCTTTATTTTCAGCAGTTAATGCCATGATCATATCTCCATAATATGCGGTTAAATCGGCCACACATCTCCACCGTGCATATTAACAGTAGGATGCTGCTTGAGCTTTTTGATTAAAGAACCAAGAAACTCAAGCTAGCCAGAAATCTTGAAGCTAGCTTTTTGCAGGGCTTTCGTCAGGTAAAGACACCTGAAAAACGCGCTTCGGTATCAATGTTCCGTTGTCAGTAATGTCACCAACGCCAACAAAGACAGCCCCATCAGGGGTATGAACCCATAATTGTACTTGAGGCGTGAGCGGGAAGCTAGTTTTCACTCTCTGCCCATGTAAAATTTTGTGCCCTTCATGCAAGGTTAGATCAACTTTAGGCCAATCGGGAATGGCTTCTGCGGAGTGAATTAATAGACCATCCATTACTTCATGACGCTCAGCAGGAACTGGATACTGCTCCTCCAGATCCAATAGCGTTTGATACTCAATGAACTGAGCTTCTGAAAATGGACCCGCTTTATTACGATGCAGCATACTGACGTAGGCACCACAGCCCATTTCATTACCAATATCTTCTACCAAGCTGCGGATATAAGTGCCTTTGGAACATACGACTTCCAAATCAAACTCACCCACTTCTTGGCGAATCGCCAAAATTTTCAAAGAGTGGATCGTCACTTCACGCTGCTTTAAGGTTTTCAAGTCCAGCTCTACCCCTTTACGAGCAAGCTCATACAAAGGCCGCCCCTCGTGCTTAAGCGCAGAATACATAGGAGGAACTTGAGTAATTAGACCACGAAATTTTTGCAAAATTGTTTCAATCGAATCAGCGTCAAACTCAGGCACTGGCTTGACCGAGATGATTTCGCCATCCTGATCCCCCGTCGAACGAATCTCACCTAACTTACATGTCGTGATGTAACCTTTAGTCGATTCGAGTAGGATTTGGGAAAACTTGGTTGCATCACCAAAACATAAAGGTAATACCCCGGAAGCCATAGGATCAAGCGCGCCGGTATGACCCGCCTTTTTAGCACCTAAAAGCCATTTAATCTTTTGCAGAACTTGATTGGAGGAAAGGCCCAATGGCTTGTTGAGCACTATAATGCCGCTGATATCACGGCCTTTTTTTTGACGCGCCATACTAATTTTTACCAGCCTTGTTGCTACTCTTTGCTTTTACTTTTGCTATTCAGCATCTTCAGCAGGTTTGCCTGCACGCGCGTTATCTTCTGCAACGACTTTATTAATTAAGTTCGTCATGTGATGACCACGCAATAGCGACTCATCATAATGAAAACGTAATTGAGGTGTTATGCGCGTCGTCATTTGACGTGACAACTCGCCACGAAGAAAACCAGCCGCATCATTTAGGATCTTACTCGCTTGCTTTTGGATCTCAGCTTCATCTGCCTGATCACTATCACCCTTAGCACCCATCACGGTGAAATAGATGTCAGCATAACCAAGGTCTTTTGCAACCTTAACGGCGTTCAAGGTTACCATGCCCAAACGTGGGTCTTTCATATCGAACTGAATCAGTTGAGCCAGATCACGTCGAATTTGCTCGCCTAAGCGCGAGGTTCGGCTAAATTCTTTTGGCATAATTACGCCCTTTTAAAAATATCTTTATATAACTAGCATAGCGAAAAAACGCCGCATATAGCGGCGTTTTTCGTTTTAGCTAATGCAGTTAGCTAATTAAAGTGTACGTGCGATTTCATTCACAACGAATACTTCAATTTGATCACCAGCGCGAACATCTTGATAGTTCTTCACACCGATACCACATTCCATGCCTTGGCGAACTTCTTGAACGTCATCTTTAAAGCGACGCAGAGATTCCAATTCACCTTCGTAGATCACAACGTTCTCACGAAGAACACGGATCTTCTTATTACGGTGAATCGTACCATCGGTAACCATAGAACCAGCAATAAGACCAAACTTAGGCGACTTAAATACTTCACGTACTTCAGCCACACCTACGATCTCTTCACGTAGCTCAGGAGCCAATAGGCCAGACATTGCTGCTTTAATATCATCGATCAAATCATAGATGATGCTGTAGTAGCGAAGATCTAATTCATTGCCTTCAATAACTTTCTTCGCCGCGTTATCCGCACGAACGTTAAAGCCGAACATAACTGCTTCAGAAGCCAAGGCCAATGTTGCGTCTGTTTCAGAAATACCACCAACACCTGAAGAGACGATATTAACCTTCACTTCGTCAGTCGCAAGACCTTGAAGAGATGCCGTCAACGCTTCAAGAGAACCACGAACATCCGTCTTAAGAATGATGTTGAGGTTAGATTGCTCACTGCCGCCCATGTTATTAAACAAGGCATCCAATTTCGCTTTCTGTTGACGCTGCTGAATACCTTCTTTGCGCTTAGCTTCGCGATGCTCTGCAACTTCACGAGCTTTCTTTTCGCTTTCAACAACGATGAAAGCAGCACCGGCATCAGGAGTACCATTGATACCCAAGATTTCAACAGGAATCGAAGGACCTGCAGACTCTGTTGGCTTACCATTTTCGTCCAATAATGCACGAGCACGGCCATAACAGTTACCCGCAAGAACGATATCGCCCTTCTTAAGCGTACCGTTTTGAACCAACAAGGTAGCTACTGGACCACGGCCTTTATCGACACGAGATTCAACAACAACACCTTGACCAGGACCTTCAACAACCGCTTTCAATTCAAGTAATTCAGCCTGTAATAAAACAGAGTCCAATAACTCAGTAATACCTTCACCGGTATGCGCAGATACTGGCATGAAAGGAACGTCACCGCCCCAATCTTCAGGGATCACATCACAGGCAGATAGTTCGTTTTTAACACGATCTACATCAGCGCCTTCTTTATCCATCTTGTTAACAGCAACAACAATAGGAACACCAGCGGCTTTCGCGTGCTGTACGGCTTCTTTTGTTTGCGGCATTACACCATCATCGGCTGCAACTACAAGAATCACTACATCCGTACACTGAGCACCACGTGAACGCATTGAAGTAAATGCCGCGTGTCCTGGTGTATCTAAGAAAGAGATCATGCCATGATCTGTATCTACGTGATAAGCACCAATATGCTGAGTAATACCACCGGCTTCGCCAGTCGCAACGCGACTTGAACGAATACTATCAAGTAGTGAAGTCTTACCGTGGTCGACGTGACCCATAACGGTAACAACTGGAGCACGAGGCTCTTCGGCAGCTTCATAAGTTACAGATTCGAATACGTCTTCTTCAAGTGCGTTATCCGAAATCAACTTAGTTACTTTATGACCCATCTCTTCAACCACTAAGGTCGCAGTATCTTGGTCTAAAGTCTGGTTAATGGTGGCCATTACGCCCATTCCCATCAACGTCTTAATGACATCACCGGCTTTAATTGCCATCTTAGCAGCAAGATCACCAGCGGTAATCGCTTCTGGTAATTCAACTTCATGAATTACAGGAGCCGTTGGTTTAGTAAACGCGTGCTCGTTATCAGCTTGAGCTTGAGCAGTACGAGCTGCTTTACCTTTCAGCTTCTTACGACGGCCACGCTGATTAGCTGATCCATCTTCAGTACGGAACTGACGTGGAGCTGCTCCACGTGGAGCTGCTGCTGGAGCACCAGGAGCACGCTTCTTATTACGATCACCGCCTTCGCGCTGAGTCGCTGCTTCAGCGGCTGCTTGCTTCTGGGCCATTTCTTCTTTCGAAAGAACAGGCTTTTTCGCTGCTGCAGTAGCCGTAGGCTTCTTATTACGAGTATCACGCTGCAACGGCTTAGTTGCTGCTTTTGGCTTAGCGCTCGCTTTTGGCTTCGCTTCAGCTTTTGGTTTCGCTTCAGCTTTTGGCTTAGCGGCTACCTTGGCCTTCGCGGCAACACGAGCAGTAGAGCTTACACCACCACGGGCTTTAGCTTCAGACTGAGACTTCTGAGAAATTTTATGCTTAGCAGCTGGCTTAATTTTCTTCGCTTCTGCTGCGGCTTTCGCTTTAGCAGCTGCAGCTGCTGCAGCTTTAGCTTCTAATGCATCAGCTGCGGCTTTCGCTTCGGCTGTCGCATTTTCAGTCGCTATTTTCGCAGCGGCTTGTGACTCTTTATCAGCCTTAACTGCAGCGACTTTTTCTTCCACTGCTGCTGCAACATCGTCCGCATCAGGCTTAACAAAAGTGCGCTTTTTGCGTACTTCAACGGCAACATCTTTCTTGCCGCCTTGGCCTGTTTTCAACGTACTGGTTGTCTTACGCTTAAGACTAATCTTTTTTGGTTCAGCTTCGTCTGCTTCACCATGACTTTTCTTTAAGTGACCCAAAAGGGCCTCTTTTTGTTCAGCACTAACGGCATCATCTGCGTTAGTCTGAGGCAAGCCCGCATCTTTCATTTGTGATAGTAGACGATCGGAATCGGTACCCACCACATCGGCGAACTCTTGAACTGTTGTATCGGTCATGCATCTCTCCTAGGCCGAGTGAATCTATTACTCAGCGCCTTCAAACCAAGGCTTACGAGCGGTCATAATAAGCTCTGACGCTTTTTCTTCTGTCATGCCTTCGATGTCAATAATATCGTCGATGGCTTGCTCTGCTAGTTCTTCCATTGTGCAAATACCTTGGCTTGCTAATACAAGAGCAAGGTGTTTATCCATGCCTTCCATTGTTAACAAGTCCTCAGCAGGCTCTGCTTCTTCCAATTTTTCCTCGGAAGCAATCGCTTGTGTCAATAACACATCTTTAGCGCGATTTTGAAGTTCAGTCGCAATCTCTTCATCAAGGCCATCGATGGCAATAATTTCTTCGATTGGTACGTAAGCAACTTCTTCTAGCGTAGTGAAACCTTCTTCAACAAGAACTTCAGCGAAGTCTTCATCAATATCCAGTTGCTGGGTAAAGTCATCAATGATGCTACCCGCTTCTTCGTTTTGCTTTTCAGCTGCAGCGGCTTCAGTCATCACATTGATTTCCCAGCCAGTAAGCTCAGAAGCCAAACGTACATTCTGTCCACCACGACCAATCGCTTGCGCTAAATTGTCTGCGGCTACGGCAACATCCATCGAGTTAGAGTCTTCATCAACGATGATAGAACTAACTTCGGCAGGAGCCATGGCATTGATAACAAGTTGCGCTGGGTTATCATCCCAAAGCACGATATCAATACGCTCGTTACCACCTAATTCGTTCGTCACAGCTTGCACACGAGAACCACGCATACCGACACAAGCACCCACTGGGTCCATGCGGCCATCGTTAGTCTTCACAGCAATCTTGGCACGAGAACCTGGATCACGAGCAGCACCTTTAATTTCAATCACTTCTTCGGTGATTTCAGGCACTTCAATGCGGAACAACTCAATCATCATTGCCGACACGGTACGGCTCAGCATTAATTGAGGTCCACGATTTTCTGGGCGAATACAATCTAAAACAGCACGTACACGATCACCCATACGAACGATCTCTCGACCGATCAATTGATCTTTTGGTAATAGACCTTCGGCGTTATTACCCAAATCGACAATCACGTTATCGCGAGTTACTTTCTTAACGCTACCGCTAACTAACTCACCAACACGATGCTCGTATTGCTCAACAACCATAGCGCGCTCAGCTTCACGTACTTTCTGTACTATGATCTGCTTCGCAGCTTGGGCACCGATACGACCAAAGCCAACATTCTCGACCTCAGTTTCATACACATCCCCAGGCTTCAAGTTTTCGTCGATCTCTAACGCTTCTTCAAGTGTTAGCTCATCTCCTAAACCAGGTACTACGTCATTGCTTACTACTAACCAGCTACGGAAAGTTACATAATCACCACTGCGGCGATCAATGTTTACAGTAATAGTTGCTTCTTCGTCTTCGTAACGTTTTTTCGTCGCCGTTGCTAATGCGGATTCAATCGCATCAAAAATAATCTCTTTATCAACGCCTTTTTCGTTTGAAACCGCTTCAGCGACCAGAAGTATTTCTTTACTCATTTCTAGCCTCTCTCTACCTTAGTCCTTGAATTGGGGGATAACGTGCGCTTTTTCGATCATATCGATAGGCAGTAGGTATTCATGCTGGTCAACCTGCAAGACTACATCCTGATCTTCAATATTGATGATGACACCCTTAAATTTACGACGACCATCAAATGGCATACGCAAACGGATATCAGCCCACTCGTTTATGTATTTTCTAAACTGCTCTAGAGTAAACAACGGGCGATCCATACCCGGTGATGATACTTCCAAGGTATATTCTTGGCTAATAGGATCTTCAACATCCATGATCGCACTAACCTGTCGACTGACGGAGGCGCAATCATCAACGTTTACACCGTTTTCACCATCGATGTAGATGCGTAAAACACTGTGACGACCTTGAGCGGAATACTCTAAACCCCAAAGGATCAAGTTCATCGCCTCAATCGCCGGAGCAATCATTTCACGTAATTCTTCTTCTTTACTAGCCAAGCTTAGTAACCTTTAAAATTTGTACATTTTTATAAAATATCTGCAATTCTCAAACGCCAGAAACAAAAACTGGGCAACATGTGCCCAGTCCGCGTACCGCTTTGCAGACAAGAAAACTAAATCGCACAGCGCGGTCATTAATTCTCTCTAGTCGACGTTGATATAAAAACAACGCCTAACAAAAAGCCCCTAACGAGGGGCTTGTTGCTTTGCTTTTCTAATCTGCGGCAATTATATGCCTGATCGATTAAAAAAGCGAATTGGTGCGGATGGGGAGATTCGAACTCCCACGGGCGTAAGCCCACCACCCCCTCAAGGTGGCGTGTCTACCAATTTCACCACATCCGCAAATCTTTTACAGCTTGACGATTATTGTGCTGGTGTTTCTAACACAGGAACATCGTCAATTGACACATCAATATCAGGTGCATCAGTAGCAGGCGCGTATTCTTCCACAATAGGAGCGTCTTGCTCAAGAATTTCTGTTAATTCTTGGCTAGGAACGCCTACATCATTAATCCCTTTAGCCTTCTCACTCGCAATAACAGCAAGAACCATACTGGTAATAAAGAATACAGTGGCACCAATTGCTGTCATACGGCTAAGGAAATTACTTGAGCCCTGACCACCAAATACAGTTTGTGAAGCGCCGCCACCAAAACTAGCGCCAGCATCAGCACCCTTGCCTTGCTGAATCATGATTAGACCGATAACACTAAAGGCTAATAAGATATGTACTACTAGGGTAATCTTTTCCATTATTCTCTACCTATTATGCTCACCAACATTACGCTGGATTACAGATTCCTAAAAATTCTTCAGCTTTTAGTGAAGCGCCGCCCACTAAGCCACCATCAATATCTTTCTGGCCAAACAATTCTTTCGCATTGCTTGCCTTTACACTACCGCCATACAAAATATGACTATTCAGTGCTAACTCTTCATCTTTCGTTGCTATTAAGCCACGAATAAATGCATGCACTTGCTGCGCTTGCTCTGGGGAGGCCGTTTTACCGGTACCAATTGCCCAAACTGGCTCATAAGCAAATACACATTTTGCTAACTGCTGAACGGTTAATCCGTTCAACACTGCATTAATTTGTTGTTCAACAACCGCTTCCGTTTTATTTGCATCACGCTCAGCGAGTGTTTCACCAATACAAACATAAGGAACCAAACCTGCCGCCAAGGCCGCTTCAGTTTTAGCCAGTACATCAGCATCAGATTCTGCAAAAAGCGTACGACGCTCTGAGTGCCCGACCAATACAGCTTCACAACCACAATCAACTAACATGCTTGCAGATACCTCACCGGTATAAGCGCCGCTATCATTAGCATTAAGATTCTGGCCACCAAACTTTACCGAGCTACCCTGTAATTTATCAGCTGCCGCCAATAGATAAGGAGCCGGCGGAAATACAACGACGTCAGTTTGTTGCGGAGCATTTTCAGCAATTCCAGACAACAACTCATTCAACATGACCTTACTGGCATTCATTTTCCAGTTACCAGCCACCAATAGACGACGCATAATCACCTCAAGATAAAAAACAGGGCGAGATAGTAGCGAAGTTAGCCAGCCGACTCAAGTAGTAGATGGCTAAAATCACAATTAAGATATAACTTGCGCCACAATTTCAGCTAAATGCTGAGCTTTTTGTGCAACTAAGTCACCATCTTCACCTTCAACCATCACCCGAACGACCGGCTCAGTTCCTGATGGACGTAATAATACACGACCGCGACCTGCCAGCTCAGCCTCAACTTCCGATGCAGCTTGCTGTATCGCTTCATCTTTTTTAACATCAACATCTTTATTGCGACGAACATTAATCATGGTTTGTGGACATTTAGTCATGCCAGACTTCAATACACTTAAACTCTTACCTGAATCCTGTACTGCCATCATCACCTGCAGCGCAGAAACCACACCATCGCCCGTTGATGTCGAATCCAGACATAGCAAGTGACCCGATGATTCACCACCGAAACGCCAATTATGCTCTTTCAACTGCTGCATCACATAACGATCACCAACATTCGCTCGCACAAAATCAATTTTTTCTTTCTTCAGAGCCAACTCTAAGCCCAGATTACTCATCAAGGTGCCTACAACCCCACCACCTAAACGCTTACGACTGCGAGCGTGCATGGCCATAATGTAAAGCAATTCGTCACCATCAACGATTTCACCCTTCTCATCCACCATAATGACGCGGTCGCCATCACCATCAAAACCGATACCGAGATCAGCACGGGTCTCAATCACTTTTTGCTGCAATAATTTGGGCGACGTCGAACCTACATCCTTATTGATATTTAAGCCGTCTGGCTCAGCACCAATTGCAATAACCTCAGCGCCCAGTTCAGTAAAAACGGCCGGGGCTATCTGATAAGTTGCACCATGAGCACAATCCAAAACGATGCGTTTACCACGCAGCTTCAAACGACGCGTCGTACTTTTGCAGAATTCAATATAACGGCCTGCTGCATCATCGATACGAAATGCTTTGCCCAATTGATCAGACGATACCGTTGTCATAGGTTGATCCAGATACTTCTCAATCTCTAGCTCAATATCATCATCTAACTTAGTACCATCAGCAGAGAAAAACTTAATGCCATTATCTTTAAAAGCATTGTGAGAAGCACTAATAACAATACCTGCATCCGCATGAAAGGTACGGGTAAGATAAGCGATCCCCGGTGTCGGCATTGGGCCAAGCAAGCCACTATTCACACCCGCAGCGGCCAAGCCTGCTTCAAGGGCAGACTCAAACATATAACCCGAAATACGCGTATCTTTACCAATTAAAATCGTGCTTTTGCCTTGCTGAGCAAAGACCTTACCGGCTGCCCAACCTAACTTCATAACGAATTCAGGAGTAATTGGATATGTACCTACTTCACCACGAATACCGTCGGTACCAAAATATTTTCTGCTCATTATTTTTTCTTTCCTTGACCGTTTTTAATACAACGCTTCTATTCGGCCTATGCCAGCGTTGCTTGTACAATTTTTAGCGCGTCACGGGTTTCAGCCACATCATGCACCCGCAAGATAGCAGCCCCTTTCATCGCCGCAATAACCGCTGCCGCAAGACTGCCCGCCAAGCGCTGATCAGCTGGGCGATCACCCAATACCTTACCAATCATGGTTTTACGGGAAATGCCTACCAAAAGTGGCAAGCCTAGCTGATGAAAATGCTGCAGTTGATTTAGTAACTGATAATTATGCGCTAAAGCCTTACCAAAACCAAAACCCGGATCTAGAACCAGACGGCTCTTATCAATCCCCAACTTCGCACACGCTTCAATACGCTCCGCTAAGAAGTTATGAATATCAGCAACCACATCTTCATAATTCGGTGCTTGCTGCATAGTATCGGGTTGCCCCTGCATATGCATCAAGCAAATTGGCAAATCGGTTGCTGCTGCCGCCTGCAATGCCCCCTCACGCTGTAATGCACGCACATCATTAATTAAACCCGCACCGACGGCGGCGGATTGAGTAATAACTTCTGGTGTACTGGTATCGACAGAGATAATCGCATCGAGATTTTTATTAATCGCCTCTACAACCGGTACAACTCGATCTAATTCTTGCTGAGTTGATACCAGTGCAGCCCCCGGGCGTGTAGACTCGCCGCCCACATCAATCAAGGTAGCACCCTGTCTGATCATTTCCTCAGCATGAAATAAGGCCGCATCGAGGTTATTATGCAATCCGCCATCGGAAAAAGAGTCTGGGGTAACATTTAGAATCCCCATGATATTGCAACAGCTCAAATCTAACTGCTGAGCCCGTCCATTGCGAATTCCGCAGGTTAATAAGTTACTAGTCATCACTTCTCTATCTACATAAAAAAACGGGCCTGAGCCCGTTTTAAATAGTGTTAAATCTTAAGAGGATTATACGTCAGCAGTATCGCCAGCTTCACCATCTTTTTGCTCACCAGCTTCACCCAAATCCGTTTTTTCTTCAGCGGGAGCGCTTGGCGTCGGGCCTTCACCCGGATCATTCCAAGCTTGTGGCGGGCGTGGCTTCTGCCCTTTCATAATATCGTCAATCTGCCTAGCATCGATAGTCTCATATTCCATCAATGCATCTTTCATCAACTCTAAATGATCACGATGTTCTTCAAGAATTTGAGTCGCTTTTTCATAGCAACCATCCAATAGCAGCTTAATTTCTGAATCAATGGTACGTGCAGTTTCGTCAGAAAGATGAGACATCTGACCGCCACCGGCAGAACCCAAATAACCATTTTGCTCTTCTTCCGTATACAACTGAGCGCCGAGCTTATCGGACAGCCCCCACTTTGTAACATAGTTACGAGCATATTGAGTAGCACGCTCAATATCATTAGAGGCACCTGTTGTCACACCATCTTTACCTAGAGTCATCTCTTCAGCAATACGACCACCATAAAGCGAACAAATATTACTCTCGATACCACGCTTGCTGATCGAATAGCGATCTTCTTCAGGTAAAAACATAGTCACACCTAAAGCACGGCCACGAGGAATAATAGATACTTTATACACAGGATCATGCTCTGGCATGATGCGGCCTACAATTGCATGACCCGCTTCATGATAAGCCGTATTTTCCTTTTCTTTCTCCGACATCACCATGGTCTTGCGCTCTGCACCCATCATGATCTTGTCTTTCGCTTTTTCAAACTCTTCCATCGTTACTAAGCTTCTCGCTGCTCGCGCAGAGAATAACGCCGCTTCGTTCACTAGATTCGCTAAATCAGCACCAGAGAAACCAGGAGTACCACGAGCAATCAAAGATGGATTCACATCATCAGCAACGGGGACTTTACGCATGTGTACCTTAAGAATTTGTTCACGGCCACGAATATCAGGAAGACCTACGACGACCTGACGGTCAAAGCGACCAGGACGTAATAATGCAGGATCCAATACATCTGGTCGGTTAGTCGCTGCAATTACAATAACGCCGTCATTAACTTCAAAACCATCCATTTCAACCAATAACTGGTTAAGTGTCTGTTCGCGCTCATCATTACCGCCACCGATACCAACACCACGACTTCGGCCAACGGCGTCGATTTCATCGATAAAGATAATACACGGGGCTTGCTTCTTAGCTTGTTCAAACATGTCACGAACTCGTGATGCACCCACACCAACAAACATTTCAACGAAATCAGAACCTGAAATCGAGAAGAAAGGCACTTTCGCTTCACCCGCAATGGCTTTAGCCAATAACGTTTTACCCGTACCCGGTTGACCAACCATCAACACGCCGCGTGGAATCTTACCGCCTAAGCGCTGGTATTTACCCGGATCGACCAAGAAATCGACTAATTCTTTTACATCTTCTTTTGCTTCATCACAGCCAGCAACATCTTCAAACGTCGTTTTGATTTGATCTTCGCTTAACAGTTTGGCCTTACTTTTACCGAATGACATCGGTCCGCCTTTACCACCGCCGCCGCCTTGCATTTGGCGCATGAATAACATGAAGACAGCGATAATAACGATGATAGGGAAGGAAGCGACGAGTAGCTGAGTCCAAATACTCTGCTGCTCAGGTTTTTTACCTTCAACCTGTACATTGTTATTGAGCAAGTCATCGATCAACTTATCATCATAGGCAGGCAGAATAGAAGAGAAGCTCTCTCCATTGCTCAATACCCCTTCGATATTCTGACCCGCAATACTCACACGTTCGACCTGGCCGGTGCGCACACTGCTAATAAATTCAGAATACTTGAGTTCTTTGGCTTGGCTGACATTTTGAAAATTATTAAAAACCGTCATCAATACTGCAGCGATGATGGCCCAAAGTACTAAATTCTTTGCCATGATAGGCATACCTCTATCTATATGGAGCGTAAACCCAGTAGCTTACGCAGCTTTTAATCTGATCTCTAGTATAGCAATAGCGTTAAATAGAGATTCAGCGGCATTTATACCTTTCTTTACTCTATTAACTACTCTAGCAAAGGATTGACTAACCTTTAAAACCTTTTGCTACTAAATACACCTCGCGAGATCGTGCACGAGAAGATTCAGGTTTACGGGTAACGACTTTTTGGAATGATGAACGCATATCTTTTAAATATTCATCAAAACCTTCTCCTTGGAAAACCTTAGCAGCATAATTGCCACCCGGCTTTAATACCTGACGCGCCATATCCAACGCTAACTCCACTAGATACATGGAACCAGGCTGATCTACCGCACTCATTCCACTCATATTGGGGGCCATGTCTGAAATTACAAGGTCTACTGGACGCTTACCGATAATCGTCATCAATTCATCGAATACCGATTCTTCAGTAAAGTCTCCCTGCAGGAAGGTCACACCCGCAATACCATCCATGGGTAAAATGTCGGATGCGACGACTAACCCATGATCACCTACTCGCTTGGCGGCCACTTGAGACCAGCCTCCGGGGGCTGAACCCAGATCAACAACCGTCATACCTGGTTTGATCAATTTGTCTTTATCATCCAGCTCCATCAGCTTATAGCAAGCACGAGAACGGTAACCTTCTTCTTTGGCTTTCATGACGTAATGATCATTAAAATGCTCATCCATCCAATCATTACTCGACTTTGAACGCGCCATATCTTTATTTTCTCACTTGGTTTTCTGCAGATTACCGCTTTAAGCGGCAAATTCGAATTTATTAATATATAATCAGAGTTTACCACTTAATTAAGTTAGGCAACCGAATCTGATGGCAATTTCTGCTGAACAAAAGAAAGCAATGCGCTCTATTGGCCATAATCTAAACCCAGTTGTGACGATAGCCGGTAATGGTTTATCAGAAACCGTACTGGAAGAATTAAACCGTGCACTAGATGATCACGAGTTGATTAAAGTAAAAATCGCCATTGGCGAACGAGATATGCGAGCCCAAGCCATCGAAGATATGGTAAAAGAAACAGGATCTGAGCTTATTCAGAAAATTGGCAAGGTAGCGTTAATTGTACGTCGCAACCCAAAAGCTCATCCTAAGCTTTCCAACCTTTCCTAGTTATTTGTGATACCTATGGGCACCCGACACTCGTTAGGCGCCCCTTGTTTTTTGTTTTAAAATCTTCTTATCGTCAACTCGTCGACCTATTCCGTTAAAGAAAAAGTAATAATTTTGAAAAAGCCTATATATAGTGCTCATATAGCGCCACTCATACAAGACCCAACAAAATAGATTTGATAGCATAGAGCTCATAATTACAGATCAAATTTAATTAGGTTACAGCATCATGTCTCAGTTCGTTATTTCCGGTACAGGTTTATTCATCCCACCGCACTCCATCAGCAATGAAGAACTGGTTATTGCTTTCAACCAATATGTAGAAAAATTTAATGACCAACATGCCACCGAAATTGAAACCGGCGAGGTTGAAGCTTTAGTAGGCTCTAGTCCAGAATTCATCGAAAAAGCCTCGGGTATAAAATCCCGTTATGCCATGTATAAAGATGGCATTATCGATCCCAATATCATGCACCCAACTTTTCCAATGACAGAGGAAGGCAAAACACCAGAAATGGTGACAATGGGCATTGCAGCCGCCAAACAAGCCATGGCAGAGGCGGGTAAAACAGCAGAAGATATTGACCTAATCGTTGTCTCTAGTACTTTCCGCCAACGTGATTACCCAGGTATTTCCGTTGAGATCCAGCGTGATCTAGGCATCAAAGGAAGTGCTTATGACATGGGCATCGCCTGTTCATCAGCAACTTTTGGCATGATCAACGCCTACGCCGCCTTAGCAGCAGGTATCGCCAAGTGCGTTCTATTCATTAATCCAGAATTCACCACCCCTGGATTAAACTTCAAAAACCGTGATAGTCACTTCATCTTTGGTGATGTTGCTACCGCAGCCATTCTTGAACCTGAAGCGACTTGTACCAGCGAAAGTGCTTTCCGCATCATCGGCACTAAGCAGATGACTCAATACTCGGATAATATCCGCAGTGATGCATCCTACGCTGATTATTGCTTTGATGAGTTACCAGAAGGCCGCCCTTTCTTTCAACAACAGGGCCGCAAAGTATTTAAAGAGCTGCTACCGCTGATTGTGAAATTCATTTCAGAGCAGTTAGCTGAAAGTGACATGGCCGCAGAAGAGTTAAAACGCATGTGGCTACACCAAGCCAATATCAACATGAATAACTTTGCGGCGAAGAAGCTGCTTGGCCGCTTACCGACCCTTGAAGAAGCCCCCGTTGTGCTGGATGAATTTGCCAATACTGCCTCTTCCGGCTCAGTCATTGCCTTCCACAAGTATAAAGACGACTTTAAGTCTGGTGATAAAGGCTTAATCTGTTCATTTGGCGCTGGCTACTCTATTGGTAGCTTAATGGTTGAGAAAGTATAAAAAACCGCCAAAAGCTTGCTTTTTAAGGTTTAGGCCTTATAAAGTAAGCATTGAACCATAGATATTTGAGAGATCAACACCCCCCCATGAGCGAAGAGCGACCGAGTAGCCAATCTAAATCTTGGCTAGATAAGCTATCCACCTTGTTTTCCGACGATCCAAATGACCGTCAAGACCTAAAAGATATATTGCGCGAGGCTGCTGAACGTAATGTCGTCGATAGCGAAACGCTTTCTATCCTAGAGGGTGCGTTACAAGTTTCCGACATGCAGGTCCGCGACATAATGGTACCTCGCTCACAAATGGTCTGCATCAAGGCTGAAGAATCCCTCAAAGAATTTTTACCTTCTATTATTGAGTCTGCTCACTCCCGCTTTCCTGTATTAGGTGAAGGCCAAGATGAAGTACTCGGCGTATTACTCGCAAAAGACCTATTGCCTCTTATTCTCAATGAAAGTCGTGAAGACTTTAACGTGAAAGACGTCTTACGTTCTGCGGCCTTTGTTCCCGAGAGTAAGCGCTTAAATATCCTATTAAAAGAATTCCGCGCAACCCGAAATCACATGGCCATTGTCGCTGATGAATTTGGTGGTATTGCAGGAATTGTAACCATTGAGGATGTTCTCGAACAAATTGTTGGAGAAATTGAAGATGAACACGATCAAGACGATGACGATAGCTTCATTAAAGAGCTCGACCATAATGTTCGTATGGTCAAAGCCTTAACCCCGATTGAAGACTTTAACGAGCACTTTAAAACTAAGTTTGACGATAAAGAATTCGATACCATCGCTGGAATAGTAATCCAACATTTTGGCCGCGTACCAGAATGCGATGAAGCAATCACCATTAATAATTGGCGCTTCAAAATCATCAACGGTAATGGCCGACGTATTAATTTGATGGAAGTTACCCCCATCGAGTAATGAAACTCACTGAATAGTAGTTTAAAAAAAGAAAGCCTAGTGCTTTCTTTTTTTATGTTAAATAACAGGAATTAGAATGCTGCTTCTGAAAAAGCTCGGTGAAAACCCTCGAGTAATCGCCCTCATCTCAGGATTAATCTTTCCTCTATCTATTGCCCCCTTCTTTCTCTGGCCAGTCGCCATTATCGCCTTATTAGGACTGCTTTTCAGCTTACACGATAGCACAGCAAAAGAAGCGGCGATTCGCACTTGGTTTTTTGGCTTTGGAAAATTCTCAGTCGGAGTATCTTGGATCTATGTCAGCATGCACGACCATGGAGGCACCCCCGCCATTTTAGCTATTTTAATGGTCGGATTATTCGCTGCATTTTTAGCCACCTTTCCGGCATTATTCATGTATGCCTTTCAGCGCTTTTATACGAGAAAAACTAGCCCTATAATTTTGACGATATTTGCCTTTGCATCTCTTTGGTTTGCCTACGAATGGTTTCGAAGCTGGTTTATGACCGGCTTTCCTTGGTTATTTGCTGGTGACGCTCATCTATATACTTGGTTAAGTGGTTGGGCGCCAATTCTGAGTGTGTATGGCTTATCTTTTATTTCCGCACTGACCTCTGCGGCAATCTATTACTCAATACGCCAAAAACAACCTATTTATCTCGTGCTTCTTATAACTTGGCCAATCGGTTTTTTTCTGCAAAGTATCAGTTGGACCGAGCAAGGCAATGACCTAAAGGTCAGCGCAGTACAAGGGAATATTCCGCAAGAAATAAAGTGGCTACCCGAACAGCGCAGCCCCACCATCAATGCGTACCTTGAGCAAACCCGCCAACACTGGGATAGCGATATTATTTTATGGCCAGAAACGGCCATTACTGTACTGAAAGACCAATTTCAATCCTACTTGGATACCATTAATCAAGAAGCATTAAATAACCAAAGCAGTGTTATTACGGGGATTCCCTATCGCTATACTGAAGGGCCTTTTAAAGGAGCGTTCCATAATAGTATTTTAGCAATCGGCACGGGCGGAGGTTTATATCACAAGCAAAAGTTGGTTCCTTTTGGAGAATATATTCCATTAGAGAATGCAATTCGGGGACTATTACCCTTCTTCGATTTACCCATGTCCAGTTTTAAGCAAGGAGACAATCAACAGCCTCTACTTAAAGTAGAAAAGAATAAGCAGCTATTTTTGATTGCGCCTTTTATTTGCTATGAAATTGTCTACCCAGAATTTGTTGCCGATATGGCGAAAGAATCTGATCTGTTAATTACAATCAGTAATGATGCCTGGTTTGGAGACTCCCTTGGCCCCAAACAGCATATGGCTATCGCCCAAATGCGCGCCTTAGAAACACAACGTTTTCTTTTACGCTCGACCAATACAGGCATCACTGCCTTAGTGAATCATCAAGGTAAAATAGTAAAGCAGCTACCCACAGAGCAGCGAGCAACCTTGACCGCTTATGCTCAAACTCGCCAAGGTCAAACCCCGTTTATGACCATGGGATTATGGCCTCTGTTCATTTTATCGCTAATGGTATTTGTACTGGGTTACTGGAAAAGCAGAGAAGAGGAAAAAGGAGTCATTAATAAAGCTCAGCTTGGCTGAGCTTTATTAAATAAATTTAGGCACCAACAACCCTTAATGGCGAAACTTCTTTAGACTTCTTCATTATGTCATCAAGATCCATAATATTTCGGTCGTTATGTAAAGGAGATGAAATCAATTGAGGATCTTTTGGTAAAGACAATAAATATTCTTTTAATGGCTTGGTCGTTTCATCAATATATTCAACATATTGGCGCATCATTTCATCCATCTCAAGCATGCCGCTGGCAATACGCATCATCATACTAACCAACCAATCAAGATGGGCTTTTACATCAATCAGCTCATAATTTTTTTCAGTTAATGCCTGACGAATTTGGCGAGAGCTGCCACCAGCCACCTGCATAAAAATGTTACCTGTCGATGCCAATAAAGTATCAACCAATAAAACATCTAAGCGCGCAAGCTCACGGTAATCAGAACCATTTTGAATGCCTTGATACATCTGATGCACGATCCCCAAAATCTTACCTTGGGATTCTTCCGCATTCTTTTCGACGGATATCTTTATCGCCGACGGAATTGCTCGATTGAATAATTCGAGGCCCGATAATAAAAATTCACCACCTAATTCAAGCTCATCAATTTGGTACAAATTACCCAAAAAGTCTAAGCCACCTTCAACCTTATAATCACGAACTCGTATCCCAGAACCTTGAACGGTATTCATGATATTCATGCGGGTTAGTGTTCTAAGCGCCATACGTAACGAAGTACGATCAACACCTAGATACTCAGCAAGCTGTCGTTCAGGAGGCAGTTTATCCCCTGGTTCTAATTTACCAACGAATACGAGCGCTATTAATAGATCAGTAATTTGATCAGGTAATGTTTTGACTGACATAATTTTATTATCGTAATTATTATAATGGTAAGAATTTTGTAAAGATGACTTACTATAGCACCAGCCTTGGTGCAAATCCTACCATTGTTTTGGATTATCCAATCCAGAAATATACAAGGATAATAGCTTAGACCATAATTGTTACATTTTTATGACAAACAAATTAGAGAAAGATAATAATGAGAGGAATGACAGGTGGCTATCCACCTGTATGGGACATAAATCGTAAAATTTTAACTTCTTCGCCCAAGTCAAAATTATGTTTTTCTGGCTTTAATTGTAAAGCCGAAATTAATTGTTCGGTTAAATCTTCGTCACTGCAACCAGCACGTAATGTAGTACGTAAGTCCTGACTATTCTCATTACCTAAGCAAAGCAATAACCGTCCAACCGCTGTTATTCTCACTCGGTTACAGTCACTACAAAAATTATTACTGTGGGGGGAAATAAAACCAATTTTTGTTTTTTGATTTTCTACGTTGCAATAAACTGCAGGCCCACCCGTTTTATAACTTGATGATTCTAAAGAATATTTCTTCTCAATTTCAGATTTGATTTCAGCGCTAGAAAGGAAGGTTACACTGCGATCATAACCAACTTCACCCAAAGGCATCTCTTCAATAAAAGTGATATCTATATCATTAGCAATCGCGAAATCCGCTAACGGAATAATCTCATCATCATTCATACCTCGCATGACGACGGCATTTAACTTAATACTTTCAAATGGGTATTTCTTCGCTTCCTCAATGCCATCCAGTACCGCTTGCAAACGATCACGACGGGTCAATGTTTTAAATCGATCTGCCTGTAAAGTATCTAAACTAATATTTAATCGCGATAAACCCGCTTCAAAAAGTGGTTTAGCATATTGAGTTAACAAGGTACCGTTGGTCGTAATGACGACTTCCTCAATGCCTTCTATTGCCTTAATGCTAGCAATCAACTCAGGTAACTTCTTCCGCATTAAAGGTTCACCACCGGTAATACGAATTTTAGTGACCCCTAATAAAGCAAAGCTTTTGGCTAAGCGAATAATCTCTTCAAAAGATAAGATATCTTGACGAGGTAAAAATTCGACATCTTCGCTCATACAATAACTGCAACGCAAATCACAGCGATCGGTTACCGATATTCTTAAATACTCAATTTTTCGCCCAAAAGGGTCTATTAGCTGTTTCATATTTCCATTCTAAGGCACGGGCATTTAGAAGACTACGATAAATCAAGAATGCGGTGTAATTACGGACTGTATTTGTTAATAAGAAAAAACACAATTATTTTCTTCACAAGCAGGTTTCTAAAAAATCTTTATCTATACTAGATAGTAATAAGAAATATCACTTCAAATTCTCACTCAAAATAAAAGGCGATATCGTGTCAAAGGCATTAATTATTCCACCTTGCCCTACAGTGCTCATTGAACTACAGAATCTATTAAAGACTCAAGAACCAGATATAAACTACTTGATCAAAGTCATCAAAAGAGATTTAGCGCTTTACACAATTTTATTATCCGCTGCTAATAGCCCTATTTATAGAAGGTCTCAAGCTATAAAATCGATTGAGCAAGCGATTATAATACTAGGGACTGAAAAACTAGCTACTCTTATTCAAACAGTGATTTTACGCTCTGAATTAGATCAAGCAGCCATTCCTGAAGAGTTTTGGAGTAGTTGCACTGAAGTTGCGAGTATTTGCTCCGTCATCGCCGAACAGTTTATTCTCGTTGATTCAGAGTTAGCCTATAAAGTAGGTATGCTACATGCAACTGGAATGGCCGTTATGATGCGTAACTTCAGCCATTACTCTCTATTTGTTAAGAAAAATAATAACCTCGACGCTAAAAAGCTATGTTATTTAGAGCGGGAGACTTTCGGTACCGATCATTATCATCAAGGGTATGAACTTACCAAAACCTGGAATATGGATGAAAATGCGGCGCTTGCTGTTCGTTACCAACCTATAACCCTCGCAGTCCTTAAAGATCCCAAACACTTGCCTCCTGAAGTACCGACACTACTAGCACTACTCAAGCTTGCCAAGTATATAAGCAATGAGTATCGCTTATATTGGAAGATGACAGAGCAGCAGAGTGAGCTCAAACAGTTGGACTCAATTTTAGATCACCTAGATATCAGCCAAGATGACTTTCAAGACCTACGAGACCAATTATCAGACCAGCTACTACAGAATGCAGCAGCCTAGGGCATACTTGCAACATAAGCCGCCACATCTTTTAATTGTTGCGAATTCATATTCGCAACAATGACCGCCATAGGCGAATTTTTACGTTTTATATTACCGCCAGCAAAGCCCTGTAAGGTTTTATCTAAATACTCATAAGGTTGCCCCGCAATACGAGGATAACTACCATTACCATGTCCATCCTTCTGATGGCAGGTAAAGCATAAGCTATTATAAATATCCTCACCCTTAGTACTCATTGGTACAGGCTGTGGGCGTGCTTGAACAGGCATCTGAGAAAAATAGAGCGCGATATTAACTCGATCTGCACGAGTTAAATTTTTGGCTAAGCGGCTCATCACATAATCTTTACGCTCGCCATTAGCAAATAATTCAAATTGATTAAAAAGATACGCAGCATTCTGACTAGCAAGATTGGGGATATAATCACGTACGCTATTGCCCGTTTTACCATGGCAATTACCACATAATAATGCACGATCTTTTCCTGCCATCACCGCCGCTTTTAATAAATGATCATTACCTTGTACCGTCGCCATTTCAGCCAACAGCTTTTCCGTCTCTGTCAGCTGAGCTGAGCTCGAATTAAATAAGCCCAAAGCCAAAACCATAAAGCAATAGTAAGGTACGAAACGGTGCATACTTTCTCCATCTTGATAAATTGAATAATTTTTTGCCCAGTATCAGCAAATAAAAACAATTATCAATTAGAGAGCGCCGTTCGCTTTAACTAAGTCATGAAAAACTGACCTAAGTCTATGAATTCATTATATTTTCGACATAAATTAGTCAAATTGCGCAATTTTTAACAAGCTATCTTGAGTTAGAGGTTTACGCAAGACGCTGACCTTACTTTCTAATTCAGCAGGTAAGTGCTCGCCAGACCAGGCCATCCAGACAAGTTTCAGTGATTCATCATTAAACTGTTCAGCGGCATTCATTAAAGCCTCCAATCCTAACGCTGAATCAATTAATAACAGTGAGTATCGATCTTGCTCTGGTACTACCTCATTAATATTGTCGAGAACCCTAACGTCAATGGGCTTTAGCTCACTGCTTAACCAGTTACTTAGGATTGCAGCTTTAGAACAAATAACGACCTCTTTATTAGAGCGAAGGACGTTCTTATTAATTTGTTCAAAGCCATGATTAGGGGCTTGAACTTGGAATTTAAACGTAGAGCCCTGATCATCGGAATGAAAAAGAGAAAGTTTACCCTGCATCATATGACAGATTTGTTGCGATATCGGTAAGCCAAGCCCTGTACCACCATGCTCTCGAGCATAAGAACTATCCACTTGCTGGAAAGCCTCAAAAATCCTAGCCTGCTCAGTACTAGGAATACCCATCCCGGTATCTTGAACCTCGCCATATAAAATGCCATCTAACCAACGGATATTGACTCGTATTCCACCTGCTTCGGTAAATTTAATCGCATTACTGATCAAGTTAATTAGAACTTTACGTAACTGTACCGGATCAATATTGATATTAACGGGTAACACATCCTCAAATGTGAGTACTAAATCTAGGCGCTTCTTCGCAAGCTGAGCCGAAAATAATAAAGCGATATCATCAAAGAATAACTGAGTATTAACCACTCGGTTATGCATTTTTAAGCCACCAGCTTCAATCGCCGCGACATCCAATATTTGATTAACCGTATCTAAAAGTACTTCCGCACTTTTATTGCATAGTTCTATATATTCTTTTTGTTCTTGGGAAAGCTCAGTATCAAGCAACAGCTGGTTCATACCCGATATGCCATTAATCGGAGTACGTAATTCATGACTCATATTAGAGAGGAACTGACTTTTAATCTCATTCGCCACATTCGCTTGATGGGTCGCCTGTTTCAACTCAGTTTCTAATACTTGAGCTTGGGCAATGTCCGATTGCAGCTGTTTATTTAAATCCACCAGCTCAGAGTTCATCTCAAAATACGTACGTCGATAGGCTAGAATCAACGGCACGGCTATTGCGAGTAAGACAACGCTCATGCCAATAACGGACAAAACAGCGTGCTTCAAAGAGTTTTCAATGACGGTGATATCCATATCCGCAGCTGCGACATAAGGCAAGCCAGAAGGCGATGTCATCGGCATTAAGATAGTGCGAAAAAGCCCCCAGCGATCACCGGCAGTGACATAAATGGGCTCAGAAGATGTCATCGCATCAAAATATTCTTTCGCCCCTTCAGGATAATCCGTCCAATAAGTAACGACTTGATTCTTTTCGATATCTTCTTGAGTGTAATTACAAGAGGTAAAGTAAATCATGCCATCGACCATGACGTAGCTGTAGAGATAAGTCAGATCACCACTGCGGGTATGGCGGGTCATTAATTCTAAATTATGTTGATCCTGCTCAAAGGAGATAGCATTAGGAGTGCGCGCAATATCATGAAAGTCCGCTGGTAATATCGAAGGCAGATTGCTCGCGGCGGCTAATAAACGTTGATCAATATCGGCAAGAAAGCGTGCTCTTTCTTGCATATAGCTCAAGCCAGCAATAAGAAATACGCCGAGAATGTAGATAAATATCGCTCCGGCAAAGCGTTTAACCCTATGCTTCAAATTTTTCACCGCCCATTTTAACAATACCCTATCTATTTGGACTGAATAACATACTTAGCAATACTAATGTCTAGATAAGATAAACGATAGCCCAATCAGTCAATAAGCGCTTCATTAATACCATTTTCTTCGAAAGCTACCCGCCACTCCCTGCTTAGGGTAAACTGACGGCCTTATTTGAACCCTGAATTACAAGATCATCACTATGTCTCAGTCGACTAATACTACCTCTCCAATGTTAGAAAGTTACCAGCCGAAGAAAATCGAAGGCAAGCTGCAACAACATTGGGAACAAAACCAAGTTTTTAAAGCGGTCCATGATGCCAGCAAAGAGAAGTTCTATTGCTTATCCATGTTCCCTTACCCTAGTGGTCGACTGCACATGGGTCACGTGCGCAACTATACCATCGGTGATGTAGTTTCTCGTTATCAGCGCATGCAAGGTAAGAACGTCATGCAGCCAATGGGCTGGGATGCATTTGGTCTGCCAGCAGAAAACGCAGCGATCAAGCACAAAACGGCGCCAGCAAAATGGACTAAAGAAAACGTAGCCTACATGAAGACTCAGCTAAAGAGCTTGGGCTTTGGTTATGACTGGGACCGTGAATTCGCCACCTGTGATCCTGAATATTACCGTTGGGAACAGTGGTTCTTCACCCAGCTTGTCGAAAAAGACATGGCGTACAAAAAAGTATCTGCGGTTAATTGGTGCCCAAATGACCAAACCGTATTGGCCAACGAGCAAGTAATTGATGGTGGCTGTTGGCGCTGTGATACCCCAGTAGTAAAAAAAGATATTCCACAGTGGTTTATCCGCATCACCGCCTATGCAGAAGAATTATTGAACGACCTTGATCAGCTAGATGAATGGCCTGAGCAAGTAAAAGCGATGCAGAAGAACTGGATCGGTCGCTCTGAAGGTGTTGAGATGCACTTCGGCCTAAAAGATAGTGATGAGAAACTAGAAATCTATACAACTCGTCCAGATACGGTCATGGGTGTGAGTTATGTTGCTGTTGCTGCAGGTCACCCTTTGGCAGCCCAAGCTTCTGAAGGCAACTCTGATATCCAAGCCTTCATCGAAGAATGTAAGAAATCCAGTACCGCAGAAGCGGATGTGGCGACGATTGAGAAAAAAGGTATCGATACCGGCATTAAGGCGATTCACCCAATCACCGGTGATGAAGTACCTGTATGGATCGCTAACTTTGTACTAATGGATTATGGCACAGGCGCTGTGATGGCGGTTCCTGCCCACGACCAGCGTGACTGGGAATTTGCCACTAAATACGATTTAGACATCAAGCAAGTTATCGCGCCTAAGCCAAAGAAGAAAGAAACTGAAAGTGCTGCAATCGACTTGTCCGAAGGTGCTTATACCGAAAAAGGTATCTTGGTTAATTCTGGCGAGTTCAATGGCCTACCAACGAATAAAGCGTTCAAGACCATTGCCCACTGGTTAGAAACCAATGGCAAAGGCGAAATCAAGGTTAACTACCGTCTACGTGACTGGGGCGTAAGCCGTCAGCGTTATTGGGGTAGCCCAATTCCAATGATCCAGAAGCAAGATGGCTCATCGGTAACCACTCCAGCAGATATGCTACCGGTAGAATTACCAACCGATGTAGTCATGGATGGCATTAACTCGCCCATCAAGAACAACCCAGAATTCTCCGACATCACCCTAGATGGCGAACCGGCATTTCGCGAAACAGATACCTTCGATACCTTTATGGAATCGTCTTGGTACTACGCCCGTTATTGCACGCCGCAAAGCCATGACAAAATGCTTGAGCCAGAAGAAGCCAATTACTGGCTGCCTGTGGATCAATACATTGGTGGTATTGAACACGCGATCTTGCACCTATTGTATGCACGTTTCTTCCACAAGTTATTGCGTGATGCAGGCTTGGTTGAAAGTGATGAGCCGTTCAAGAGCTTATTATGCCAAGGTATGGTATTGGCTGATGCTTATTATTACACCACCGAAAATGGCGCCAAAGAATGGGTTAACCCTGCCGATGTGACCATTGAGCGTGATGAAAAAGGTGGCATTGCCCGTGTTACCGAAACAGCGACTGGTCGTGAACTTGTTTTCTCTGGCATGATCAAAATGTCAAAGTCGAAAAATAACGGCGTTGACCCTCAAGCCGCCATCGACTTATACGGCGCAGATACCGTACGCCTATATACCATGTTCGCAGCGCCACCTGAGCAAACATTAGAATGGTCCGATGCGGGCGTACAGGGTGCTAAGAAATTCCTTGAGCGTCTATGGCGTTTAAGTTTCGAGCTAACCAATGGTGAAGCCGAAGCCTTAAACATTGAAGCATTGGATAAAGAAGAGAAAACCGCTCGCCGTAAGATTCACGAAACCATCGCCAAGGTATCCGGCGATATGGGACAGCGTCAGACTTATAATACGGCCATCGCTGCCATCATGGAGTTGTTGAACGCATTAAACAAACTCGGCAAGAATAACCAGCAAAGCCGCGCGGTTGCCCGTGAAGGTGTAGAAGCCATCATCTTGATGCTTTCTCCAATCACGCCGCACATTTCAAGCGAACTTTGGACTGCTTTTGGTCATGCTGATTCCGTACTTGATGCTCAGTGGCCGCTAGTTGACGAAGCAGCCCTAGTTAAAGACAGCATCGAAATGGTGGTA
>CAJVZR010000054.1 GCA_913019965.1 uncultured Oleispira sp.
GACTACTCTTCGCTTTTTGAAGGGCGTAATTTCTTAGGAACAAGGTGGCGAGTAAAATCCTGCCAACTAATTGATAGAACATAGCTTGCAGCTATCACTAAAGCGGTAATCACACACAAAATCATCAAATTATCCATTTCAATACCCCTGTATTTGTTATTTTTAGTTCTACTGTATAAACATAGCGCTTTTTTCAAACAATGGGAGTTACACTTTGCGTTTTCTGGTGTTAGCCTTACAACAATTTGAAAGGATTTGTAACTATGTCACAGTTTGAACAAGCAAAAAGCGATTTTCTTCAGCAAATAACCCAAGCTGATTTCCAATTTGAGACAACCTTAGCGTTCATCGAGCAACATTTTAACTTTACTCCAAGCGCCTTCAATAATGGCGGAGTCGCCAATAGCAGCGAGCAGAACCAAGGCTCCTGTAAAGTCTTCGCTCTAGCGGAACTAATAAAGCTTAATCAAGAGCAAGCGCTTTGTTGCTTTGGTCAACATTACCGTGACGTCTTAGCGACCCCTGAAGTCGATAATCACCATAATCTACGCCGCGTATTAAAAGAAGGTCTTGTAAACATCACCTTTACCCAGTTTCCTCTTGAGATAAAAGCAACCAACTAATGCCAGCGTTTAATCTCAAAGCAGGGTTAAATCCAATAACAACCCTGCTAATTCAGAGCAATGATTTAGCCCAGATCCAGCAAGAATTAAGAGCCAAGGTTGAACAAGCCCCTAAGATGTTTGTTCGCTTACCCTGTATTTTCGACTTTGTTGAGCTTGAAGATAAGATTGACTTGCCGTCTTTGCATATCCTTTGCCATGAATTTGGCATGCTTCCCATTGGTGTTAAAAACGCTCAAGAAGACCATACAGAATTACTAGAACAACTCGAACTTGCGGATTTTGGCAAAGGTAATAGCAAACACAATTCAAAACCAAGCCGTGTTAATAAAACCGTAGAAGAAAAGGTAGTCGCGGCACCAGCGAAAATTAAAACCACAGTTCACAAGTTCCCCGTGCGCTCAGGTCAGCAACTTCGTGCCGAAGGCGATCTCATTATCTTTGGCCTAGTCAGTGCAGGAGCAGAAGTTCTTGCGGGCGGCAGCATACATATTTACGGCCCCTTAAGAGGTCGTGCGCTAGCGGGCATTAAAGGCAATGATAATGTCACTATTAGCTGCCAATCCCTAGAGGCGGAATTAGTCGCCATTGCTGGGGAATATAAGCTATTCGAAGACAATGAAGATCATTGCAGTCAGGCTAGTCTTATTCAACTTGATAACGGGCGCTTGAACATAGACTCGGTTTAATGAATACTGCATTTTGCAACTTTATGTAAGGGATAATTCACCTTGGCCAAGATCATTGTCATCACCTCTGGTAAAGGAGGTGTGGGTAAAACCACCACCAGTGCTGCATTTGCAGCCGGTTTAGCTCTAAAGGGAAAGAAAACAGTCGTCATCGATTTTGATGTAGGTTTACGTAACCTAGATCTAGTGATGGGTTGTGAGCGTCGTGTTGTCTATGATTTCGTTAATGTCATTCATAAAGAAGCCAATTTAAGACAGGCTTTGATCAAAGACAAACGACTGGATAATTTGTACATTTTGCCTGCGTCACAAACCCGTGATAAAGATGCTTTAGACAAAGAAGCCGTAGAAGCGGTATTAAATGAACTTGCTGAAGATTTCGATTACATCGTATGTGATTCACCTGCAGGCATTGAAACTGGTGCTCAAATGGCGCTGTATTTCGCAGAAGAAGCCATCATTGTCACCAATCCAGAAGTTTCATCAGTTCGCGATAGCGATCGCATTTTGGGTATTTTACAAAGTAAGTCTCGCTTAGCAGAGCAAGGCAAGCGCGTAAAAGAGCACCTGCTTCTTACCCGCTATAATCCTGCTCGTGTTGCCAACGGCGAAATGCTATCCGTAGAAGACGTAGAAGAAATTCTCGCGGTACCTTTATTAGGGGTCATTCCTGAATCACAAGCGGTATTAAAAGCCTCTAACCAAGGTGTTCCCGTTATTCATGATGATATCAGTGATGCCGGCCAAGCCTACGACGATGCCGTCGCCCGTTATTTGGGTGAAGACCGCCCCCATAGATTTTTAGAAGCTGCGAAAAAAGGCTTCCTTAAACGCGTTTTCGGAGGTTAATCATGAGTTTAATGGACTACTTCCGTAAGGAACAAACAAGTACCGCCAGCATTGCTAAAGAGCGCCTACAAATCCTAGTCGCCCACGATCGCGTTAATAGCCGTGGCCCTGATTATTTACCTAAAATGCAGCAAGAGTTATTGGCTGTCGTGCGGAAATACATCGCCATTGCCGACGACCAAGTACAGGTAAACCTTGAGCAGCAAGGCACCGCTTCCGTGCTTGAACTCAACGTCATGTTACCTGAGAGCTAAATGATCACACTTTTATTAAAACCTTGGCAATTAGCCGCTAATACTTGGCAACAGGCAAACTGGTTACCAAGATTAGGGCTAATGCTCACCGCCATTAGTTTCTTCTTTCTTTATCCCGGAGTGACAGAGCCCATCATGACGATCAAAGCTTCGATCAGCATGTTTGGACTGAAAAGCACCATTTTTGAAGAAACTCGCAGTATTTGGCAAACAGTGCACAGTCTTAAAGATGCCGGATATGCCGGAGTTGGCTTCATGGTCGTGACGTTTAGCGTCATCATTCCCGTCACCAAAGGCTTACTGATTATTTGGGCCTGGTTATCTCCAGCCCGCTGGCGTTGGCAGTTAATTGCACTCATCAGTAAGTGGTCAATGGCGGATGTTTTTGTTGTCGCCATTTTGGTGGCATTCTTTACGGCGCAAGCCACTGCAGAGCTTCAATCTAGCTTACATGATGGTTTTTACTGGTTTACCGCTTATTGCTTACTTTCAATAGTTTCCGGCCAATGCCTCGCTAGCTATGCGAATCAACAGCTAGAAAAATAAGCCTACCCTTAGATTTTGAGCTATTCTTAATACGACTTTAGGGAAGATTTTGGATAGCCCATGCAAACCATTGCACTACACCACATACTGTTAAAAAGCCCGTTACTGGCCCAAGATCTAGCGAAAGAACTAGAGCTCGGTGCTGATTTTGCAGAACTGGCCCGAGAATACTCCGCTTGCCTTTCCTCTCGCGAAGGCGGCTTTGCTGGTTATCATCAACAAGATGATCTACCGATTGAGATTATCAATGCGTTAGCCATCCATGATGATCAGAAACCCTTTACCGGACCAGTGAGTACTCCACTTGGTTTTCACCTGCTTAAACCCGTTGGTGAAAAACCAAAACTGGCGATCTCAGATCACACTAATGACGATCTAGCCAAAGACCTCACAGAAGATATTTCGTCAGAATCAGCTGAAAAACCTTCAATAGAGGCAATCCCTGAAGAAGCCTCTTTATGATAATATTCCACTAAGTACTTCGACCTTTTAACTTAGTGGACACTTCATGACTTCAAATAGCTATGGCCAAGATGATACATCTTTTCTTGCCGCAGGTGGCTTTGATGGTATTAAGCAGTTAGTTGATGCTTTTTATGACGCAATGGAAACCCTTCCTGAAGCTCAAACCATTCGAGATATGCACAGTAACAACTTAGACGAGTCCCGTGATAAATTAACTCGATTTCTTACGGGCTGGCTAGGAGGTCCTAAGTTATTCAGTGAGAAGTATGGTCCAATTCGAATTCCCGTTGCTCACCGTCACTTAGCAATCGGCCCCGCTGAGCGCGATGCTTGGCTTGGCTGCATGCAAGTTGCAGTAGACGCACAGCCTTATACTCAAGATTTTCGTGATTACCTAATGGCTCAACTTTATGTACCAGCTGAACGTAGCCGTAATAAAGATTAACGAACCTCAAGCTTCAGCGTCGGCCTCGATAACATGCTTAAAACTTTGGGTAACTTGAGTAATGAGCTGTTTCTTTTTCATGCCATTGAGACTGCGTTTTAGCGACTCAACTAGGTGCTCGTTTTTCTTACTAATATAATGATACATAGGTACTTCAAAAACAGCAGGCTGCAAGGCAATTACTTGCTCACGCAGATGCTTTTTGCTTCGGCTCAAAGCACAAAACTCCGGTAATAAAACCAGATCCGCTTGATTCCTCAAAATAGATTTTAAGGAGTTATTAACACTGTTCATCTGAGTAGCAACCATCCCCATCATGTTGTTTTGGATCATGGGCATCCCTTTTACAATAGAAACTCGATTTCCCAATAGGCCAAATTCATAGCGAGTATGCTCATGGCTTTTATGTACATAAGCAAAAACTTTGAGCTTAACAATCGCAATAGGGATACGAATATAATCGTCTTGCAAAGCTGAGCGAACAGGTGAGATTAAAATACCATCATCCAAGGCTGTATTAGTTAAGCCGCGCTTCGTGTCCAAGCGATCTTTTGCTATTGGATGCCCTATACGGCGATAAGCCTCTTTCAAAATCACATGGGCTAGATCGTTATATTCCACATGCTGAGGGTCCTGCTGAAATTTCAAGGTAGGATTAATGGAAGCGGCACTAGCAACTGAGGCCATTATCAAACCCAGCCCCACCAAAATCGATAAACCAATGTCACGGGCGCATTCGTGAATTAAGCGAGGGAATGGATCACTAAACTTGGCCATTTTCATTACCGAGTTAACAAGGGTTAACTCTTACATTAGGCGCTGAACAGATATTCATCAAACAAGCGGTTATGTTGTTTTAAGCTTAAATACTCTGTTTTTAATCCTTATTGCTACATCCTCATACTTTCGTTGGGAAAATGCGTGGCAGTTCTTCTTTTGATAACTCCAATCAATAAACAAATAAACCAATAGACACAAACAGTCTTATAAAATAAGACCTTTAATTAGCATTCCTCACCAATATCTTCATTCCACAGTGTTGGGTTTTGCTCGATAAAATCCCCCATCATAGTGATACAGGTTTCATCATTTAGCAGCTCAAGCTCTACCCCACGAGAGGATAATAAAGCTTCCTCCCCCAAGAAATTTTTATTTTCCGCAATAACAACCTTGGGAATACCGTAGAGCAATATGGTTCCTGAGCACATAGCGCAAGGAGAAAGCGTTGTGTAAAGTACTGACTCTTTATAAATAGATGCAGGTAATCGGCCTGCATTTTCCAAGGCATCCATTTCACCGTGTAAAATGGTGCTACCTTGCTGAATTCGACGATTATGCCCCTGACCAAGCACTTTGCCGTTATGCACTAAGACAGAACCAATGGGTAAGCCGCCTTCGGCTAAACCCTGCTTGGCTTCTGCGATGGCGAGCTGCATAAATTCGTCCATAATCACCTCTAACAATAAAGGGTTGAGCTTAAAAGATTCAGCTTAAAGCGTTGAGAAATGCTTAAAATTATTACGCCCATGATTTTTAACGTAATACATCGCCTCATCCGCTTGCTGAATCAACTGATCTATATTCTTAACCGACATAATTGCCGCTGTTGTGCCTAAGCTGATTGTAATACCTTCAATAGGCGCAATATCACTAAAGTCGATATCATGGATCTCTTTTAATAATCGACGACAATAAGAGTCTAGTCCGTTCTCCGAAATATCCTGCAGCAAGATCATAAACTCCTCACCACCAAAACGTCCTACTCGATCATTCTCTCGCTTAATATCCATTAATACAGAAGAAAGGCGTTTTAATACCTGATCGCCAACCACATGACCATAATTATCATTAACATGCTTAAAGTGATCGATGTCGATCATCAATAAGGCAACTTTCGGCTTAGCCCGCGCCAACATTTCTAACTGCTCAACAAAAGCGCGTCGATTTAAAACTCCGGTTAAGCCATCGATATTAGCTAATACCTGTAACTTATCATTCGCTTCTTCTAATGCATCAGCCTTTTCCGCCAACTCAACCGTTCGCTGCGCTACCCGAGCTTCTAACTGTTTATTCGCAACCATTAACTGCTCACTTAAACTCACGACTTGACGTTTTTGCTTAGCTCGTAAAAATAAAACATTCACCCCTAATGAAAATAAGAAGGCGAGTAAACCATAGGTAATCCACAAGCGGCTATTATCAATCCACTGAGAATAAACACTAATATCATGCAGGATGGTAATTAATAATGCCGTCGCGCCAATTACTATATACATAGCGCCTTGTCTCTTATGCCTTATTACTTTCAATAGACTCCAGCAATAAATTGCAATTGCAGCCAATAACATGGATTGAAAGAGCATAAGTAATGTCGTAAACCAAAGCGAAGGTAAAAATACAACACAGGCAACAGCAGGCACAAAACCATAGGCAATATTTCGAGCTAACTTCTTACTAAGCTCTACTGGAAACATATAGTGCTGCCAGAATAGTATGATAGGCGCTGAGATCAGCATGGTGAGATATAAAAGGCGGACGTGCAGCTGCCAAGGCAATTGCCCTAAAACCAGATAAATCGACTGGTTATCCGTAATACCAATTCTCAAAGCAACAATGAAGGCAAATAGTGCTAAAAGTCCCGATGCTTTATCCCCACGATCAATAAAATACTGAATCATCAAAAATAGGCTGGCTAATAGAGCCAAAGTAACTACGATTGCTTGATCAAAGGTATTGAGAAAATAGTGCTTCCCTAGCTCTTCATAGGGCCCCAATATCAACGATTGCCAAGGGCCTCCACTATCATGATGGAAGTTAGTGACATGCCAGGTTAATTTCGTTTCAGCTGGCAAAAAACCCAACTCTATAAATTGATTACCTGAGTAGGCTGCTGAGCTTGCGGGACTGACTCCTGCGATACCACCTTCAGCGACAAGATCATCATTGACAAATAATCGAAATGCCGTTGATTGCTCAGGAATTAACAGGCTCCAGCGCACATTATTGGGTAAGTTAATAAGTTTAGCGGTAAAGGTTGCAAACCCTTGGCCTGACTTTACCGATTCAAGAGCAGAGGGTTGATCCCAGGTCGAAGGCAGTTCTATCCAAGGCGGCGTAACGCTCTCCCAATCATTGGGCGCTAGTTGTTGCTGCCATTTAATGCCCCAACGACCATCAAGTCTTACGACACCCGCTCCTGACTGCCATTGGCTAAAGTCAAAGAGACCATCAGCTTGATCAACTAAGTGAAAATGGGCGATTGCTTGGCTAGAAAGTCCAATTGCCAAGACGATTAATAGCCCTATTCTTGCGAAAACTCTGTGCAAGATAACTCCTTGAGTATTAATTTTTTGAATATAATAACAGCTTAACCAATCCCTTGAATCACGTGATAGCTGAAAGCTGATTAATATCAGGTATAATGGCGCGTTTTTTACTATATTTTGCAAAGAATTAGGGTCGCCCCATGAATCCAGATTTACAAAAGCTACAGCCATATCCTTTTGAAAAGCTGACAGCATTAAAAGCGCAAGTTAGCCCTAATGAGAACTTACACCATATTGCACTATCTATTGGCGAACCTAAACATCCCGCGCCAAAATTTGTTACCCAGTGCCTAAAAGATAACATTTCACGAGTAGAAAATTACCCAACGACTAAGGGCATTCCTGAACTTCGTAAAGCCATTGCCCATTGGATAAAGCAACGCTTTGGTTTAACCCATATGAGTAGCGAACAACAAGTCGTTCCTGTAAATGGAACTCGTGAAGCCATTTTTGCCTTCACTCAAGCGGTTATCGATCGTAGCAAAGACGGCTTGGTCGTTAGCCCCAATCCGTTTTATCAAATCTATGAAGGTGCTGCCTATCTTGCTGGCGCTGAGCCTCACTTCTTACCTTGTTTAGAAGAGAATGGTTTCAACCCTGATTTTGATGCAGTTAACGATGATGTCTGGCAGAAATGCCAACTACTGTTCCTCTGCTCCCCCGGTAATCCAACCGGTGCCGTACTGGATTTAGCAATACTCACAAAATTAATTGCATTGGCCGACCAGCATGATTTTATCATCGCGTCTGACGAGTGTTATTCCGAAATCTATGTCGAAGGTAAAGCGGCGCCGATAGGCTTGTTACAAGCTTGCGAATCTATAGGTCGTCATGACTATGCCCGCTGCGTGGTTTTCCACTCATTATCAAAGCGCTCAAACCTGCCAGGACTTCGCTCGGGCTTTGTTGCCGGTGATGCTAAGGTGCTACAACCTTTCTTGCTGTATCGCACATACCATGGCTGTGCCATGCCGATTCAGACTCAGCTGGCCAGTATCGTCGCATGGAGCGATGAAGAGCACGTTGAAGATAACCGCCAGCAATATACCCTCAAATTTAATGCCGTTTTGGAAATTTTAAATGATCCAAGCCTAGCCGGTAAAATTGAAGTTGAGCAAACCGATGCGAGCTTCTACCTCTGGGCCAAAACAGCAATCGATGAAGAACAATTTGCGCAACAGCTATTCGAACAACAGCATGTCACGGTACTTCCTGGTTCTTATTTATCTCGCACCATCGATGGTATCAACCCAGGTAAAAACCGTGTACGCATGGCGCTGGTTGCGAGCGTAGAAGAGTGCATTGAAGCCGCACAACGAATCAAACAATTTGTACAAAGCTTGTAAGACTAATGACAGGCAATTTGGAAAAAAGATGACTGATATTACCCAAAGCCCATTTGGCACCGAGATAACCCCAGAAGAAATTTTAGATACCCTAGGTTTCTTTGATGACTGGGAAGAGCGCTACAAATACATTATCGATCTGGGAAAGCAGTTGCCCGCCATTGATGATAGTAAGAAAACAGAAGAATTTTTATTACGCGGCTGTCAAAGCCAAGTTTGGATAGATTCTAAAGCCATCGATGGTAAGTTGTTCTTTGAAGTCGATTCCGATGCCCATATCGTGCGTGGTTTATTAGCGATGGTACTCAGCGCCTACAATAACAAAACCCCTGCTGACATATTGAGTTTTGATATTGATAACTTTTTTGCTCAAGTTGATTTGGTAAAACATTTAAGCCCAACCCGCGGTAATGGCTTAACGGCGATGGTGAAAAAGATTCAGCTAACCGCTCAAAATATTAGCTAGTACAATACTTAAAGACTTTAGCAGAATCAAAAAAGGAGACATAACGTCTCCTTTTTTGTAACTAATCTCTAGGGTTTAAGCCGTTTCTAATACATCCTTAGATGCTAATATTTTCAATTCATCAGTGAACTGCTGAAACTTAACAACCTTGCCAGCATTGAAGCTATAAATATGAGATGCCGCTAATTTAAAGCGCTCATTAGTCTCACGCTTATTACCACTAAAATAGCCCAAAACCACAACATCCCCATCGGCATCAAGAATCCGCTCAATCACAAAACGCCAGCGTGACCATTCAAGATTGAATGCTTTATAAACTTTATTGAGTACCGCGGCTGGACCTTGATGAGTGCCTTCGCCTGGAAAGCCTTGATTCTGTTGCCAGATAATAGAGGGGGAACATAACTGCTTAAAACACTCAACGTCCTGTTGGCGAAAACAGCGATACAGTTCTTCAACAACTTCCTTATTTTTCATTACTCTTCCTTAAATTTTAAAGTACTACGATCACATCAATGTGATTCAAGTCGCATTTTAACATTAGAATAATAATTTAGGAATACAACTCCGTATTTTTTATAGGTAATTATCACTATTTTTACTCCTAATTATAAATAATTAGTATATAAACCAACAATTCCCTCCCCCTTTCTCATTTCACACCTAAAGTTAATAAATACCCGTTATAAAAATCATCAGCTACTAGTCCGTTGTCAGTAAGCGAATCAATCTAACCATTGATAAGGGATAGGACATGGAAATTGTGACCCGCATTATACAGTTAACCGTATTGGCCTGTATCAGCGTGAGTACCCATAGTGCTTGGGAACTGAACATGACCAAAAGTGCAACTGCCATAGGCCGTGAAATCCATGGTCTACACATGACCATTTTTTACGTCTGTGTCGCCATTGCCATCGTCGTATTTGGCATCATGCTCTACTCCATCATTCGCCATAGAAAATCTTTAGGTGCCACCGCAAAGCCCTTCCATGAAAGTACTGTCGTAGAAATCATCTGGACCACCATTCCACTCATCATTCTTGTTGTCATGGCCATCCCCGCCACACAAACGCTCATAGCCATGTACGACACTGAAACCTCAGATATAGACATCAAGGTAACCGGCTATCAATGGAAGTGGCGTTATGAGTATTTATCCGAACAAGAGCAAGGCATCGATTTTTTCTCTACATTGACCACTAGCCAAGATCAAATGATAGGACTAGAAACTAAATCAGAAAATTATTTATTAGAAGTCGATAACGCAGTTGTTATACCGATTAATAAAAAAGTACGTTTTCTATTTACCGCTCAAGACGTCATTCACTCTTGGTGGGTGCCAGAACTGGCGGTTAAAAAAGATGCTATCCCAGGCTTTATCAATGAGTCTTGGACTAAGGTCGAAAAAGTCGGGACCTACCGAGGTCAGTGCGCCGAGCTCTGCGGCCAAGGTCACGGTTACATGCCCATCGTTGTTAAAGCAGTATCTGCTGAAGATTACCAAGCATGGGTCAAGGAACAAAAATCTAAGCAACTAAATGCAAATAAAGTTGAAGAGCTCACCATGGAGCAACTGATGGCCCAAGGTAAAGCCAGCTACGATAAAAACTGTGCGGCCTGCCACCAAGTATCAGGTTTAGGTATTCCCCCAGTATTCCCAGCGTTGAAAGACAGCCCCATCGCTTTAGGGGATATGGAAAAGCATATCGACATTGTTGTAAACGGCCAGCCAGGAACAGCGATGGCAGCGTTTGGAGAACAACTCACTCCAACCGAAATAGCCGCCATTATTACCTATGAGCGAAATGCTTGGGGCAATAATAAAGGCGATAGTATCCAAGGCGCTGAGATTGTCAGCTTCAAACAAGCACAGGGACAATAATCTATGACACATTCCGCAGCCCCTGCCACAGGAATTAAACGCTGGTTATATACCACCAATCATAAAGATATTGGCAGTATGTATCTCATTTTTAGCCTGATCATGCTCCTAGTGGGCGGCACGATGGCACTGTTAATTCGCAGTGAGTTATTTCAGCCTGGCTTACAATTAATGCAACCTGATTTTTTTAATCAGATGACAACATTGCATGGTGTCATCATGGTTTTTGGCGCCATTATGCCCGCGTTTGTCGGCATGGCCAACTGGCTCATTCCCATGATGGTCGGCGCCCCCGACATGGCATTACCCCGTATTAATAATTGGAGTTTCTGGTTACTGCCTTTTGCATTCTCAATGGTGTTATCAACCTTATTTATGGAAGGGGGCGCACCCAACTTTGGCTGGACCTTCTATGCACCTCTATCCACAACCTATGCACCACCTTCAGTTACCTTCTTTATATTCTCAGTGCACATAATGGGGATATCCTCAGTGATGGGAGCGGTGAACGTGATCGCCACCATTATGAATATGCGCGCGCCGGGCATGAACTATATGAAAATGCCGATGTTTGTCTGGACCTGGTTGATCACCGCCTTTTTATTATTAGCGGTGATGCCGGTACTCGCAGGCGTCGTTACCATGATGCTAATGGACATTCACTTTGGCACTTCATTTTTTGACGCCGCCGGCGGTGGTGATCCTGTTATGTTCCAGCATATTTTCTGGTTCTTTGGTCATCCCGAAGTTTACATAATGATTTTACCGGCTTTTGGTATCGTCTCTCATATTATCCCAACGTTTGCCCGTAAACCGTTATTCGGCTACCACTCTATGGTCATCGCCACCAGCTCTATTGCGGTGCTCTCTTTTATCGTATGGGCTCACCACATGTTTACGGTCGGAATGCCATTAGTCGGTGAACTGTTCTTTATGTATTCCACCATGCTGATCGCCGTACCGACTGGGGTAAAAGTATTCAATTGGATTGCGACTATGTTTCGTGGCAGCATGACATTTGAAACCCCCATGCTATTTTCAATCGCCTTTGTGGTTCTCTTCACCATCGGTGGATTATCCGGACTGATGTTAGCCATCGCGCCGGCTGATTTTCAATACCACGATACCTACTTTGTCGTTGCTCATTTTCATTACGTACTCGTTCCCGGTGCATTATTTTCGATTATTGCAGGGGTTTATTTCTGGATCCCTAAATGGACTGGAGTCATGTATAACGAAGCCATGGGAAAATTCCATTTTTGGATGTCCTTTATCGGCGTAAACCTCACCTTCTTCCCCATGCATTTTATTGGCTTGGCGGGTATGCCACGTCGCATTCCTGATTACGCCTTACAGTTCGCCGATTTTAATATGGTCGCGTCCATCGGTGCATTTCTCTTTGGCTTAAGCCAGCTCATCTTTGTTTATAACATTGTGCAATGCATGCGTCAGCGTGGCTGCCCAGCTTCACCCGAGGTATGGGAAAGCGCTGAGGGATTGGAGTGGACTGTTGATTCACCCGCGCCTTACCACACCTTTCAAACCCCGCCGGTTATTAAGTAGGAAGCTGAATGAATCATTCAACCGATGCATCCACAGGTAAAAGTTATAAATCCAGTTTTATGTTAAAACTGGTACTTTTTCCCTGCCTAATGTTCGGCTTTGGTTTTCTATTAATTCCGCTGTACGACGTATTTTGTGATATTACCGGCTTGAATGGGAAGTTTGATCTTGTCTCTCAGCAAACAGCTAACCAACAACAATCTAGTCAACAACAACCCAGCCAAGTTGCTGGATTAGAATCAACCAGCTCAGGACTACAAATAGAACCTCATAACGTCATACTTCAATTTACCGCCGCCAGCGATCAACAAGATGTCTGGAAATTTTTACCGGCCTCATCACAGCTCAATGTTCAAACCGGCAAACAATATAAAACACATTTCACCTTACAAAATCCAACGGATCAAGAGATGGTATTCACCTCCATCCCTAGTATTAGTCCAGGACTTGCAGCAGATTATTTGATTAAAACGGAATGTTTCTGTTTTGAAAAACAGGTATTACAAGCAGGTGAACAGGTTGAGATGCCCTTGATATTTCAACTTAGAAACGACATCCCGAAAGAATACAGCAAACTCACACTCGCTTATCGCATTTATGCCCAAGCGAAAATATAGCACTTGAGCCAATAGGAAAGCATTATGTCCGCTGATAATTATTATGTTCCTGCACAAAGCAAGTGGCCCATCATAGGTGCGGTTGCTGTTTTCTTAATGGTTTTATCCACTGCGCTAATGATTACCGGCAGCGATACCGCCTCCATCTTCTTTATTCTTTCATCCTGCCTAATGGCCTACATGATGTTTGGTTGGTTCCAAAACGTCATTCAAGAAAGCCAGCAAGGATTATATAGCGATCAACTAAACCGCAGCTTTCGTCTTGGCATGCTGTGGTTTATTTTTTCTGAATTTATGTTTTTTGCAGCTTTTTTTGGCGCCTTATTCTACGTAAGAACATTGGCACTGCCTTGGTTAGATGGCGAAGGGGGTAAAGCCAGTACCGCCCTTTTATGGCCCGAATTTAGTTCAACTTGGCCACTACTCAATACTCCAGACCCTGAAAAATATCCTGCTCCTAGCGGCGTTATAGAAGCTTGGAAGCTTCCCTTTTTCAATACCCTCTTATTGGTCACATCCAGTATTTTCATCACCATTAGCCATCATAAATTAAAAGCTAACAAGATGGCTGCCGCCAAAACTTGGCTCGCGCTCACATTCCTCTTGGGTTTCACTTTCTTGTGCGTTCAAATTTACGAATACATTCATGCCTATCAGGATTTAGGATTAACCTTGAATGCGGGTATCTACGGTTCAACCTTTTTTATGCTAACAGGATTTCATGGCGCCCACGTTACCATCGGAAGCATCATGCTATTGGTTATTTTCCTACGCATGACGAAGGGTCACTTTGATAAAGTTGATAGCGAAAGTCATATCGATAACCCAGATTCAGATCATCTATTTGCCTTTGAAGCGGCTGCTTGGTACTGGCACTTCGTTGACGTCATTTGGTTATTCTTGTTTTTATTTGTTTACGTGCTTTAAAAATAACTTCAAGTCATGACGATAGATGTAGATAGCACAGGAGTAAAAGTATGATGGTAAAAATTACACGCAGAGTTAGTAAATTAACGACCTGCACAGAGTTTGCTTTTTTGAATACTAAATACCTAAGTGCTAGCCCTAAGGACATACAAATTAGGAGTATGAGAATAACCACAGATATTGCCATAACACACGATACTCGCACTCAGTATGATAATTAAACCCTTCTCCTTTTACGGTAGACGTTATTACTTAAAATTGGAACTGGCGCAAAGCCTAATATTTGTCAGTATCTTCATATTGTGCAGCTTATTGGCTCTTTGGCAGTGGCAAAGGGCCGAAGAAAGTCGGCTAGCAGAGGTCGCTCAATTAGAAAGTGAAAGTAGACAAAAGCAGGGGCAAATAACACTAACGGGGCACTGGTTAAAGGCTCACTTTTTATTAGACAATCGAACTCACAAGGGCAAGGTTGGTTATTATCATCTGGGCTTATTTAAACCCGCCAATAGCTTAAATAGCATGTTGATTAACCTAGGCTGGCTCCCAGCACCCATTATTCGCACGGATATTCCTAGCCCAAAACTCGTTACCGGCCTGCAAACCATTTCTATAACGAATATCCCCTTAAGCACACCGGTTGTATGGACCAGTGATCACTGGCCTAGCCCTAAAGGGCTTGAGTGGCCAAAGAGAATTCAGAAGATTGATATAGAACGCTTCCAATTGGCTTCACAACAGAACATTGAACCGGGTTATTGGAAGCTCGTCGCAGGTAAAGGCAAGTTGATTGATATCTTTCAATCTTCTCCTTATTTAAATAAACACAAACACCTTGGCTATGCATTGCAATGGTTGCTCATTGCCATCGCAGCTTTAATGGTTGGATTTTTCAGCGGGATAAAGGAATATGATGAAAAACAATAAAGTCTTATTATTAATTTTAGCGACGACATTTTCCCCATTTCTCATTGCAGGGCTATTAAGTCATGAGAACTTCTCGCACTTATTAAACCAAAAACAGTACGGTACTTTCCTCACTGAATCAGTTTTTATACAACAAGATACTGATGAAAATATAAAACATGACATATGGCACCTCGTCACTCATTCTGATAATAGTGATGCGTTAAATAAATTGAAAAATATTAAAATTGCATTAGGAAAACGTCAAGATCAAGTCGATATCATCAGCTCGACACATATCCCAAAGGATAAAACCTATATTACTTTACCCAACGGGAAGTTATTACTCGCATACGATCAAAAGGATGTCGGCAAGCCATTATATAAAGATTTAAAACACCTTATTCGCAGTAACCAAAAGTGATCTTATCAAGGCAACAATTTAACCGTTGGCTAAAAGTGCGTTAATGCCGTCGGACTTTTTGAAAAGGAATTAATCATGATACTGTGGGCTAAAGCAAACCTTCTGATAACTTTGATCGTTATTACTCTAGGGGCATTAACTCGGTTATTGGATGCAGGACTTGGCTGTCCTGATTGGCCTGGCTGTTATGGCCAAATTCTTCCTCCACAGAGCAGTGAAAATATTCAACTCGCCAATCAAGCACACCCTGAATTCCCAGTCGAACAAATTAAAGCGTGGTCAGAAATGATTCATCGCTTTGCCGCGACCAGCTTAGGGTTAAGCTTATTTATCCTTGCCATATTTATCACTATTAAAAAAGACGATATTGCATTACGAAGCATCAGCTTTATCGCGTTAGCTTGGGTCATAGTGCAAGGTATTTTTGGCATGCTAACCGTCACCCTTAGAATTTGGCCTCCTGTCGTTACCCTTCATTTATTAGGGGGAATGGTGATGCTTGCACTGTGTTATTGGCAATTAAAAACAGCACAACTGAAACAGATACAATCAAGACGACTTCCCACTTTCGCCATCCCTACCTTCACCATCCCTAAGTCACTTCAAATCCCCTTGATCACAGTCATATTGATTACCTTGCTACAAATGGGGCTCGGCGGCTGGACTAGTTCCCATTATGCAGGGCTTGCGTGCCCTGACCTGCCACAATGTCAAAACCAGTGGTGGCCCGAAACGGTCAATGGGCCTTTTCACGCGCCAATGGTAAATGCACAAGAATATCTGGGTGGCTTATTACCCATGGCTGATCGCATGGCAATACAAATCTTACACCGCCTAACGGCCTGTTTTTTGATTTTAGCGGCATTATTTTTGGGCTATCAACTCTATCTCCAACAGCATAAAAAACTGGCGGTTATTCTCGCCATTCCTCTGGCAATACAAGTCGCCATCGGCATCGCTAATGTCTACTTATTATTACCTTTGCCACTGGCGCTATTACATAATACCGGCGCAGCACTTGTGTGGCTAAGCTTGTGGTATATCTATTTTTCTCTAGCGGATAACGCTTTGGAGTCACGCTATGAATAATTCTGTCCTCGTTGAAAGCTATAGCAAAAAACTAATAGCCAGCCGAAAAACGATCAAAGATTTTCTCGCGCTGTGTAAGGTCAATGTTATTTTATTGATGCTCGTTACCGTCTTTGTTGGGGCCTGCTTAGCAACCGACATGCGCCCCGCTATTATCCCTCTCATACTCGCGTTGATCGGCATCGCTCTGCTAGCCGCATCGGGGGCGGCGTTTAATCACGGCATTGATCAAGGACGAGATAAGGCGATGGCACGAACTCGCCATCGCCCTCTGGTTAAAAACACCCTGTCGCTATCACAGGTTTATACTTTCGCATCGATACTTTGTATTCTCGGCTTTAGTCTATTGTGGTTGTTGGTAAATCCATTAACCGCAGTCTTATCTCTGGCTTCTATGGTCGGATACGCGCTCATTTATAGCCACTGGCTGAAACCACGCACACCTCAAAATATCACCATCGGTGGTCTTGCTGGCGCTATGCCACCGTTATTAGGCTGGGTCGCTATGACAGGAGAAACGCACCCTCTTGCTTGGGTCTTAGTCCTTATAATATTTACTTGGACCCCTCCTCACTTCTGGGCGCTCGCCTATTATCGCCAACAAGAATATGCCAAAGCAAAAGTCCCCATGTTAAGCGTGACCCATGGTAAAGAATTCACCAGCTTACAAATGTTGCTATATACCTTGTTATTAAGCTTGGTCACATTGCTGCCTTATTTATTAAACTTCAGCAATCTGCTTTACCTAGTCGGTAGCGTGTTATGCAATATGGGCTTTATATATCTAGCGATTCGCTTATTCATAGAACAAAATACCAAGCGAGCACAGCAAACATTTCGCTACTCGATACTTTATTTATTGTTAATCTTTATTTTTCTTATGCTTGATCGCCTTATCGTTTTATAATTGCTAATAATTAAACGACCGACCTAGCGAATTAAACTTTATGGCGACTCGACCACGCATCTACACCCCTGAAACGCTAATACTAAACAGCAAGCTAGATCTTGAAGTTCAAGCCAGTACGCACCTAGTCAAAGTATTAAGGCTAAAAGAAGGGGCTGAAATACGTCTATTTAATGGCGATGGCTGTGAGTATTTGGCAAGCATTACAATCGCGGGAAAAAAGAATGCTCAGGTCGAAATTACTGAAATTCTTTCCAATGATTCTAAAGTCAGCTTTCCGCTTCATTTAGGTCAAGTCGTATCCAAAGGTGATCGCATGGATTTCACTATCCAAAAAGCGACCGAATTAGGCATCACCGATATCACTCCCTTGTGGAGCGAGCGTTGTGATGTACGGCTGAAGGGCGAACGCTTAGAAAAGAAGATGGAGCATTGGAAGAAGGTTGCCATATCAGCCTGCGAACAAAGTGGCCGTAATCATATCCCTACCATTCACCCTGCTATGACGTATCACGAATGGGCCAGTCAGGTCGAAAGTGATACCAAACTGGTATTGCATACTCGCGATCAAAAACCGTTAGCCGATCTTCAAACACCAACGTCTGTTGCCTTGCTAGTCGGTCCAGAAGGGGGGATCACCGATGAGGAAGTCGAACTGTGTATTCAGCAAGGTTTTACCGGTTTAACTTTAGGTCCACGCATCCTAAGAACAGAGACCGCAGCACTAGCGGCGCTCAGTTTATTCCAGTATTTATGGGGAGATTTCTAGTTCCCATTTAAATCCCATAAGCTTTATGGGTTTATTTGAAACAGTCTGTTTTAACCAAATCCCAGTTAATTAACCATCGTTTATTCATTAACCTTCTTCAACCTGTTAGCATGCGCGCCATTAAATCGTATGCCACAGGTTATAGAATTGAAAGCCATTGTTATCTTCGCCTGCTTGTTCTCATTAATGAGCAATGCAAGTGCTTCAGAAGTCAAAGAAAACATCCGTCAACAAGGCCAGTGGTATGGTTATTGGGGTTGGAATCGCTCACAGTATTCAGATAGCAACATCTCATTCAAAGGTGAAGACCATGACTTTACCTTGCATAAAACTTCAGCCAAAGATCGTCAAAACAAAGTAACCGTCAGCTCAATATTTGATCGTTACCTGAACCCTGCGGCCATTACTATTCCACAGTATAATTACCGTGTGGGTTATTTTGTTGCCGATGATTGGGCCATATCCCTAGGTTTCGACCATATGAAGTATGTCGTTGAACAAGGACAGATTGTCGAGATGTCTGGGACAATTAGCGCTCCAGGGTTTGAAAAAACAAATCCAGAAAAAGAAGATAAGCAGATCAATGGTGACTTCATGAACTTCGAGCATACCGATGGTTTGAATATGATCTCTGTTGAAACCGAATATTTTCACTCCTTATGGAACCACGGCAAAGATTTTGATTTTGCTTTATTGGCTGGGGCTGGCATCGGTTTCATGTATCCTAAAACCAACGTCAAAATGCTGGGTTACGAACGAAATGATGAATTTCATGTCGCCGGTTATGCAACCTCGATAAAAGGCGGTTTTGAATTTACCTTCTATCATAATTGGTTTTTCCGTGGTATTGCTAAATTTGGCTATACCGATATGGATGATATCTTAACCACTAAACAAGGTGGTAAAGCGTCACAAACGTTTTATTTTGATGAATACATTGGTGCCATTGGCTACCGCTTTTAATTTTACGAAATTAAAAAATTGAACTCACCTCTTCTGAGGTGAGCGCTCGACTCTCCCCCGCTCGCAACGTTTTATCCAAGATCAAATTCCCAATAGCACTACGGTGCAGCGTTATAACCGGATTTCTAAAACGCCCAAACATACGCTTAATTTGGTGATACTTCCCCTCTTGTAAAATAACTTCAGCAACCCTAGGGGACAAAATCTTCAGTTGCGCAGGCTGGGTGGTTATATCCTCAAATTGAAAATACATTCCTTCGGAAAACGCAGAAATATATTCATCGGTTATTTCATTTTCTAAACCGACTTGATAGACCTTACTCACTTTTTCTTCTGGGGCCATTAAACGACGTGACCAGCGACTATCATTGGTTAACAGTAATAATCCCGAGGTATTCAAATCTAAGCGACCGACAATATGTAGTGATGAAGTATCTAACGGAGAAAAGCCCATATTAGACGGTAGTAAATCAATCACCGTCTTATGAATCTCGTCTTTGGTCGCACTCACCACTCCCACAGGCTTATGTAACATAATATAAAGTGCTTGTTTATTCTGAAGTACTTCACCATCCAGTACAACATGATCAAACTCTTCCACAACCGTTGTCACGTCACGAATAATATCGCCATTAATCACGATCCGCCCTTGGGCCAGCATGAGTTTAATATCACGACGATTTATCGATAAATGTTTACTTATATAACGGTCAATGCGAAAGGATTTGGTTTGCATAATTTATTAATCAATTGATTCTAAAATGAGTTTTGTTTTGGCATTACTTAAACCTAGATCGTCGATATTAAAATCAAAACCTTCTAAAGCCAGCAATCTCGCCTTACGCTCAATTCCACCAGCATAACCTCTTAATGCACAATCACCACCGATAACACGATGGCAAGGAATCAATAACCAAATAGGGTTACGCGCATTAGCACTCGCGACAGCTCGTACAGATTTTTCATTACCGATGGCGATTGCAATCTGTTGATAACTCGCGACTTCTCCTTGTTTTATATCAATCAGGGCGTGCCAGACTCGCTGTTGAAAGTCTGTTCCCTGAGGATCAATGGGCAAATTAAAATCCGTACGTTCCCCCCTAAAATACTGCTGTAATTGTTCAGTACATGAAGCAAACCAATCAGCTTGTCCAATACCATCTATATCAGCATCGGTTTCAGCATCGACAAATTTCAAGTACTGTATCTTTTTTTCAGAGCCTTGAATCAACATTGCCCCCAAAGGGCTTTCAACAACTAATCGGTATGCATAGTCATTTTTCATTATAGTCATCTCCTCAAACTAACCTTTGCCAAAGTAAAACCGTGGCATAAGCACGCCAGGGAGCCCAAGGTTTAGATATTTCGCGCACTTGCTTTTCACTAGGGCGAATACCTTGTTTTTCTAATGCAATACGAACCCCTAAGTCTCCTGCGGGAAACGCATCCGGCTGCCCAAAGGCGCGCATTTCTAAATAGCTAACCGTCCAAGGCCCAATGCCTTTCATCGCCAAGAGTTTTTCTCGACGCGACTCTCGATCATAGTCCTGGCTGAAAACCTCAGGCTCTTCACTGCATAATAACGCCATCGCTTTTAAACTGTTTATTCTTGCTTGGGTTAACCCTAAACCGTCTAGGTTATTGGCTAAAATACCTTCGGCATTGGGCAATGCTTGTTGCAGCCCCCAAGAGTTTTCAACAACAGGTTTACCACAGCGCTGAGTAATGCGGGTTAATAATGTACAGGCCGCCTTCACGCTAACTTGCTGCCCCACAATGGCACGCATCGCCGCTTCAAAAGGATCGAATGCTGCGGGTAAGCGTAAATCGTTCACCCCTTGCTGTTCACGTTCAATTATTTGTGGATGAAATTCAGCGCTGGATTTTAGGTGGGCTAAAATAGCCGCTGCATTCGCTTCAACATCAAATACCTGCTTTACAATTTTTAGTATCCGCGGCAAGAAACTTAAACTTTCCGCTCCACATTTAACCAATAAGCCATTCGCTTTTTTATCATAGCGAACCGAAAGCAGAATTAGCTGATCATCTAACGATAACACTCGGCGATACTCGCTTTTTTCAAGTCTTTCATCATCTTCAGAAATCACAAGCGCTTCACTACCGGAGATAATACGAGAAGATAAAAATGAAAATATGGATTGCGCATCAAAACCTTTTATTACTGGAATACGTAATAAAATATCGGCATCACTATTTTTATGTTTATGCTCATGTTTCATGTCTGAGTGTTTAGCCCTTAATCCACTATCGCTCATTTTGGACGAGACTTTCATCCTAGACGAGACTTTCATCCTAGACGAGACTTTCATTGTAGACGGCGCTTTTCCAAACTGTTGCTGCCAGTGCTCGTTGAAACGCCTCACACTGTTATAGCCAGCGGCAAATGCAATATCGCTAATGGACAAATTAGAATCGAACAATAATTGCTTAGCGAATAAACTCTTTCGCGCTAATTCAATTTGGCTTGGGCTTGCCCCCGCATAGCGCTGACATAATTGGCGTAAGTATCGCTCACTGATGCCGACGTTTTGTGCGAGCTCTGGTATTGAGTGATCGACTAAAAAACCGTGTTCAATATGGCGTAATATTTTTGCAGCAACGGCTTCAATGCCTACCCATGCCGCACTTTGTGGGGCCGTTTCTGGGCGACAGCGTAAACAAGGGCGAAAGCCTGCGGCTAATGCCGCTCCCGCACTGGGATAATACGTGACGTTTTCTTCTTTAGGGGCGATAGCAGAGCAAATAGGCCGACAAAAAATTCCCGTCGTTTTCACTGCGGTGAAAAACAGCCCATCAAAGCGCACATCTCGGCTTAGCCTTGCTTGCTGACAAAGTATCGGATCAAGAGCCGCGACCGCTTTCTTAAGAGCGCTATTCACAGGAGAGTTATTCACAAGAGACCTACTAATTGATTAAGCAGTGAATGAAGTAATAAGATCATTCTACTCCACTCTACTCTCAACAGTAGCGGAAATCGGCACTGACTCTTTTAATTCGAGTTAACTAAGATCCATCGGTTTTAACACACAGCCGCCTAAGATCTCACCGTTCCATTTTGCCAGTAGTGCTTGCTTCACATCGCCTAACGGGAATACATGAGAAATATACGGCTTAATTTTACCTTCATCGACCCACTGTAATAGCTGCTTAATACGTGCAGGGCGAAGCGTCGGGTCTTGCTGTGAAGAAATCACGGTTGGACAGCCCATCACTCTCAAGCCTTTCATCATAATTAAATTAGTTGGCAGCATATTAGCATTCGGTGCTTCACGCTGGCCTTTGCCTTTCGCGACCAAAGGTGTTGATGCCCAGCCCACGATTAAAAAGCGTGCGCCAAATTTTACACAACGCATAGATTCTAAAGAGATATCCCCACCCACCGCGTCATAGACCACATCAACGCCCTTACCTGCGGTTAAGTCTTTAACTTGTTGGCGAAATTTAGGTTCATGCTTGCAGTTAATCACATGGTCAGCGCCCTGTTCTTTTACCAATGCAAGCTTCTTATCATTACGACCTGTCGCAATCACGGTTGCTCCCATCATCTTAGCAATATGCACCGCCGCTAGACCTGTCGCCCCTGAAGCGCCATGAATTAATACCGTTTCGCCAGCGAGTAATTGGCCACACGTCAGCAAGCAATAATAAGCGGTTTCATAGCTTCCCAATAAGTTACACGCTTGGTCGAAACTTAAGCCTTCAGGAATCGCTAATAAAGCTTGCTCTGGTGCCACCGCGAAATTCGCAAAACCACCGTACTGCTGATAATCCCCCGGAGAGCGTGGCCCCGCTTGAAAACCATCCACCAAAACACGGTCTCCGACCTTATGCTGTGTTACCTGATCGCCCGTCCAAACAACTTCACCGCTGTATTCCAAACCTGGGGTATAAGGCAAGGGGGGCATATGTTGATACTGGCCACTGGTCATTAACAAATCGACCCAACCTAATGAAGCACTCTTCACCGCAACAACCACATCGTTGCTGGCAAGTTTTCCAGTCTCAGGCATGAATTGTGTTTCTATCTGAACATAATTTTCAATGCCCTCAATAGGATCTTCAGCAAACTCAGCCACGATTACGCGCTGACCTTGGGTATTCGGTGAAATTAACGATGTCATAACTCTATCTCTTGCAGCTAAAGCACAATAAACCCTGTATTATGCGCTCACTCAAATACAGGCTGCTATTTTTATACAAGCCTTCATCATTTCAGGCTAGCAAAATGTCTAAATTTTTTTTCAAGGGTCGCATCGAGCTACCTTCAGATTACAGCACTTATAACTACAATACCGACCCAAGCACTAAGCACGGTAGTAAAAAGCATCCCATCGCCATCACAGTCACCAGTGAAGCGAGACAGACCGAAATTGAATCCTTATTAAAGCAGCATGATCTGTTTGCCAACATCACTCTAGATGCCGATGGCGAAGAGAATATCACGGAGCTAGAAACGGTATTAAATAAGCCAAAAACCGTAGTATTAGAAAAGACCCCAAGCCGCAACGATCCATGCTCGTGCGGCAGTGGCAAAAAATATAAGAAGTGCTGCGGCTAACCTAGTCGCTAGCTTTTATTGAGGATTACTCTTGATAGTTCTCGAATACCGACGCCCATTCATCATAATGGGCACCGGCGTGCTGGCGTAAAAACGGGAATAACCAGTTAGCGGCCGCAGGCGCTAGATTAAAGTCATCGTCTAATGGCTGACCTAGGCCAGGAAAATTCAGCGCATGCTGAATCGCACAGATACACACTAGAAACTGCCCGATCGAATCAGCAATGGGAGCAAAATCCCAAAAACCCATTCCTTGCATTGCACTGTATACCGGGCTGAACTCACCTTGCTGACTGCGTTTCACAATAATAGGATCCCCCCCTTCGTGAGCGATCAATAACCAATCATTATCCCAATTCGCTAATTCACCGGTTAACTGCGCAATCATAGCAGGGGCTTTTGCAGCCGAATCAACATTAACGCTATTAGCGCTTACTTCATTAGCTCCTAGCAGCTCAACCGGATGACCCACCGCTTCAAATTGAACATTAGCTTGTGGGCAAACTGAGTTTAGGTATTGGGCCAACTCGTTACTATTGCTTCCAATAGAGTCTTCATTCAATTCATCGCGAAAAACCTTGTTCGCAGTATTGCTGAAACTCGTAATTAAAGCCAAAGCTTGTGTTAAATTAATAGCCACTAAGACATTCCTTAAAATGAATAGATTAATGGCCCTATTCTAAATCAAACTCTGTGATTTATCATTCATCCGTTTTTATCAGCCGCTACATCCCGAGCTATATCACTAGCCTTATAATGAAATAATAAACCCCAAGCTATCATAAGTTGAGCGCTGATATAAATAGTGACGATAATCGTGGTTGAATACTCGAAGGATACGATAAAGCGATTCACACCAATTAACGCATCTGCGATTAAAAAAGCAAGGCCGCCGATATTAATCCAAAGGTTATCTTTCACCAGCAAAGCACTGAATGCCATTGCCAATAATACCAAGCAATAAACCACCACAGGAATAAATAGCGCGCCAGCAGTTAACGAGAATTGATATAACAGATAGCCCGTGAGTATCAATAACGGCGGCATCAACCAGCGCCGCTTCGAGGTCATATCTCGTAGTGGCCAAAATAAATACAGGTAAGCGAATTGGGTAATTAAGAATGAACCCAGCGCCTGCTTAAGATAAAGACTACGATCAAAATCTAAAAAGATATCGCCACTCGCAGAGGCGAACATGGCCAAGATAAAAGCATATGTTTGTTTATTAGAAAGTGTATTTTCCAGGGCATTACTTTTTTGTCTAAAAGCGATAAAGGCTAATAGTAAAACCGGCATCGCTTTTAATAAATAACTGAACTCATAAGGTTTAAAGCCAATGCTGAGTACATAGCTATAACCACAGATAAGCGCTAGAAAGAATAATAGGAAAGAGGATTTCATTATTCAGCCTTTGTCTTCAGCTCAGCGGAAAACGTTGTTGGACTCTGCCAATAAAGGGTTCCCAATAGCAGATCAAAGATTGGCAGCGTAATATTAAAGTTCGCTTCTCCCATTTTTTCGCGTTTGTGATGCAAGACATGCAAATGACGTAATGCCTTCCAACCAGGAATGTATAAAAATATTTTTTCCGCCCAGTGACCACGAGGAATGTGATAACTAAAGTGCATGATTTCATAAAACAAATATCCACTAATGCCGCCCGCAGCATATAAGTAGGCGGAATTGCCACTTACGAACTCTGCCAAAACATAGCCACCCGGTAAAATTAAACCAATAAGGAAAGCAAAGATAAGATACACAGGAAATAAAACCACACGCCAATCACGTACGGATTGATAATCCATTGAGTGCTCTAAAAAGAAGCTATGATGGTCACCGGTATGACGACTATAAAATAGTTTTCCATATTTCGTTTTACGGTGCCCTAACCAGCGGTGGGCATAATACTCAGCGAAATTCACTACAAATAAGGTCAACGGGAAAACGGCATATTCATACAGAGATACCGACTCTAGTCGCGACAAGGAATAAAAGATTACCCCCAAGCCAACCAATAGCACGCTGAACATATGCAGCCAGCCGTTGTAATTTGAACCGATACTCTGTCGATAAAGTGCGCGAAACTTCGCCATCGCCTCTAATGTCATTATTGCCATCTTATGCCTCTCACCTGCTTTACATTGCAGTCATTGAATTATTGTTATTGTTTTAATTATGGAGTTGGATATTGCTCCCTTTCTAACTACCAGCATATCAGCCCTTGATTTTAAGGCTAATCAATAATACAAAAGAGTATTATCATCAAAACGAATAATGTTAATGCAATTGAATCTACGCTCTTTAGACCTAAATTTACTGCCAATATTCGAAGCATTAATGCGCGAACAGCACTTATCACGGGCCGCCGAGCAGCTTGCGATGAGCCAGCCAGCCGTAAGCAGTGCGCTAAAACGCCTACGTATCAGCTTTAATGATGAACTGTTTGTGAGAACCGCCCGCGGACTGATTCCTACCGCAAGAGCCATAGAATTACAGACAGCCATTAAACCCGCATTATCATTAATACAAGATGGCTGCATGGCCAGTCACTTCAATCCCGACATTAGCGAACAAGTTCTCTCCATATCAATGAACGCCGCCAGCGAATATCTCATTGCCCCCTACCTGTTTCAGTGGTTACAAGCGGAAGCCCCGCGCATGAAGCTCACTTTGCAACCCGATCACATAGACGATATTCCAACACGACTAAAAGAAGGCCAACTCGATTTTGCCCTCGACTACGTGGCCTTTGATGATAGCCAGTTCAAATCCTGCGTCATTGCAGAAGAAGACCTAGTGGTCATCTGCCGTCAGAACCACCAAAGCATCCAACACAACATCAGCTTAGAAGAGTTCCAAATACTGCCTCAAGCCAGTCTTGTACCACGATCAAGTCAGACTCATAAACTCAGTCAATTACGCGGTACCCCCATTGAGCAGCTCATGGGCAAAGATTTACCCAAGCGTAATATCACCCTATACGCTTCTAGCTTTGTTGCTATTCCCAATATCGTCGCCCAAAGTGAAATCATTGCCATCGTGCCCAAGCGTATTGCCCAGCAATACAATCAAACCCATAAACAAACGCTAAAGTGCCTGCCATTACCGTTTAGTTACCCACAGGTACAAATGAAATTACTCTGGCATAAGAGTCGTGATGGTGACCCAGCACACCAATGGTTAAGAAATGGCATGAGTAAGCTCGCAAGCTTATTGCCTTAAACAGATAAGAAAAATAGATGAGAAAAATAGACGAAAAAAAACCGCCAACAACAAAAGTCGCAGCGGTTAAATGTCTCGAAAGACCTATGCATAATCTAGCTAGGGCCAGCACTTAGACAACTTAATTAAGTACTGGAGCTACGAATAGACTTTGCCCAAAATAGAACAATCATAATAGGACAGCATAGGCCAATGAACGCTTGTACCAACTTAAAAGTAAGACAAACATGACTTAGATTAACGATTGATCAACAACCTAAGCGAACTCGATTACATATTCACCGGCAAGCGACTAGAGTCCACCACCTTACGCATCACAAAGCTAGAATGAACCCCACTCACCCCCTCAATGCGGGTAAGCTTGCCCAATAAAAATTGTTGATAACCTTCCATATCCTGCACGATCACTTTGAGCAAATAATCAGCACTCGAACCCGTAATAAGAAAGCACTCGAGAACTTCTGGAAAACCAGCAACCAAAGTCTCAAAATTCTCAAAGCGCTCAGGCGTATGCCGATCCATACTAATGGAAATCATTGCCACCATATCCAACCCGAGCGCTTTTTGGTCTAGCACCGCTACGGTTTTTTGAATAATCCCCGACTCTTGCAATGCCTTAACTCGACGGGAACACGGCGATGGCGACAAACCCACTTTATCGGCTAGGTCCAGATTCGATATGGCCCCATCTTTTTGAAGCTCATCTAAGATGCGACGATCGGTACGATCTAAAGTAATTTTTAGCGAAGAATTGCTCATAATGACCCCATAAGAAACAATATTCACTCAATTATGCACTTAAATGAGTGATATACACCAGATAAGTCGCCTTTGTGATGACAGAATAATCTTTCAACTTAAAACTATGTATATTCATCCAGTTGATTTCAGTGCATTTGAAATATCATGCGTATTTGTACTGAGAAGCAAATTTTATCTGCGCGTTTACGCTGGAACTGAAGTAAAAAATGTAGCAAAATCAGTACATTATCAATATGGATGGCTGACATAACGAGACCCTCGTTATTTAGGTAAACGCGCATGCGCGTATTTCTTGGATGGAAAGACGGAACTTGGAAATGGATTTTGAAAATTACCCAATGAAATCAAATCGTTGCCACGAATCCGTGGGCTCTTTTAGCGAAGAGTCAGTTCCGTGCAAACGCGCATGCGCACGATTAAAATGTTAA
>CAJVZR010000055.1 GCA_913019965.1 uncultured Oleispira sp.
AGAACAAGTAAGGAAGACGAGCACCTAATGCAGCACTTGAAGTCGCATCAGGGTCATCAAACTCAGCAGGTTTATGCAAAGACTGGGCACCAATAAAGGCAGCCATGTCAGTATTTTTTCTGTGTAGTAACGGCATAAAACCATTACTAGATAATTCAGCTTCACGGCGGTCACTAATAGCAACTTCCGTAGGACACTTCATATCAACACCACCATCATCAGATGGGAATGTGTGACATGGAAGACCTTCTACCAAACCACCTGACTCAACACCACGAATACGAGAACACCAACCATATTCTTTAAATGCACGGTTAATGTTAACCGCCATAGCGAAAGCCGAGTTAGCCCAGCAATAATTACTGGTATCGCCAGAACCTGTTAGCTCTTCGAAAGCAAACTCATCAACTGGATCAGTTGCTTCACCATAAGGTAAACGAGCTAAAAAGCGAGGCATTGTTAGCGCAAGGTAGCGAGAATCAGAAGATTCGCGCAGAGAGCGCCATGGCGCATAATCTGGCGTCGAGAAAATATTGGTTAAATCACGAGGATTTGACAGTTCTTGCCAAGAATCCATGCCCATAACTTCTGAGCCTGCACCGGTAATAAATGGCGCATGAGAAGCGGCTGCAATCTTAGAGATACTCGTCAACATATCCACGTCTTTAGGGCTGTGGTCAAAGTGATAATCACCCACCAAACAACCATAAGGTTCGCCACCTAGCTGACCAAACTCTTCTTCATAAATGCGTTTAAACATTGGGCTTTGATCCCAAGCGGTTCCCTTAAATTTCTTTAAGTTTTTACGCAGGTCGTCTTTTGACGCATTCATAACACTAATTTTAAGCTGCTCATCAGTCTCAGTATTATTAACTAAGTGATGCAGGCCTCTCCATGATCCTTCCAAAGATTGGAATTCATCGTGGTGTAAGATGGCATTAACTTGAGCATTCAGCTTTTCATCAATATTAGCAATCAATTGTTTGATAGTGGCAACTGCATCTTCCGGCACTAGATCTACATTAGACAGGACATTTTCAGCCAAGGTTTGTACGGCTGAATTCACCGCTTCAGAAGCACGTTCTGACTTTGGTTTAAACTCCTGTTGCAATAACGAAGAAAAATCGTCCGCTGCAATAGTTTCTGTTGCTTCTTCTAATCTTTCTGGGGCTTCGACTTCAGACATGGTTAAGCTTCCTCTGCCTCTGGTGCTTTACTACCAACCAAGGATTGTAATAATGCTTGGTCTCCTAAAATTTTTGTAATCAGCTCTTCCGCACCCGCTTTACCATCCATGTAAGTCACAAGGTTGGCAAGTTGAGTTCGTGCTTCCAATAATTCATCTAGACCCGCTACTTTTTTTGCAACTTGTGCGGGAGAGAAGTCATTTAAGTCATCGAAGGTGATATCTACAGGTAGATTGCCACCCTCTTCATTTATTAGGTTAGGAACGTTAAAAGCAACTCTAGGTTTCATTGCTTTAAGACGATCGTCAAAGTTATCAACACTAATATCTGCGAACTCACGCTCGTGTATACCCGGTAATTCGCTGTTATTCTTACCCGATAAGTCAGACATTACCCCCATAACAAAAGGTACTTGGACCTTCTTTTCAGCGCCGTACATTTCTACATCATATTCAATCTGTACGCGTGGGGCTCTATTTCTGCCAATAAATTTTTGACTGCTCATTTCCTATCCTCGAAATAGTTTATTTTTAATCCATTCAATAACGCTACGCACTATTGTTATTACCTAAATCAAACTTCACTGCTAGCTGTCTAATTCAACACCCGCAATTAATTCAACTTGCTTAACCCCATCTGGGCTTAATTCTTTCATAATGGACATGAAATCCATTGTCACTAATTTTTTTGTTCTCTCAACTAAAATAGGAACTGGACTTGATGGCTCATACTGACTGTAATATTTAGTAATTTTTGATAATGCCTCTAGAACATCAGAACGGTTTTCTATACCACTATTTTTAGTTATTACAGCCATATCTTTTGAATCGGAGTTATTTTCATCATTTACGCTTAGGTTTTCTTCTGCCACAACGTCATGAACAATATGTTCAGAATATAATATGCTTAAATAATTGAGATCAGCTTTTAATTTATCCCAACCATATCTTGAATGTGAAACGTCACTTGCTGACAACTGATTCTGTAAATGTTCAATATTATCTTGAATTTGATTCACTAACGCTAAAGCCGAAACTAAAGCATCTTGGCTTGATTCTTTGAACGCAGCACCAATCAGGCCTATCTCTTGGATTTTTTCTTCTGAGCCTTCAATGAGCTGTATATCTCCCTTAGCCAACTTAATATCACGCAAAGTGAAATTGCCGGCCAATTTTGATTCAACCACAGGCATGGAGGACAACAGATTGATAAATACTTCACCCGACAATTCATTCAACGTCATGATACGCCAGGGCGTTTCATCTTTAGCATCATCTAACTTCGGATAGGTATCATCCCAATGATCTGTCAGGGTAGTTGTAATAAGCTGAAAAGAAGCAGCGAAACCTGCAAGCTTTTTCAAATGCAGTGCTGCTTGAGCTAAAAAGACGTAAACACGCACGTCTTTAGTTTGTTTAACAAGATCTTCGCAACGAGAATACATTAGGCGCCAATCAACACCCTCATCACTTGCACCCAAGACCAAAGAATCTTGATTAATGCGCGCGATACTCTCAAGCATAATAAAATCATCCTCTAGAGCCTCACTATCATCAATGAAAGGTCCACAAGGAAGATCTGAAGAAATGTCTTCAGAGTAAATTTCAAACATACAGAAAATATTCTCTCATAATTGTGCCAATCCATTCGCACTAAAAACTACAGCGGTTGAATAATACATTCATTAAATTGACTGTAAATAATGATTTTCTATCAAACAATAAAACTACTAATAATGTATCAGCCGAAAAATCTCATCTAACTCAGAATATAATTCTCAATAATGAAATAGTATTATTTACAGAAAATTAATATCTATAACTCTGCGTCCGCCTGCTCTATTAGATTCATAAATCCATTAACACCAGTAATCGCATCATCAATACGAACAGAGGTTTCACTCGCTAAAAATATATTAATATCAGAAAATATATATGAATTAATATCCTGACCGATATCAATACCCGCGGACCTTTCGACATTTACTTCGATATCAACATCACCGTCGATAAACAGCTGATTAACATCTAAATTAAAATCTAGTTTTGAGACGATAAGACCTGATAAAAAATGGGCACTATCGGCACTAATATTAACGTCATTACCGGTAAAGTCGGCATCTTTATTGAATACAACATCACCTGTAGTAGATATTGTGATTTCATTTACAATATCAAAAGAGTCTATATTTATACTTTCATTAGCAGAAATATTCATATTATTTGCGCTAATGTTTAATGATTGAAACCCTACATTTGAGTTAAAGTCTCCACCTGAAACTATAGAAACAGTCTCAACATCTTTATAATCGATCATTGAACTAGCACCTACACTTGATAATATCAGGCTATCAGACTCTCCAGCTGAATTTATAAATACATCACCCAACGTATTTATTATAAGTGAATCAGACATTCCAGAAGCAAAATTACCATCAAGGGATACAACGTTTTCTATCCGTATCGAATTGGCCAGCATTTCACCAACATTATCATAAACCTCAAACACATCCTCACCAGAGCTGCCTAAAACGATTGATGAAGACGACCTAGCTCGCTCAATATTGGAGAATACGATACCATTTGCACGTAATGTAGACTCATCTTCAAATTGCCATATTTGTTCATTAGGTGAAAGTATTACATCTTCTCCCACCCCTTGACCTCCGCCATCTACAAATGCGATATTTGAAAAAATAAACTGATTACCAACTATCAGTTTATTTTCTTTTCCTTCCCCTGAATACAGATAGAATAATTCCCTACTATCCGTCCCTTTGATACTACCACCCATGTCACTTACGATAACTTGAGCTCCTGTTATCTCGATACCATTCGCCTCAAAGCCATCATGGAGTAAATTCCATTGATCGCTACCTTGTACCGTATCACTGCCCCCTAAAGTATTAATATTACCTATTCCATAATATGAAATACCGTTTGCAGTGACTGTATTATCAGCTACCAACGTAAAAACATCTTCACCAGAGGTGCCAATAAGGCTTCGCTCTGTAATTTGGTTACTATTAAATCGATTAATACTTTTAATACCTTTAAAAGTAATCCCTCTTAGGTTTAAAGAATTTTCCTCTTGAACACTCCAAATATCAGAATCATACTGGACATCATTATCTCCAAGCCCCGCAAATATCTGGTCGATACCATTAAATGTTTTGTCTCCTACAGAGACTACTCGAGTATCAGTTATTATAAATGAATCATCATTTTCCGTACCATTAAGCGTGACTTGTCCTACACTATTAAAGATTTCCGCACCTATAATATCTAGATCAGAATTCCCTACATTTCCTCCTACCAATAAATCCCAACTACCAATTCCAGTGAAAGTATCAATACCTGACTTAGCATCAATAGAAGTGATATTGTTAAATACTATAGAGTTACTCATTACACTTTTATCCGCAATAACAGTAAAGGCATCTTCACCATTAGTACCCACGATACTCCCATTCGTAACCGTATCGATATTTACGAAATGTAAGTCACCCACTGTTAGCTCATTATCTCGCTCCGCAATCTCCCAACCAGTATTCTCATCACCAGTCAAAGTAGAGTTTTTAGCATCAACACTAGAGAAGTTACTAAAACTTGCTTCTCCAATTGAAAACTCTTGATCTCCATTACTCATTAAGATTTCAGCATTATTACTGGTAACCAATAATCCGGACAACCCCGTAGCATTCACAGTGCCTGCATATTCATTACTATCGTTAACCGCAGATAAATCGATACTATTAACAACAGCAATCAACCCATCTCCCGTCAACTGATTACTAGCGACTGTTATCGTTGAAGTTTCTATTGATCCATTCAGGTTAACAGTATCATTCGTACTTACACCAAAACCTGTCGCTTTAATAACACCACTATTATTAACTGCACGATCAAATAATTGACTAGTAACCCGAGATGAAACGGCCACCCTAACTCCGGCAAGCAACTCCCCACTATTTTCTACCGCTTGGCCTAGGCCTAGATCATTTGAAATTACTTCATCAGTAACTTGTACGGCTAAATAACCCTCTTCGTCGAAAGTCAAAACAGCCTGAGATCCTGCTGCTACATTGATAGAGCCTAATTCAGCCTGAACAATTCCGGTATTAACAACGGATTCTCCTATCATCGTTATAGCGCCAGAAGACGCATTAATCACTCCAGAGTTAATAATGACACCATGACTTTCATCTGTATCACTAAAAACATACTCACCATTAATGAAGCTCTCTTTTGCAAGAGATAACGTACTAACAATAATGCCTGCCGTATTAATTTGAGAACCTTCACTAAAAATCAAGCCACGCGGATTAATTAGAACAATATTACCATTTGAGTTTATCGTTCCATTAATTGAACTTGCGTCATAATCAAGGATATTATTAATTGCCGTTGAATTGTTACTGGGCTGAATAAAATTAACGGTTTCATTAATTTCAATATTAAAACTGTCCCAATCAATAATTAACTCCTCAGTATTCTGAGTAATGTTTGTAATATTTTCACCTGTCGTGATGATACCATCACCATGAGAAATACTGCCCCCTATAGGGCTCGCACTAACCTCTATACCGACAAATATATACATAAGTATTAATAATAGTTTGATCACTCTCTGGAACTTAGTATTCATCCATGCTTACCTTTAATTATTCCTTCATATCAACTGGGAGTGCTAAACATAACTCAGAACACATACCTAATACTTGCATAAATATTCCCATGCCTTCCTTTTTCTACAAACTGGAAGTCATCTTTGGAAGATTGATTGTCTACATAAGAGATGCTGCTATTAATTGATAAATCTCTACGCCAGTTATACTTCAAAGCGGCTCCATAACCGCTAACTTCGGCACGCACTGATTGAATATCGTTATTAGAATTAAGCCTAGCAGCAGATTTTTCAAAGAAAACACTTGTTTCCAACTGATGGGTTGACGAAATTTTTCCTGCATAAAGAAAGTCAAACACATCAAACCCAAGTTCAATTTTTCCATACACACCAGAATCACCAACAAAAACCGAAGATGTAAACGCCTTTACTTTATCAGGCCCACCAATTGTGAATTGTTCATAACTTGGTAAAACATTAGAGCTATAACTTGCTATAGAATAAATAGATAACTTAGGTTTCATTCTATTATTGATTCGTATTAACGTACTTGTATTAATGGAGGCTAAAGCCACATCGTAATGACTATCAGCATTAATACTTTCTGCTTTTTCGACAACTCCAGTTGATGCTGTCAAATCGATCAAAAGAGCCGTTTGTATTGAACTCATTAAAAAATCTAGATTCATACCTAGATCTACAGTCTTCGAACTCTCATCTCTTTTATTACTATTCGCTGTGGATGCTATCTTAGAACTCACAATGGATGATTTATGACTAGCGACTAGATCAATACTCAGATTAATATCCTTGCTCGCTAGAAGATTTTGGTTAACCGTTAATTTATTAATAATTGTTTCCCCTTGAACTAGGGTAGGAATTGTTCCACCAAATGTCTTCGTTGCTGAGAAACTATTACGCTCATGCCCAATACCCAAATAGAGATTCGGTAGTGATAATGGATATTGATACTCTAAAAAACCTAATTGACTATTATCAGGATTAAAGGCGTGAAGATACCCCACCGCAAGTTTATCCCCATACCCCAGAGGATTAAACCAATTAGCAGACGTTATCGTCCTATTCTCACCGGTTGATTTTGAGCCATAATTATCTGCAGCAAGCGCTACCTCACCCCATCTTTTATCAACATCAATTATCAGATTTGTTTCCCCGGCCTCATCTCCTGCTTCAAACAAACCAGAGTTAACTTTCAACCCAGGAAGTAAACTCAATTTATAATAGGTTTTAGAAATATCTGTAGTGACACCACGCTTAAGGTAAGTTTCAAATATTTCATTAATTATATCGTCGCTATAGGCTTGCTTATCGTCATTACTTAGCTTTACCTTACCTAATACTCCGCTTTGAGCAGACAGATAAACAGTACCATTCGCGTTAGAAAAGTCTTGTTTTGGGATATATACCGTCGACATAATAAAGCCATTATTTCGATAAAAAACCTTCAGTTTTCCTGCTATCTCTACAAGTGAAGTAAATGATAATGCTCTTTTCTTATATAGCATTGATAACTCATTCAGCAACAGGTCGTGCTGCTCTATGGTCAATTTTCTTCCACCAGACTGGTAATAAAGCTTAGATACCGTATCTGCCAAAGATACTAATTTCTCCTTTGAATACCCGTTTACACCCAACGGGTTATATTTGGTGTGCTCCTTGAGCTCTCTTGATAATATTTTCCTCGCTTTGCCCGCTAGCCTATTCATACTCAAATCTTTTGAGTAACGCACCTTAATATTTTCAACCCACAATGCTTCTGACATATATGTTGGGGTGTCAATTTGGTTATAACAACTTAAAATCTCATCAGTTGTATCAAGACCTGAATCATCTAAATCCTCAGCTACCCTGAGCGTTATTGCTATTATCGGCTTGTCTTTGATCCTATTCCAACTCATATTTATAGGACAGTTAAGCTTATTCTCAAAATATAATTCAAGTGACTCTGATACTGAAATTAGGTCCTTATGTATATCAGATAACTTGGCCAGCTGATTATTATCGGCAACCTCACCCAAGGAATTATCCCACTTTGAAATATTTACGTTATACGCTAAGTTAAATAACTCAATTAATTGAAATTCTTCTAACTTAGAAGCTTTATCCATATTAGTTGTTGAGAAAATTTTATTAATGTATGCGCCGAATCTTGATAACGCCTCTGAGTGCTCTGTATCTACAACCACATCGTTATTCAGCTCTTGCATTATCATTGGTGCTAGCTGATAAAAACCGTAACCTGAGATATCAGTCTCTATATAACTGTCAAAATAGATACTCCACCCGGAGTAAGTTCCCAGCTGTTGGTGATTGCCTAAATCATTAACAACAGAAACTTCTTGTATCTCATCAGAAGTAACACTTGCGGAATACATTCCTTGCATCAACAATAGGAAAGATAAAATAATATATTTCATTCTAATTAGTTAACTGCCTGACAACTCTAAATCCTGCGACCATCAAGTCGTTGATATCGTAGCCTCTAATCGCCTGAATACTACAACTCTCCATAGGGGTTTGCCTTGACCCGCCAGCCAGCCGATAACTATCCCCATCTCTTATTATTTCTTCAGCATTACCGACGTGATTGATAAGGCCCCAATTATTCTCTTTTCCAATGTCAATTGGCAGCAAACGACTTCCTTTTAATATGCCACGGGAATCAAGCTGACAATTTCTATTATTATCTAACGCTGTAGATCTCGCCGTTGCAGCAAATTGCCATTCGAATTTGCTTGGAATGCCATATTGAAAGCCTGTATTCTGACTTAACCACGCAACATATTTTTCAACTGTTTCTGCACTATAACCTGTTGCAGGTAAAGTAAATTCATTCTGCTTTGGTAGCTCGCACGCCCCGGTAGACTTACAGAATAAATACATTTCACCACGTGTTATTTCATACTTCCCAATAGCATAAAGACCTGATGACTTAGTACGAATGACCACTAATTTAGGCCCTGTCATTCGCAGATTATCAAGAAACCTATCAGAACAGTTATACCTACGCCCTTTGCCTGCAAATATAGGATTACATGAGTTAAAGGGGCGAATATCAACCTTTTCTAGTTCAGATAAGTAACTTGGAAATAGCTTTTTAGCCTTTATAAGTACTTCTTTAGCTTCTCTGGGTGATGACTCACCAAACATTCGAATACATTGCCCTAAAGTCTGAACATGACCCGCATTGGCTTTTTTAACCCTACCTTTAAGTGTCTGGTAATTCCTCTTTAAATTGGTTAATTTGACTTGCAGGGTTTTCATGTTATAGCCAAATTCTCCATTACCTACCAAGTAATTGGTACAGCTATCAACATGTTGCTTAGCCGTATTATTATAAATTTCAAAAGATCTTAACTTCTCAGCCTTAACCAGCTTCCTATCTGATAGAGCTCGCTCTTTCTTCCTGCTAAGTAGCGCTAGCTCTGCATTACTTATTTCTTGGTTCTCAGAGTCATATTGCTTAGCTAATGAGATAATATCTTCCGCCGTTAGATAGTCATCCTTTTTTATTTTTTCATTTGCGGCTATAACGTATATTTTTGACAGTTTCTTTTTAAAAGCACTAGCCCATTCTAGATTCACATTCTGATTAGATTTGAACTTACCTTCAGCATCTTCAATATACATTTTTTGATAACCTTCAGGATATTCTTCATAGACTGCAGATACCCAGGAAGTATCATTATATATTGCAATAAGAGATTTCAGATTTTTAGAAATTTCTTTCTGCCAGGCTTCTTGCCCAGCTAAAGAGGACTGAAATATTTGATTATCCAAGCTAGCTTTTATTTGATTTGACTTTTGATTCCGATTGAATGCTGCACCATCCAGCAACTCAGATAGATCCTTAATTAATTTCTCTCTAGTTAAAGCTTCTTCTATTCTCTTTTTTTCCTGCTCAATTTGTAATTCTACCGCCCTCTTTTCTTTATCGATCTTTTTCTGCTCTTCAAAGAGCGCTAGCTCTTTCATCTTTATTGAATCCTGCTGATTATAATATAGAGCTGCTGTTGAGATTAATGCCAGCATAAGAACGATTAACATTAATTTAGCAGTTGATCCGATTTTATTCCTCTCGGGTAAGAAATCATTAAGAAACTCATCTACAGATTGATAACGATCTTGCCTTTCTATAGCAATTGATTTTTGTAGCGCACGCTGCTGCTTTCTTTTCAAGCCCTCAACAATGGGTAGCTTATACTCTTTAGTATTAATTTTATTAGACGGCGTCTTCTCATAAGGGTGCCTGCCGATTAAAACCTCATAAGCCACACAGCCTAATGCATAGACATCATCACTTTTGCACGCCTCTTCTCCTTCATGCATTTCTTTACTCGCATAAGCTGGAGTCAATGCATTTAATGTTGAGGCATCAAAAATTGTATTATCATTATCTTCATTAGCATCTATAGACTCGATATTACTAGAACCTATTTCAGAGACTGCACGGGCAATACCAAAATCAAATATTTTTGCATTCTTATCTTCGGTATAGAATATATTCCCAGGTTTGAAATCCGAGTGTACAATATTGTGCTTATGTGCTTCTGCAAGTGCACCACCAACTTGCCTAATTATACTGAGCGCCTCTTCTCGCTCTAGTCCTTGTTTATTACGTTTAATTATAAAGTTAAGATCTTCGCCTCTTAGAAGCTCCATTGTCATATAGACAGTTTCACCATCGCGGTCAAAGTCATATACCCGAACGATGTTTGGATGAGCTAGCTTTTGACTTTTTTGGGCTTCACGCTGTAAAGCAATAAATGCAGTAGGATGTTCTTTAAATGCTTCGTTAAGTAGCTTAACAGCAACCCATGGATTTTTATCTTGAGCCTCAACCTTCCTTAGATCTTTAGCTCGATACACAGCCCCCATCCCACCGACGCCTAATTTAGAAGCTAATAGGAATCTCTGATTTATTATTTTTATCTGACTGTGTTTGTTTTTTAAGCCAATAACTTCTTGATTTGTTCTATTAATGGCATCAATTAATGACGTGCCTGTTCTAGATCCAGTTGCATCAGTCAAGTTCTCCACATCTGAAATCAACTGTGTACTATCGTCTTCAGTCTGCTCAAGTATTTCTGGACTTCCATTAATTACTGACCGACGCTTACCAATAACTAATCGAGTTGCATCTTCATTAACTGAAGACTCTACCGCACTTGTTTCTAATGCTTTTTCAGGATTTTTTATAAGAACAGTACGATCGTCCTCATCATTATTTATTACTTTATCTATTTCATCTGACACGTCAAAAACATCCTTATTCGAACGGCCTAATACCCAAGCATTAGATGCGAGTATTATTATGTACTCACATTAAAAAATCGCAGGAACGATAACAGAAATTTTATTATGAATATAATAAAAAACCCCAACACCTCATAAATATTTTCAACTTAGTAATTAAGTTAAAATGGTAATTTTATCTTTTAGTGCTATTATTGCGGAAATTTTTCGCCTCTCTATCGGCAAAAACAACTTTTAATGTGAAATGGATTTCATGAAGTTAATTTTTAAAATTATAAATAATCCACAAAATTGTGCTTCGTCAGATAACTGTAAAGTTTTTAATTCTAATACAGCTATCATAGGTCGCAGCACAAATGCGGAATGGACATTAGCGGATCCTGATCGATTTATATCCTCCAAGCATGCAGAGATTTCTTTTCGTGATAATAATTTCTACATCCGAGACATTAGCTCTAATGGTATAATTGACGCCAATACTGAAAAGAATATTGATAAAAATATATCCATACCAATTTCGCAGGGTAATTCTTATTATATTGGTGAGTATTTAATTCAAGCTGAGTTAGAAAACACTAATCAATTGCCCCCTTCAGATCAAGCTCAAGCGAATGATCATGCTGAGTGGGGAAATCAAATGGATGATTTTTGGGGTAATAGTACAGATCCGCTCGACCTACTAGCGTTAAATCAACCCGAATCGGATACTGCGGAATTAAAGAGCGACGCACTACCTTCCTTAGCCAACTCCATTGAACGGACTCCTGCCTTTAAACAAGCGATGAGTTTTAATCCGGTTGAACTACATTCTGAGAAGAATCTAATTCCTGAAACAGATAGTATTTCTTCAAATCAACAAGACCAAAATTTAATCGACAATGGTATTCCCGAAAACTGGGATAATACTAGTTTTTCATTACCGAATACTAATCAACCAAGCCCTACTAATTCATTATCAAGTAGTGCAATAACTAATAATAATTCCTTAACAGAGAAAGCTAATAGCGACGATGATTTTTTCCAAGGATTGGAGAATGAAGATTATCTCTCTAGTGAAATATCTCCTATCACTGATTCCCTCCCTCAAAAAACCGATGATAAAACCGATCGGCCTTCTGTAGCAGATGTGGCACAAGCACTTACTTTACCAGAGCCTATATTACCAGAGCTTGCTGAACCAACGCCTACGAAACAGACACTTACGAAACAAGCACTTTCTAGATCTCCACTCTCTAGGCCAGAAAGTAATCGACCAAGAAAAAGACAGGTACAAACAGAATCACCTAGTAGTTCAACCTCTGAATCGATAAATAATGATAATTTACTGCAAGCAGCTAAGCAGTCTTTAAAGCAACAAGGCTTTGATGACAATCTCTTAACGGAAGAAACTGCCATTCAATGGTTAGAACTTATGCCAACCATTATGCAAGGTACTCTGGGACTGCTTCAAGCAAGAGCAAGCATCAAAAATGAGTTTAGAGTTAGCAAGACTTTATTAACTACTTCTGATAACAACCCTTTAAAATTCTCGGTTAATGCAGAAGATGCAATACTTTCTTTATTTCACCAGAAGCGCTCTGGTTTTCTGACTGCACAACCTGCTTTTGAACAGGCATTTACAGATATAAACCTTCACCAATCTGCATTACTTCACGGTGTCCGTGTTGCGATGATGCGGTTATTAAAACAATTTGATGCAGAAAATTTGGAGAAGGAGTTTACTCCTACAATCCAGAATAATAAATTTCTGGATAAACTAAGTGCTTCGAAAAACAATCAGTCTAAATTATGGCAACAATATAAAGATCTTTATAACAGTGAGTATAAAGTGGATTCTGACGATAATTTTCAACGCATATTCGGTGAAAACTTTGCAGAAGCTTATGATGATTTTGGCTCAAATAACTAAATGAACGTATTTATAATGAAACCATTTATTACCCAGCTAGTATCACAAATATCTATTCTATTAGCAGTTGCTATTCTTGGCCTCTCTTCAGGTTGCAGCATTATCAAGAAACAAGGTGTTGATGCCCATATCGAAATTATTAGTTCAGACTTCATCAATCCTGATCACAATAATGAAAGCCGTCCTTTAAACATAACATTGTTCTATTTAACAGATTCTGGAAAGTTTTTATTAAGCGAATATTTTGATTTATTTAAAAGCGAAGGAAATCCGCTGGAAAATACATTAATCCATAAATCCAATATTTTACTACTCCCTAATAATCATCAATTTCATACTGAAGAAATACCAGAGGATGTACGTGCAATTGGTGTTGTTTATCAATTTAGACAGCTAGAGAAATCACAGTGGCTTGCATTAGTGCCCACACCGAAAACCTGCTTTTTCGGCCTTAATTGCAAATCTATTTTGCATAACTCAAAAATATTTATCTCTGTCGATGAGCTAGATACCAAAATAAAATTAGTTGATTAAATTATGTCTAGAGAGAATAAAGTCCTATGGACTGAAGGGTTATTCATAAAACCAGCCCACTTTCAGCAAAATGACCGTTATTTTGAATCCTACATTAATAAAGTAAGACAATTGAATGGTCCCTATAGCTGGGGTTTTGATGAACTTACAATTGACAGTCAACTACTTCAACTTGGAAAAGTAGCCATTAAATCAGCTTCAGGGATTATGCCTGACGGCACACCATTTAATATTCCAGAGGAAGACCCTGCACCTTCCCCAATGGATTTATCTGAAGGCCTAATTAATCAGAAATTATATCTTTGCTTGCCGATTCGATCTACCGAAGTAGAAGTATTTTACCCGGACTCAGAACACGGTTTACAGCGCTATACCTCAAAAACTGTCGACTCCAACGATAGCTCTAGCAATCGTCCAAGTAATACGACTTTGATGGTCGGAGGTTTACGCTTTAGTCTGTTATTAGAAAATGAATCACGCTCACAATATAGCAGCCTTGCTATTGCTAATGTACTGGAGTGCTCAAAAGATAAGCAAATAAGCTTTGATTCCAGCTTTATTCCGCCACTCATTAATTGCCAGGCGAGTGATAACTTGTCTGATTTATTAATTATGACTAAAGACTTATTAAGTCAACGCGGTTTGGATTTAAGTGGACGGATATCAGCCAGCGCTTCAGGCTCTGGTGGTGTTGCTGAAGTTGAAGACTTTTTAAGTTTACAAGTTGTTAACCGCTTCACTCAACTAATGCATCACCTAACTAGCTTGCCTAGGCTTCATCCAGAACAAGCTTATCAACACATGGTCATGCTCGTTGGCGAACTTGCTTCTTTCTCAGAAAAACGAATCATGCCTGAGTTAGATGGTTATCGTCATGAGAGCATTGCTTCTACTTTTTCCCCTCTAGGGCAACTGATTAAAGAAAGTTTATCCTCACTTTCTACCAAAGCTCGTGCTTTTAGCATTCCATTAAAAGACCCTAAGTACGGTATCTATCGAGCAATTTTAAACGATCCGCAGATTGTAGACAGCGCTACTTTTGTACTCACTGTTAAAGCTGATATTCCCAGTGATGAACTGCAAAAGAACTTCACTAATCTCGTCAAAATTAGCTCAATAGAAAAGATTCGAGAGCTCATTATGGTGAGTCTGCCAGGTATCGGTATGAAACTTCTACCCTATATGCCTAGAGAGCTACCGTACCACGAAGGTTTCATTCCATTTGAAATCGATCGCAATTGTCAAGCATGGCAAGATTTAAAGAATTCATCCGGCATGGCGATTCATATTGGTGACCAAGTGCCCGGTCTAAAACTCCAGCTTTGGGCTATACAAAGGTAAATAACTATGAGCCAGGATGATCGTTTTTTTCAAGATAATAATGCTGCAAATAATGTCCTTGATGATGAAGACCGTACGGTATTTATTTCGCGTCCAGCGACTAATAGACAAAGAAGTAGGTCGAATGAGTCAATAAAGCCTGCCGCTAGTCAGCAAGTATTTACTCAGCAATCTGCAATGTCTTCACAACCGGTTATAGAGGTATCAGCTCATGCCGATGTTAATATCATCGTCTCAACTGCAATACCGCTATTAACTCTCGGCATTAACGTGCGATCAATGAGTCACCACCCAGACCCTAAAGCACTCTACCAGCAAATTGCTGACAACTTAAAAAGCATTGATTTACAACTCAAGAACCAAGGGTTCGCGAAAGAATCTATCATTACGGCTCGTTATATTATTTGTGCTTATCTTGACGAAATGGTGATGTCGACTCCATGGGGTGGTCAAAGCTTATGGGCTACTCGAAATCTTTTAATGACGTTTCACAAGAACAATCAAGGTGGCGCTCAGTTCTTTGAAATCATTAAATTACTGAATCAAAGCCCTGCAATGAACATCGATTTGATTGAGCTGTGTTACTTAGTTCTTGAGCTAGGTTTTCAGGGGCGTTACCGCATCAATGATACTGGTGAAATTGAGCTGTCCAGTATTAAAGATAACTTGCATCATATTATTACGGTACATCGCCAAAAACCATTAAAACAGCTATCGGATCATTGGCACGGTGCCATCAATAACGATAAGAAAAGCCTATCTGATAATACGCGTCTTATATTAACCCTGGGCTTATCCCTGATAGCGAGTTTGATACTATTCGTCGCGCTATCAACTCTAATCAATCAACAATCCGACCCCGTAGCTATTAAAGCGGCATCAGTCGCAGGAAATCTTCAACCTATTGTAAGAAATAACCGTCCGCTAAAACGTACAACACATCTTAATTATATTCGTGAGCAGCTAAAACATGATATTGCTCAACAGCATCTCACTGTGGAAGATATTGCGGGGGGAGTAAGAATTATTCTCTCTGGTGAAAATTTATTCAAACCTTCTTCTGCCCAAATTACTCGTCAAAAAGAATTACCCATTGCGAATATTGTCGCCACGCTAAAAAACACCCCTGGATTTATCCAAGTTACTGGTCATACCGATGATATTCCAATTAGAACATTAAAGTTCCCTTCCAATTGGGAGTTATCGAGCAAACGGGCACAGACAATTGTAAACATGTTTCAACATCACTTACCTGATCGTGAAATTGTCGCCGAGGGTATCGCTGATTCAGCTCCTTTAGTCCCTAATACATCCAAGGGAAATAGAGCAATCAATCGCCGCATCGAAATTAACTTATATACGATATGAAGATAATGACAAAACTAAAAAACTTTTTTAGCAGCCCGTGGACCATAGGCATACTCTTATTATGTATTTTTTCCGTCTTTGTCATCATCATCGGACCGCTTATCAGCATAGGTAGCTGGACTCCCTTAGCCGATTCGAGCAACCAATGGATAACCATTATTGCAGTCACTCTTTTTGCTATTATCAAACACCTTGTTGGCTTAATTATAGCCAATAAGAAAGAGCAAGGCATGGTTGAAGCTATCGTAGATGAAAACTCTGAAGATGATATTAATCAAGAAGAGCTAAAGGTATTACAAACACGTTTTGCTGATGCCATGTCAATGTTGAATAAAGGCACTAGCTTCTTCAAACGCAAACTCAATCTATATACGTTACCTTGGTATATTATTATTGGTCCACCTGGCAGTGGTAAAACAACAGCTCTGATTAATTCAGGTCTTAAATTTCCTCTTACAGAAAGCACCGGCAAGCAGTCGATTGAAGGAATTGGTGGGACTCGTAACTGTGACTGGTGGTTTACCGATCAAGCCGTAATGATCGATACCGCAGGCCGTTATATTACTCAAGATAGCAATCAAGCTACCGATAGCAAAGGCTGGTTGAACTTTCTATCATTATTAAAAAAATACCGTAAACGCCAGCCGATTAATGGCGCTTTTGTCACCATTAGTGCTAGTGATCTGTTATTACAAACACCACACCAGCGTCAACAACACATCGCGGCTATCAAGTTACGAATTCAAGAATTACATAATCAACTCGGTATACATTTCCCTGTTTATGTCATGATCACAAAATCTGACCTTATTAATGGTTTTAGTGAATTCTTTGCAAACCTAGATCAAGACGACCGTAAACAGGTCTGGGGAATGACATTTAACCTTCAAAATCAAGCCCACCCCTGTCTAGCCTTTGAGGATGAGTTCGATGGGTTAGTGAAACGCTTACAAGAGCAAGCGATTAGTAGGATTAATAATGAAAAATCAGTTGAGCGTCGCGCGGCCATTCTTGGTTTCTCAAAACAATTACAACTATTAAAAACTGAATTGAATAGTTTCTTAACGGATATTTTTGAAAGTACTCATTACGAAAAAGATACCCTTCTACGAGGCATCTATTTTACCAGTGGTACTCAAGAAGGAATGCCAATTGATCGTCTAGTAAACCAACTTGCTTATAACCAGCAACAAAATGCCAATCAAGCAACCGGTAAAAGTTACTTTATTAGCGACCTGCTGATGAAAGTCGCTTTTGCTGAATCTTCATTAGCGGGTATAGACCTTAAGTTAGAGAATAAACTTAACTGGATACGACGTACAGCCGCTGCTGGTATTACCTCAATAGCCTTAGCCTTATGCCTTACTTGGGCCAGTGGTTATTTCTATAGTAAAGAGTATATTGCCGAGGTTGATACCAATATTGATCACGCAATTGAACAAGCGCAGCAAATATCTCGCTATGAAAGTTCACCGATTAGCACACTCAAATTGTTGAACAGCTTACAAACGGCAGCCTACCCTCTTGACGAATTATTAGCAGAAGAAATAAGACAAGAACAGGCTCAAGTCTTTACACCACCTTGGTATAATAGCTTTGGGTTAGCGCAACAAGATAAGCTAGTTCAGCAAGCGAGCAACTCTTATACCCGAACATTAAAAACCGCATTTTATTCTCGCTTAATCCTAGAATTGGAGAAGATTTTAACTAAAGGTCAGCTTCCCCTCTCACTTAAATACATCACTTTAAGAACGTATTTAATGCTGGGATCAGAAGAACATTACCAAGCCAATGAAGTCATCACCTTCTTTACCGAAGTCTGGTTGAAGTCACAAAGTGCAAATCTTACCCAGTCCCAGCAATTAGAGCTATCTGAACACATTCAAACCCTGTTTGCTAAACGACCACTGCCTATGCCACTTGCCCTTGATGCAAGACTAATTAACGAATCTCGTGCTAGCTTACAATCCATTAGTTTTGACGAACAAATTTATGCACGTATAAAACAAAAGAGTTTTGGCCCACAAAATGGGATGTCCGGTATTAAGGGGTTCTCCATTTTCCGTGGTGCAGGAAAATCATTATCAGAGCTCGTATTTATTCGTAAAAGCGGTCGTTCGTTATCGGAAGGTTTATCACCCCTTTATACAAAGCTCGCTTATAAGTTATTAATCGCAGGTGGAATTAATGAAGTAGCCGACAGTGTGTTAGGAGAAGCATGGGTATATGGCGAAGATCACCCAGCCATTCAACATATGAATCGTGATGCCATCATAGAGCAGGTTAAGACTCGTTATCTGTACGACTATCGTAAACAATACCGCGACTTACTTGCCGATTTAGACATCATGCCTTTCACTTCTTTTGAAGAGGCCCGTCGAGTTTTGGATGTATTAACGTCCCCAGCATCGCCTTTTGTTACGCTATTGCACTCAATCACTGGTCAGACACAGTTAACTAAACCTAACAGTTTGTTGAAAAAAGTCGGGGAAAATACAGCACTTCAAGAAGCACAAGTGACACTGGCTAAACTATTAGGTAGTTCAGCTGAAAGCAATATTGGTAATTTAGCCTCTCAACGTAAGGATATCGTTACGGAAGAATTTTCTGACATTCATATCCTTGTAAATGCTGACGAAGGTGAAGAGCAAGGCAGCATTGCTATTATCACGAGCCTTGAAGAACTGAAAAAAATTATTACGGCCATTGCATTTGAAAATATCGCTGGTGCGGTACCCCCTGCTCTTGCTGAAAAAGTCAGCGCCGTTGCCACCAATATTAACTATCTCAGTGAAAATCAATCTGATCTATACGTTAAACCCGTATTAAAAAACATAATCAACCGCAGTGTCTCTCTGTCTCAAAGTGGAGTTATTACTCACCTTAATCAAATGTGGAAAGATGAAATGCTGAGTTTCTGTAAAGCAGCTATCGAAGAGCGCTACCCTATGATGCGCGCTGCAAGTACAGATATTAGCTTAGAAGACTTCTCTCGTTTCTTTGGCTACAACGGAATGATGGATACTTTCTTTAATGAACATTTACGAAAATACATCGATATCTCTAAATCACCTTGGTCGGTTCGTTCATCCAAAATGGCTCCCATCGTGATTTCTCAAGCGGCCTTAAATACTTTTGAAATGGCTGACAAAGTTAAAAGAGGTTTTTTTCAATACGGTAGTGCTGAAGCTGGTATCGATTATTCATTACGCCCAAATAGCATGAGCGCGGCTATTAGCCAAGCAAGCTTCAATATTAATGGTCAGAAAGAGAAGTACTCTCACGGTCCATTAATTACCCGGAAGATGGCTTGGCCAGGGCCTGAAGCTAATTACGGGGTAAGGATAATTACTCAACATACCGATGGTTCAAGCAACCGTATTGCAGAAGTTGGGCCATGGGCCTGGATGAAGGTCTTGAATAAAGTTTCATTACAAGGCACACAAAAACCCGAAAAATATAATTTGATGCTTAATAGTAATGGCTATGAAGTTCGTTACGACCTTATAGCGGGTACCAGTAATAACCCCTTTGCATTATTGGAAAAACTTAAATTTAACTGTCCTAGCAGAATTTAACGGAATCGATGGAATTGATATGAGTAGTACTTTAGGTTTTTTTGGCAAGATTCCTTTAACCGGTGATTTTATTCATCGTCGAATGAGCAGTGTCTTCATGAATCGCTGGGATGACTGGTTAAAGGTGAATATCCTTTATAGCCAGAATAAGCTGGAGGATCGCTGGCTGCCTATTTATAGCCAAAGCCCTATGTGGCGTTTCTGTATTTCTCCCGGCATCATCGACGAAAAAGCTTATATTGGTTTAATGATTCCAAGTGTGGATTCTGTTGGCCGTTATTTTCCTTTAACCTTAGTACAAGCAGTTAATAATAAAGCAATACCCTTTATATTATCGACAAAAGCTAATCAATGGTTTCAAAATATTGAAGACCTTTTATTAGACTTGTTAGAAGGCTATGAGCCGGACTTACAGGTTTTTGATGAAAAAATTGCCGCGCTGCAAGCCCAATGGATTGAGCAGCTTCCCACTATCCCCACTGGAAATGCTTCTATTGAAGGAAGCTTCAGTTTACAACTTGAAGTCAATTCAGCTGATAGCATTAATCACAGTTTTAGCTCTTTGATGTTGCAAAACTTAGCGGACTCAAAAAAACCCTTCACTTTCTGGTGGAATGAAGGCTCTCAGGCTTATCAGCCCAATATTCTATTTTCCGACAGACTACCCGTAAAAGATCAGTTCTGTGGGTTATTGGACGGCAGTTGGCAAGAGCATCAATGGGTATCCCTACCTGTGGCAAATCCTGAAACTAAGAAGAAAGAGATTAATCAGACCGAAAAGGAATGCTTTGAGCCAGCAAGTGCTGCAGAACAAGTAGAAATAACTCAGGCTAAATCAATAAGTTCAATATTGGAAACGGTTAACAATGAAGCAGCCGTCTTAGAAACAGCAACTCATCAAGTTGAATCAGAATTGTACGAGTTAGAAGCAATTAGCTCTCTCGCGGACCTAAATGTTGATATTGATCTCGATGACATTACTATTACGCCCTTGTTTGCACCGCATTCCGACCGATCTCCACCCCCTATCGCTGAACAATACCATAGGCCGAATAACTTCAAAACAATTCCTGAATCATTTGGCTTTACCGATCCGGGAAATACTCGAGAAGTTAATGAAGACTCTTTATTGCTAAAACCCTCTGCTGGTCTGTGGTTGATTGCCGATGGCATGGGAGGCCACAGTTCTGGATCATATGCTAGCCAATTGGTTGTAAACCGAATTGCTGCCACAGATACATCAGGAACTTTGGATCAAGCACTGAATAAAATTCACATAGCTCTACAAGATGTCAATACTCATCTTGTAGATTATGCCCAGCAAAATGATCAAGGTGTTTGCGGGAGTACGGTGATAGGGATGCTAATGAACAATCAATCTTGTGTATTCTTTTGGGCCGGCGACAGTCGTTTATACCTAGTTCGCGATCAAAAAATTAGCCAGCTTAGTAAAGATCATAGTGTTGAGCAGGAAAAGATTGATAAAGGACTAATTGAAAAGGACGACCCCAACTTTAATGGAAAGAACTTAATTACCCGAGCGATCGGTGGTGATAACCGATTAGAACTGGAAATCAGCTACCACCAGCCTCAACCAGGAGATCAGCTCTTTTTATGTTCAGATGGTGTTTATAACGAAATTTCAGAACAAGAAATTGAAAACATCATCAACATGCCTAACAGCGCAAAGGAACGCTGCTTAACGATGAATGAAGAAATCATCAGTCGAGCAGCACGCGATAATTTTACCGGCATTATTGTCGAGTTATAAAAACAGACTATAGAATTTTTAAAGGATTAAACCATGGCGACAATTCAAAGAACGGCCCTTTTTGGCAAGCTAAACCCTGTAATATTTAAAGCAGCAGAAAGTGCCAGTGTATTTTGCAAACTGAGAAATAATCCGACCATTGAAATGGCACACTGGATTCATCAAATATTGCAATTGGAAAATACCGATCTAAGAAAAATATTGGCCTATTTTGATATTAATAATGCCAAGCTCGCAGAAGATGTTATCAATTTCATGGATAACTTACCGGTCGGTACTCGAAACCTAATGAACTTCTCGGGGGATTTTGAAGAAACTATCGAACGTGCTTGGGTACAGTCATCACTGGCGTTTAATCAAACTCAAATTCGTTCAGGTTATTTAATCATCGGCATGCTATCAGATAGAAATCTAAAGAATATTTTATTCTCAATCAGCCAAGAATTCAGCAAGATCAGTGATGAACAGCTCTCTGACCAATTTATAAACATCGTTGAGGGTTCTTGTGAAGATGACCTTAGCGCCAATGATGGCTTCTCCATTCCAGGCGAGGCAAGCCAAGCCACAGCTCCTCAAATGGGTGGCGGTGAAGCGCTGGCACAATATACTGTCGATTTAACTCAGCAAGCTAAAGATGGGAAAATTGATCCCATTGTCGGTCGTGATGAAGAAATTCGCCAGATGGTCGACATTTTAATGCGCCGCCGTCAAAACAACCCTTTATTAACGGGTGAAGCGGGAGTTGGAAAAACGGCGGTTGTTGAAGGCTTTGCCCATCGCATTGCTTCCGGTGATGTCCCCCCACCTCTGCAAAATATAAAACTTCTCTCATTAGACATTGGTTTATTACAAGCCGGTGCGAGCATGAAAGGTGAATTTGAAAATCGCCTGCGACAAGTTATTGAAGAAGTCCAATCTTCAGAAACACCTATTATTATGTTCATCGATGAAGCCCATACGTTAATCGGTGCAGGTGGTGCAGCGGGAACAGGTGATGCTGCCAATTTATTGAAGCCTGCACTAGCCCGTGGTGACTTAAGAACAATCGCAGCCACAACGTGGGCCGAGTATAAGAAACACATTGAAAAAGATCCTGCGTTAACACGTCGCTTCCAAGTTGTTCAAATAGAAGAACCGAGTGAAGAAAAAGCCATCTTAATGATGCGTTCAATGGCGACTATGATGGAGAATCATCACAAGGTACAAGTGCTGGATGAAGCCATTGAAGCCGCAGTGAAACTTTCACACCGTTATATTCCAGCACGCCAGCTACCGGATAAGTCCGTTAGTCTATTAGATACCGCTGCCGCTCGTGTTGCTGTTAGCCAATATGCCGTGCCGGCAGAAGTTGATGATTGCCGTAAGCATATTCAAGCACTCGAAACCGAGTTAAAAATCATTGCTCGTGAAAGCAGTGTTGGAATTGATAGCTCCCAGCGCCGTGATAAAGCACAGTCTGCCCTCACTGACGCAGAAGAGAAACTGATACATTTAGAAGAGCGCTGGAGCACAGAGAAAGAGTTAGTAACTGGCATCCTCGAATTACGCGCTAAATTACGTGAAGATAACCATAGCGTAGAAGGCACAGGCTCCGAATTAGAGCAGCAAGCTGATTTAGCCATTGAAAGCACGTGCCTTACCTTAGAAGAACGTAATACCATTCTAATCGAGCTTAAAGACCAACAAGAGAAGCTAGCCGAGCTACAACAAGAACACCCTCTTATTTTACCTTCTGTTGATGCTCTTGCTGTAGGTAGCGTAGTACAAGATTGGACCGGTATTCCTGTTGGCCGAATGGTGAAAAATGAGCTCGATACCGTGATGAACCTTTCCTCTATTATGGGAGAGCGCATTATTGGTCAAGATCATGCTCTTGATGTGATTGCCAAACGTATTCAAACTTCTCGTGCCAATCTAGACAACCCAAATAAACCTATTGGTGTCTTTATGCTTGCCGGAACCAGTGGCGTCGGTAAAACAGAAACCGCATTAGCATTAGCGGAAGCATTATATGGTGGTGAGCAAAATATCATTACCATCAATATGAGTGAGTATCAGGAAGCACACACTGTATCGAGTCTGAAAGGAGCTCCTCCTGGCTATGTAGGATATGGTGAAGGTGGTGTATTAACCGAAGCCGTTCGTCGTAAACCTTACAGCGTGATCTTATTAGACGAAGTCGAGAAAGCACACCCTGATGTGCATGAAGTATTTTTCCAAGTCTTTGACAAGGGTGTCATGGAAGATGGTGAAGGTCGAACAATTGATTTTAAGAATACCCTCATATTATTAACCACCAATGCAGGGACCGACTTAATCATGGATGTCTGCCAAGACCCGGACAACATGCCGACAACGGAGGAGATCACCAAGTCTTTGCGTCAGCCATTACTGCAAACTTTTCCCCCTGCCTTATTAGGTCGATTAGTAACGATTCCTTATTACCCGCTGAATGACGAAATGCTAAAAGAAATTGCCAAGCTACAGTTAGGCCGCATTCAAAAGCGTGTACAAGATAATCATCAAATGGCTTTGAATTATGATCAAAAAGTACTGGATCTAATTATTAATCGCTGCACCGAACAAGACAGTGGTGGTCGGATGATCGATATGATACTTACCAATACGGTATTGCCGACTTTAAGTGCTGAATTAATTAACCGTATGATTGCCGAGCAACCTATGACCGCGATTGATATTAAAGTTGAAGATAATAACTTTATCTATAAGTTCGTAGATTAAACGTTATGGAACAGTTAAAAGATACAACAGCCATGACCGAAGAGCAGCTATCAACAGACGCTAAAATACTGGTTGAAAAACAATCCAAGACTCTGCAGCAGGCATTCCAACCTGCTGCACATATTGTAATAGGTAAGGTCACGGATATCATAAATAGGCAGGCCATTGTTTCTTATGAAAAAAACTTGCTGCCCTATACTCAACCAGCACTGGCAACCATAAGCATCACAGCCTCTGATATAGGAAGGCAGGTGGTTTTACAATTTACAGAGCAGGGTCAAGCTATTGCGATGGGTTTTTTAACCCCAGCATTATCTCCAGAGAGTAAAATTAATAATACTGGGTTTGATATTATCCAAGATGGTGAGCACTGCCAAATACATGCGAGCAAAAGCATTACACTCCAATGTGGCAACTCATCAGTCACCTTAAATAGCCAAGGCGAAATTGTGATCAACGGCGAAAATATTGTCAGTAAAGCGCGTAAGAAAAATAATATTCTCGGCGGCACAATCAACCTTAACTAATTTAGATTTAACTGAATTTTTTATGCACATTGAAAATAAAACATCACTGCCATTACAAGCGATGGTGATACCAAATGAACATGGGAAACATGAGTTGATTGTGGTTGTAAAAGCCACTTTCGATTGTTTGCAATCACTTAAACTAGCCAGTGATATGCAAGCGATTCATCAAAAAGATACTTTCTGGGCAGAGCCTCAAAACAGTAGCTTGAGATACCCTAATGAAATGCATTTAGGTAAGCCTGGAACTGATATATTAGTACACGCTCATGCATACGCGCATAACGGCCAAGCGGTTCAGCATAGTGATGTCTCAATTCAAGTTGGACAAAACTGTCTCAATTTGAAAGTCTACGGAGATCGTACTTGGCAAGGCAAGCAAGCTGGTGATCCAAAACCCTTTGTTCGAATTCCTCTCGTTTATGAATATGCTTTTGGTGCCCCAATGAACGAATTTAATCCCGTTGGCCGCAGTGAAACCCAACTGGCTAATATTGAAGATCCACAATGCCTTGTCGACAATAAAAAATCATTCCCTATGCCAACCTGCCCAGGCCCGATTGCTTCACATTGGAAAATGCGCTATCCATTGGCTGGGACTTTTGATCAAGAGTGGCAAGAAACCCGCTTACCCTATTTGCCCTCAGATTATGATCGTCGTTTTAATCACAGCGCACACCCTGAGCTACAAACAATTCAGCCTTTAAAGGGCGGGGAAAACTATCGCCTACAAGGTGTTCATCCAATGGAAATATTAGAAGGTAAGCTTCCTTTCTGCCCGTTAAAAATTGAAGTTGTGCTGAACGATAATACGAATATGTCCCCTCAAGAACTTCCACTTAAATTCGATACCGTTCATTTCGAACCCGATGCCGATCAGGTTCATATATCCTGGCGCGCAAATCATGTGTGTTTAAACAATGCTCAAGATGTAGTGAGTATCAGCATGGACTTCGACTAGCATGATCTCAAATAACAAGACGTCAAATACTAGAGCGATAAATAACATGTACATTGCCGACCTAGAAATATGTACCGCTCTTAGTAACGACGTGGCTGAGTTACAGGAGAAAATTCGAGCTAACGAAAATGAGTTCTGCCTATCAAGTTATTATGGCCACCTGGGACAAGAAGTTCACATGTCGCTATGTGAAAGTGATTTATTTCGTTCGATTGACCCAAAAATCAATTTTAATCGTTGCCACAGAGACAAAACCCTAATACAAATGGCCGAGAAATCTCTCAGCCCTTTATTAACTCGCTTTAAACAATACAGCCCATCGTTAGCACCTATGATCCTTGCGCTGCCAGAGCAAGTTCCCAGCCATAATCCCCTAACGCCTGATCAGCTGGCAAGCTCAATCAAGCAACACCTTGGTGACATAGCAGAGATGATTCATTGGAATCAATTCATGCCTGTCACCATCGGCCGCGCAGGTGTATTGGCCACGCTCAACTTAGCGCAAAAACTGTTTCAACAAAATAATGGCATTGAGTTAATCATAGTCGGTGGTCTAGACAGCTATCGACATTCGGCCGTATTAAGTGACTTAAGTAAACAGCAACGAATTGCTATGATAGGAAGTAGTGGCTTTATTGCCGGTGAAGGTGCTGGTTTTTTGGTGATTACTAATAATAAAAAATACGCCTTAAAAGCAAATCAAGGCTATGTGCAAGTTCACCCTCCAGGTCTTGCAGTTGAACAAGGTTACCTTGGTAGTCAAGAGCCGAATCTAGCTCAGGGATTAACCAGTGCGATCAGAACTGCACTAGATAACTCTCCGGAACTCCCCGTTAACCAAATTTACAGCTCAATGAATGGTGAAACTATTTGGTATGAGGAACATATCGCCAGTACTCTACGACATAGGCATCAATTAGGGGATAACATTGCAGAGAAAACTCACTCAAGCGCGTACAATATTGGTGATATAGGCTCTGCCAGTGGAGCGCTAGCAATTGCATTATCGGCGCACAAATTATTCAGTGATGCAAAACCACAGCGCCACTTAATTACTACTAGCTCAGATAAAAACCAACGCAGTGCAATATGCTTATCATTTGAGCCTGCAGCAGCCAAAACAGATGCACACGGAAGCAATACAGAAAGTGCATGTAACGAACAGGATGATCGATAAATATGGCTAAAAATAATGTTCTCGTTAATGGTTTAAGTGCCGTCACGTCAGGCAGCAGCGGCATATTGATGACAAGCCCAGACGTTTGCAATACAACCTGTGGCCCAGCAACAGTTCCGATTCCTTACCCTAATATTTCCGAGAGCAAAGACCTAGCCGATGGTTCAACCAGTGTGATGATTGAAGGTAGCCCTGTATGCTTAGAATCTTCAACTTTTGCTAAATCTACCGGTGATGAAGGTGGTGATAAAAAAGGCATTGCCTCAGGAACCATTCAAGACGAGGCAAAACCAGGACTATTTTCTCCAACGGTATTTATCGAAGGTAAAGCCATTGTTCGCAATACCGATATTTTTACTAGTAACAAGATGAATACTCCCCCTGCTCCCGTGCAACAAGCGCAAGTTGGCCCTGGAGTTGGCCAGATTCCTGACCATGAGCTTTTACAGCGCCCCTATCAACGAGTTGAATTACCCCTTGAAACCTTTGGTGACGATGAGCATTTAGCCAAAGTTATGGAGGAAAAAGTGAAGCTGGTTATTAAAGACAAAGCCACGGGGAAGGTATTACAAGAGAAGATTATGCCAGTTGAAGATCCAATGACATCCAGCGCACTATTTTTAGCGGAAAATCAGGAAATTGAAACACATATTCTTTGGCCCAATGAGTATCAGACACAGCCGTTAATTAAAAGTTCCCGTCAAAAACCCGAAGCAGAAAAAGTCGCTTTAGAGGTAACAGAGAGTAAAGATGAGGCCTAATTCAAAGAGAATGATTATGCTTGGAAGGTAGCAAGGTGGTATTAACCAAGAATTCCTTCAACTTCATTGCCAATACTCTAAAATACGATTGACCTTCGGCCAAAATACACAGGTGCACCCTCCTCACCTGCTGTGCTAGCATGCTGTATACCAATAAATACGGATATTAGCGGTCACTATGGCAAATCA
>CAJVZR010000056.1 GCA_913019965.1 uncultured Oleispira sp.
GTGAAACGTTCACCACAGGCCTGACATTCGCGGCGACGGCGAGTTTGCTGGCCATCAGCGACAAGGCGGGAATCGATAACTTTCGTATCGTGTTCACAGCAAAAAGGACAATGCATAGTAAAGAGCGCGCTTTTAAGGTTAAAAGTCGCGCGATTCTACTGCATTTGTGCGAAATTATCTAGTTAATCACTTCTTCTATCCACATCTTTAATGCGGTCAGTGCGTCTGGACGAACAAAACTGGCGTGGCCTAAAATATTATCAAGTAGGCCGTAGCTGGGTAATAGAGGCTTATTTTGCACTAAACCAAAGCCCTCTTCATAATAAGCGCTTGTCCTGAGTTGGGGGACATCGGTCAGGCTAGGCACGATTAATGGTAGGTCAACGATTTCAGCTAAAGCCTCCGTCGCAGGGTTATATACAACCTCATCCCCTAAGCCATATTGTACGACCAGCTTTCGAGCTTTACGGCCGTGTATGGGGTTCTTTATATAGTGCGCAAAGTTAATGGCATCGCCGCGGTTAAACTCTTGCTGAAGTAACTGAATGAATAAGGCGGCTTCTCCAGCACTTGCATTCTCGGGGATCAGGTTCTCGAAACCAAAGGTTTCAAATAGCATCGAGTGGGTGAGAATGTTGCTAATACCAACCCCCGCGACCTGTAAAAAAGCACTCTTTAAATCGACGGCACTGGCGATAAAGCTGGTACCTAATACACCCCCCATGGAGGTGCCTTGGTAGTGGATATTGTCGATATCAATATCGGGCACATCAAAACCACCGGAATACCAATACTTGTGCCACCAAGCGCTACCCGAAGGGGCAACATCGAGGGAGGACATTGAGGTTTTAATCGCGACCATCAAAGAAGACATATCCAAGGTCGATTGAACGACCATGCCCGATAGATGGGTAAATTTTTCAGGGTTAAGAATTTTGAAGATATCACCGCCATCATGCTTAGAACGTGAGCCATGATTGGGCTGGTCGATGGCGATCGTGGCGATACCATTTTTTGCATTAGTATGGCCAACCGTGAGCAGCATGGTTTCTTTAACAACGCCAACGCCGTGGCCATAAATAGCAATAGGCGCTTTACCGTGTTTAGACGCTATAGGAATCATTAATAAAAAGTCGGCCCAATAAGGCTTACTTTCGAAATCATCAGAAAAGTTCACTCGTCCACTTGAATCTCGAAAATCCGATAATAGCACTTGCCCTGTGATCGAGGCGGCGTAAGGCCAGATATTAATTTGCGTGGTATTGATGTTACGGACGGGATGCTCTTGCTGATTGATTTTATCGATCAATTTATACAATGGATCGTTATTGCTGCTTTCGTCGGCAATGGTGAACTCAACAAAACTCACTACCTGTTCTTGGCTAATACCGAATTGCTCCAGTTGTAATAAAGCATCTTGCATGGATTGCGCATCATGCCAGTCTGCCGTTTGCTCGATGAGCTGCTGCATCGGAGGGGAAGCTTGGAACGCAGTGCCTTGCATGGTTTGTAGATTATTGGTCACAACGGCAGTATAGGTATGGCCAAACTCAAAGCGTGAACGAGGGAATATCTCAATGATGTGACTGGCTTCGTCAAAGCGGCTGTTTTCTGCGTAATGGTATTTCTGTGTACGAATAGGGTGGACGAGACCGGTATCTTGGTCAAAAACATAGACACTCTTGCCGCCATTTATGGGCAAGCTATTTTCATCAAAATCAGCGGCCAGCTCGATCATAATAGGGCTAGCGGCAGAGAAGCCGGTGGCCGATGCAAAGGACTGAGTTGATGTTAGGTTGGCAATCTTAGTTTCAACCGGGTTGGAAAACAGGCCGCCTTTTAAATCAATACGTTTGCCGGTGGCAGAATCACTATCTAGCTGAGTATAAAAGTTACTAGGAAAAGGCAGGGCACAGGTAGAAATAGAGAGTGGGTGACAAACTTGGCCAGATAGTACCGACGTGCTGAATAATAAGCAGATCGTAATGACGCTAAACTTCTTCCATGTCGCGATGTCCATGTTCGCCCTTTAACTTACAAAAAACTAGTAATGTAATTTTAGGTTACTTTTTGGCATTTTGGTAATTAAAATTTGTTTTTTTATAATTAAGTCAATAAGAAGCTGCAAAGTGAGCAATTGCGGCATTAAAGCGGATGGGGAGAAACAAAAAAGCCCAGCATAGTGCTGGGCTTTTTAGGTATCACGGCTTCTGCTTACTTATAAACAGGCAGTGTTGCGCAAAGTGCTTGCACCTTAGCTTTTACTTCAGCTTCAACCGCATCGGAAGAACCGTTTTCTAAAGCCGCAAGAACGTCACAGATCCAGTTAGTCAGATCGATACACTCAGCTTCTTTGAAACCACGGCTTGTAACAGCAGGAGAGCCGATACGCAGACCCGAAGTAACAAAAGGAGAACGTGGATCGTTAGGAACAGAGTTCTTGTTCACTGTGATGTTAGCGCGGCCAAGAGCAGCGTCAGCATCTTTACCTGTGTATTCTTTGTCGATTAGATCAACAAGGAACAAGTGATCGTCAGTACCGCCAGAAACAACCTTGATACCACGGCTGATGAACGTCTCTGCCATTGCTTGAGCGTTCTTAACTACCTGAGCTTGGTAAGCTTTGTAGTCGTCTGCCATAGCTTCTTTGAAACAAACCGCTTTAGCCGCGATTACGTGCATCAAAGGGCCACCTTGAGATTCTGGGAATACAGCAAAGTTAAGCTTCTTATTTAGATCTTCGTCTTCGTTCGCTAAGATTAAGCCACCACGTGGGCCACGTAGAGTCTTGTGAGTTGTCGTTGTTACAACATCAGCGATGCCAACAGGAGATGGGTAAACGCCAGCAGCGATTAGGCCAGCAACGTGTGCCATATCAACGAATAAGTAAGCGCCAACAGAATCAGCGATGTCGCGGAAACGCTGCCAATCAACCACACGGCTATAAGCAGAGAAACCAGCAACGATCATTTTAGGCTTATGTTCTTTCGCCAATGCTTCAACTTGATCGTAATCGATTTCCCCAGTCGTTGGGTTCAAACCGTACTGAACCGCGTTATAGATACGGCCAGAGAAAGATACAGAGGCACCGTGAGTCAAGTGACCACCGTGAGCAAGGCTCATACCTAAAATGGTATCGCCTGGCTTACAAAGTGCCATGTAAACCGCACCGTTAGCCTGTGAACCCGAGTGAGGCTGAACGTTAGCGAACTTAGCGCCAAACAATTCTTTTGCACGATCGATTGCTAGCTGCTCGATCACGTCAACGTGCTCACAACCGCCGTAGTAACGCTTACCAGGGTAACCTTCAGCGTACTTGTTAGTAAGTTGAGAGCCTTGGGCTTCAATTACACGAGGGCTAGTATAGTTTTCAGAAGCGATAAGCTCGATGTGGTGTTCTTGACGAGCGTCTTCAGCTTTCATTGCTTCCCATAAAACTGGGTCGAAGTCGGCAATATTCATATCACGGCTAAACATACGGAGATTCCTCGTATAGAAGGGTTCGGATCTAGAGTAATTTATGGGCGGCATTCTACATTAAAGTTAAGGATCTGACACTTGAAAAGCTGTCATTAAGAACATGACTGTTCTTCATTTGGGCTAGTTTTTGTCTGATCGTTGCAAAAATGATTGATACCTGATTGCTTGGTCAGCTTTGAGTAACAACTTTTTACCTAATTACGTCACAAGCTATACCGATCACTCTGTGAAATGTGAGCTTAAAAGCCTATGCTAAATAAGTTGCTAGTAAGTAGTTCTCACGATGAAACCAATTTATCCGCTGATCTTGTTATTGTTCTTCCTTTCAGCCTGCGATGTGCAGCCTCCCAGCTATGAAGGGGATTTGTCTGATCGCGATTCCCTACCTGCAGGGTCGCTGCCGTTAGATAGTGGCGCCGAAAATATCTGTGATGATGACCTCGCCCAATTTGAGCAGACGCTTTGGCAACCGGTTTTAGAGCAAAGTTGCGTTGATTGTCACCGCGCAGGAAATCTTGCATCAACGACTAAGTTAGTCTTTGACCCACTCAGTTCCCGCAATAGCTTTGCTCGTTTATTAAATTACTCCTTGGTAACGGAGCAAGCCGCATTCTTACTGGATAAGCCGACGGGAAAAACCATTCATGGTGGTGGGCAGAATTTCACTGACGATTCGGCTTCTTATCAAGCATTAGTAACCTGGTTAGGACAAAGGGATAGCTTTGGCCAGTGCCAAGGAACGGTTAAAAATCTCTGGCAGGGGGTAAATCTTTTATCCTCACAGCAGACGTTGCGTAAAGCCGCGATTTTATTAGCCGGCCGATTGCCGACAGACGCTGAGAAAACTCAATTATCCGAACAAGGGGATGGCAGCCTAAAGGCCTTGATTCGCAGTTTTATGGTTGGGGATAACTTTACTCAATTTATCGAAGAGGGAGCGAATAGCCAATTATTAACCGATAAGTGGAGTAACGACCGCACCCCGGCTTTAGATTTAATTTATGACGGCGGTCGCTTTCCTTATGTTCAAACCCGCATAGGACCTTTGCAAGAAGCGGTAGATAATGCCGTTGATGATGCCGCACGATTGCAAGCACAGCAGGCGCTTGGGGTCACGTGGCAGAATACCAACTTTGGTCTATCGCAAGCGCCGTTGAAACTGATTTCTAATGTTGTGAATAACGAGCAAGCTTATAGCCAGGTATTAACCGCTAACTATGTGATGGTAAACCCCTATAGTAATGATGTGTATCATACCGGTTTAAGCTTTAGCGATACTGAGGATAAAGATCTCTGGCAGCAAGCTCAGATTACCGATGGTTATGCCAATGGTGATATTCCGCATGCGGGTTTATTAACCGATACTATGTGGTTAGCACGTTACCCATCAACGGATACCAATCGCAATCGCGCCCGTGCTCGTTGGGCATATTATTTCTTCCTTGGGGTCGACATTGAAGGCACCGCGACCAGAGCAACTGATGCCGCCGCATTAATGGATACCAATAACCCAACCTTAAATAACTCAGCCTGTACGGTATGTCATATCGTCATGGATCCGGTCGCGGGCGCGTTTCAAAACTTCGGTGATGGTGGCCATTATCGAGACAGTTGGAACGGCAATGATTCGTTACCGAATAGCTATAAAGAGACGGATGATTATCACCAAGGGGATCTTTGGTATGGCGACATGCTGGCCCCTGGATTCAACGGCACAACGATGGCCAGCAGTAGCGATGAAGCAAGCTTGCGTTGGCTAGCCTATGAAATGGTCGCCGATGAGCGCTTTGCGACAGGAACGGTAAAATTTTGGTGGCCCACTATTTATGGCAATGAACTGATCGTCGTCCCCACCGCAACAGAAGACAGTGATTATGCACAGAAGCTGGCGGCCTATAATGCGCAGCAAAGTTTAATCGCGAGCTTCGCTGATGGCTTTCGTTTAGGCAGTGCTGGGACCGCAGAAAATGGTTCGTTAAACTTGAAAGATTTGCTTGTAGAAATGATGGTCGCGGAACCTTTTCGTGCGCAATCCTTAGCTGAGGCCAGCGAGGGTGAAAGTGAGGCTGGCAGTGAAATTTCATCGATGGGGGTGGGGCAGCTATTAACTCCAGAACAGCTGGACCGAAAACTACAAGCGCTCACCGGTCGCAGCTGGCAACACATTTGGAACGCTGAAAATAACCAGTTGTTAGAAGATTATTATGGCTTATTCGGGGGGATCGATAGTGATAGTGTGAGTGAAAGAGCAACCGAATTAAATACTTTAATGTCGGCGGTAGCGGGCAGAATCTCCCAAGAAATGTCCTGTCGCTTAGTGATTGATGAATTCGAAAAACCGCTGACTCAGCGCTTATTATTTAACTTAGTCGAACGTAGTGATACGCCCTCATCCAATGAGGCGGCGGTGCGGGCTCAAGTGAATCAGTTAATCGATCATCTATGGGGCAGTCAGGTATTAACGGAGCTGGCGATAGAACAAGAGCAGGCGTATCAATTATTCAATGCGGTATGGCAAGATCGAATCGACAATGCGCCGAGTACTTGGCTATATCATAATGATGAAACATCGGGGCCGAATGCCGGTGATGATGATGAATTCTGTGTACTCGATTGGGATAACGAACAAGCACTGCGTTTTGATGAACACCATACAGCTCGATCTTGGATGGCATTATTAACTTACTTACTCAGCGATTTTGCTGTGCTTTATGAGTAATCAATAGGTTCTGCATTAGATGATGAAACGACGTAACTTTTTACAACTGATGGTCGGAGCAGGCTTAACTACAAGCATGCCGGCAATGCTCAATCGTGCGCAAGCGGCAACGGTAGAAATTGAGCCTTATAGTGGAGATTTTTATGTCTTAATCGATGCGGAAGGCGGTTGGGATGTTACGAGTCTATGCGACCCCAAGCAAAGCACGAGCATCAATAACTGGGCGTTAAGCGATACCACAAAAACCATTACGGGCTCACCGATTGAATATGCGCCGTTTGCTCATAATGAACGATTCTTTAATCAGCATGTGAATGACATGCTGGTGGTTAATGGTATTGATGCTCAAACCAATGCCCATCAAGCTGGCCGTCGACATAATTGGAGTGGGCGTTTAGCGGAAGGTTATCCATCTTTTGCGGCATTAGTGGCGGCGATTAAAGCCCCGCAACTGCCATTGGCTTATATTAGTAATGGCAGCTATAACCATACTGCAGAATTATTAACCTATACCCTAATGCAAGATCCTAGTGCGTTAAATAAATTAGTCTATCAAGATCGTTTTCTCGATTATGATCCAGAAACATGGGATGCGCCTCAGCATTATCATCGTAAAAATACTCGCGAAATCATTGCAGAACAGCAAGCACTGCGACTCGAACGACTAAAAGCGAAGCAAGGCTTGGCCAGTCGGTTAGAAAAGTCGATTACGCAATTCTCTAATGCCAAAAATGGTCAGCCATTATTAGACCGTTTAGCGGCGAATATTCCGACCACATTAGTGGATTATTTTGATCAAGATGGTGAGTGGAATCCTCTATTACGCCAAGCACAAATTGCCTTAGCAGCCTATAAGTCGGGTTTGTGTGTGAGCTGTGATTTATTATCTTGGGGTTTTGATACCCACTCGAATCACGATACTGATCATGCGACGTCGATTCGACGTTTGCAAAATGGGATTGAGTTTTTATGGGCGGAAGCCGAACGTCAAGGCATTGCTGATAAAGTGAAGGTACTGGTCTCTTCTGATTTTGGCCGCACCCCTGAATATAATGATGGTAGTGGTAAAGATCACTGGCCAATTGGCAGTGCGATCTTTATGCAGAAAAATGCAAGCTGGGGTAACCGAGTTGTAGGGAAAACTAATGCCAACCATGAAGCGCTTAAAATAAATCCAGCCAGCTTACAGCAAGATGATAATGGCATTATTATCCAGCCAAAAGATATTCAGCAAGGCATGAGAGTCTTAGCGGGAATTGATCAGCATCCGTTAAGTTTGCAATTTCCTCTTGAGGCAGAAACAATTGATTTGTTTAATACCTCAATCAGTACACTTTAACGGGCTTTGCTATTTTAACTAAACTTCCTCTTGCTCACTTCGTTGCTTTACGTATTCGATTAATTGTAATGCGGGTACCGGCTTACTAAAGAAAAACCCCTGTACTTCTTCACACTGAGTCTGTTGCAAGAACTCCAGCTGTTCTTTCGTTTCAACCCCTTCTGCAATTACCCCTAAACCCAAATTGTGAGCCATAGAAATAATAGTGCGAGTGATCTGAGCATCATCGGTATTCTCAGGTAAGCTGCGAATAAAGCTTTGGTCAATTTTGAGGGTATCAACGGGAAATTGTTTTAAATAATTCAATGAAGAATATCCGGTACCAAAATCATCAATGGCCATACGCACGCCCATGGCGCGTAAACGATTCAATACCTCTAGAGTATGCTCAAGGTCATCAATTAAAATACTCTCGGTTAATTCAAGTTCTAATTGATTCGGATCTATGCCAGTTTCTTCAATGACTTCTTGTACTAAATTAATGAAGCCAGGTTGTTTAAATTGTCGAGCCGACACATTGATTGCAATTCGATCAATGCTTAAGCCGTCTTTCTGCCATTTGGCCATATCACTACAGGCTTGGCGCAATACCCATTCGCCGATTGGAATAATCAGCCCGGTATCTTCAATAATAGGAATGAAGTGGCCCGGTGGTACCATACCCTTATCGCCATGATGCCAGCGTAATAAGGCTTCAACGCCTTGCATGTGACAGCTTGTCGTCGCATATTGTGGCTGGTAATAAAGTTCTAATTCATTACGTTCAATGGCATAACGTAAATCATTTTCGATTTCTAATAATTCAACCGCTTTTTTATTCATGTGCTCATCGAAAAATTGCACATTGTTACGGCCATCATCTTTCGCGTGATACATGGCCATATCGGAATTTTTCAACAGCTCAGTCACTGTTTGCCCATCATGGGGGAAAATAGCAATGCCAATACTGCCGGTTAAAAATAATTCGCGTTGTTCGATAAAGAAAGGTTGTTGTAGCGCGTGTAGAATTCGCTCGCCTACTTTAACCGCCGTATTAGCTGCGCTATCCGCAGATTTTTGATCCGCTAGGGCAATCGTAAATTCATCACCACTCATGCGAGATACGAGATCTAGACGTTTAATACAATTCTGTAAGCGACTAGCTACTTCTTTTAATACTCTATCTCCTGCGGGATGTCCCATAGAATCATTAATCGGTTTAAAGCGGTCGAGATCGAGAAAGAGCACCGAAATATGAGTGTTATTTTGGCGTGCGGAAATGACCATCTGATCTAAGCGTTCATGCATCTGGCTGCGATTTGGCAAGCCCGTTAGCGGATCAAAATAAGCTAGCTTATGAATGCGGCGCTCAATCACTTTGCGCTCGGTAATGTCTGAAACAATAATAATTAGATTCTGAACCTTACCCGAACGACTGCGGGTCGCACTGATACCGGTCCAGCTGACGCGCTCTTCGCCATTCTTACGTAAATAGTGAACTTCCCCTTGCCAGTAGCTATCCTTGATAATCGCTTGGCCAACCTCAGCATAAAAATCATTGCCATGGAATTTAGGGTTAATAATATCGTCAGGTCTTAATCCGCGAATTTCATCTAGGGTGAATTGGCTGCCTTCAAAGAAAGCGGGATTAGCATTAATGACGTAACCCTTATTATCGGTTACTAATATCGCTTCGGTACTATTGTCGAATACCTGGCCTGCTAATAAGAGTTCACGCTCTATTTGACGTGCTTCAGTCACATTTCTCACTACCCCAAAAATGCCTTCGAGGTTTTTATTTTCATCCCAAAGATAACTGGCTTGAACTTCAATAATTAACTCTTGCCCACCTTTGCAAGCGGCGGGCATATCCATTTTGAATATGGCGTCACCGGTTTCACGACTGGAAGTTGAGGCATTTTTCAACGCAACTTTTAACCGGTGATCTAACTTACGCAAGTCTCCACGAGTAAAGACGCCATTGACGGCTCCACGATAAATTTCATCGGGGTAATAACCCAGCATGGTATAGATGGATGAGCTAATAAAGGTGAAATTTAAATCGGTATCAACGGACCAAATAACATCACTAACATTTTCGGCTAATAAACGATAACGGCGTTCATTTTCGATAAGAATTATTTTATCTTCAACTTCTTCGGTGACATCCCGTACCGAGCTTATGTAACGACAAACCAAGCCATTCTCGTCGTAATCAAATGCGGTATTGGTAAATCGAATCGTGCGCCAGTTACCTTGGCCGTCTTTTAGTCGGCAAATTTCAATAACCGTATCACCCGATTTAAGTCGTCGAGTTGCCTTTATCAGTTTTAATAGTTTATCTGCATCATCTGGGTGGAATTCCATATTCCAATCATTAGACATTGGGCTAGTAGGTTCAGGTAAACCATACAATTTATTAATGCTGCTATTGCAGTATTCGATTCGGGGAAAGAGTTTTTCATCGAGAGAAAGGACATAAACCATGTCGACAATTTCGTCCATGATTTTCGCCCAGAACTGTTCGCGTTGGTATAGTTCCCCCGTTGCTTTTTTACGTTCTGTGATATCAATAAACGTTATCAGGGCATTATTATCACCACCGGCATGAAAACTAATGTTTACCCATAGAGCAATATCGCTGCCAGTGAAATCTGTTATCGTAATTTCAAATTCATTCCAGCTACGGCCTTCTTCTCTTGACTGCTTAATATGTTTTTTGAGTGTGTTCTCCTGATCGAGCATGAGTTGAGGAAAGGCATGAATGAGGTGCTGTTGATCTTCGGCATGGAATAATTCGATGGCCGCATCATTAGCATTGATAATACGAATCTGTTCAAAATCTAACTGATCATTCTTTGGCAAAATCATAATGCAATGAGCAATGGCTGCTTCGTCAAAAATAGCCTTATAGCGAGAGCGACTTTCTTCCAGCGCCCGGCGGTTAATAACTTCATCCGTCACATCGCGCAATAACCAAACTACCCCGGATATCTTTCCTTGTTCGTATAGCAAGTTGTAAGACTGCTCAATAATATATTCTTCATTTTGGATATGCAGATGAAGTTCTCGATGCTCTTCTTGAATCAGTTCTAACTCTTTGATCGATAAGTCTTTAGCCCATAACGAATTTTCATCAGGCCAGAGGTCCGTTAACGGGGCTCCAATAACTTGTTGATAGCCTAGACGACTGAATATTTGGCTGGCCTTAGGGTTAATATAAGTGATGATCTTATTTGAATCAGTACTAATCACGGCTTCATCAATCGACATCAACGATTTTTCTGCGCGCTGCTCTATTTGGCGACGGGCGGACGCTTCAAGTAATTGCTTGCGTGTAAGGTTTTGTAGGTAAAATTTTAAGCTAAAAGCGATGATCAAAAATATTACCAGGATGATGATGCTAGGCATCAACGTTTGCCAGACGACTCTGGTTAAATAGTCTATGTCTTTAATCGCCAATAATTCCCAAGGGGAGGCGGCAATTTTGCGACGATAAGATATATTGTTGATTACAGACTCAAGCTCTATCGCATTTTTTTCCGAATGATATTGGTTTTCTGAAATAATGATTTTTTTCAGCTCTTGGTCATAGAGTGAAAGTTGGTAGCCAGGGAAGCCGCCATTATAAATTATGGCTGAAAATTTGTTGTAGGGTCTGCGTACGATAAAACCATATACCTGATCCTGATGATCAAACCAGTTAATGCTATAAAAACCACCATCTTCTCCATAATGATGAGCAAAGAAACTGCTCGTCGATACACTTTTATTGGCTGATTTTTTGATTAAACTTTCTTCATTCTCAGCTAAAAGTGGGCCGTCAATAAATAGCAAATCCCCTTTGGTATTGACGATCATGTAAGCGGTGATATTGAAAAAGGTTTTGTTTACTTCTTGGCGCAAAGCATATTGAAGCTTAGGGTCATTGTTGTGAATTAACTGAATCAACGTATCTTTGTGAATATTACTGAAAACCTGATTAACGTGGATAGAGGCTTTGGCTGTGATTGACGCTTGCGCGACAAAGCTATCGACGGTGCGAGACATGTCGAGGTGATAATTGATTTTGGCTTCATTCCATTGACGCCACGTATGAGCAACTAGCACGAGAGATAAAAATATAAAAAACACCGCGAAAATAGTGGTGAAGGATTTATCTTGGCTTAATTGTGTGTCCTTACTATCAGAGATGGTACTATTTTGCGACTGAGTACCAGAATCTATAGGGCCTTGCATATTAGGGATGAGGTCCACTTTATTATTACTACTTTGTGAGTATAGAGCGAAAAAGCAGATTTGCCTTAGAAATTCGATGCTTGAATTGCTAAATGGCCGACTTTTCAGTAGTTTTACAAACAATCCTAATTTGAATCAATTTTAGCGGAGTAGCCTAGTGGCTCAATACGTATATACCATGAACCGGGTAGGCAAGATCGTGCCACCTAAGCGTCAAATTCTAAAAGATATTTCTCTCTCTTTTTTCCCTGGTGCCAAAATCGGTGTTTTGGGCTTAAACGGCTCTGGTAAGTCAACGCTGCTGCGTATTATGGCAGGGATTGATACCGATATTATTGGTGAAGCGCGCCCTCAGCCAGACTTAAATGTAGGCTACCTTTCACAAGAACCAGAGCTAGATCCTGCGAAGGACGTGAAAGGCAATGTTGAAGATGGCTTGCGTGAGTTGATGGATGCTAAAGCGCAGCTAGAGCAAGTGTATGCAGACTACGCGGAGCCCGATGCTGATTTTGATAAACTGGCGAAGAAGCAAGGTCGCTTAGAAGCGATTATTGAAGCGCAGGGTGGACATGATCTTGATCGTCAGATGGAGATTGCGGCCGACGCATTACGCCTGCCACCTTGGGATGCTGATGTGACCAACTTATCAGGAGGTGAGCGTCGTCGAGTTGCGTTATGCCGCTTGCTGATGTCGAAGCCCGATATGCTGTTATTAGATGAACCGACCAACCACCTGGATGCGGAATCGGTAACCTGGTTAGAAAAATTCCTAGAAGAATACCCAGGAACCGTGGTCGCCATTACCCACGATCGCTACTTCTTGGATAACTGTGCCGAGTGGATTCTAGAATTAGATCGCGGTCATGGTATCCCTTATGAAGGTAATTACAGCTCTTGGTTAGAGCAAAAAGAAGCACGTTTAGAGCAAGAAGCTAAATCTCAAGAATCTCATAAGCGTACCATCAAGCGTGAATTAGAGTGGGTGCGTTCTAATCCGAAAGCCCGTCAGGCTAAGAGTAAGGCCCGCATGGCCGCGTTTGAAGAGCTTAATTCGAAAGAATTCCAAGCTCGTGCTGAAACCAGTGAAATCTATATTCCACCTGGACCTCGCTTGGGCGACAAGGTCATTGAATTCAATAATGTGACTAAGTCTTATGATGGTCGCGTACTATTGGACGATTTGAGCTTAAGTGTTCCGTCTGGGGCGATTGTGGGTATTGTTGGGGGTAACGGTGCGGGTAAATCAACGTTATTCCGCATGATCGCAGGCTCAGAACAACCTGACTCGGGTTCGATTGAACTGGGTGACAGTGTGAAATTAGCGTTTGTTGAGCAGCTTCGTGATCAGCTAGACGATAATAAGACGGTTTGGGAAGCAGTTGCCGATGGCGCAGAGAACTTCATGATTGGTAATTATGAAGTATCGAGTCGAGGTTATATTGGTCGCTTCAACTTTAAAGGCGGCGACCAGCAAAAGCGTGTTGGCGACTTATCCGGTGGTGAGCGTGGACGTTTGCAGCTTGCTTGCACCTTACGCCAAGGGGCTAACGTACTGCTACTCGATGAGCCGTCAAACGATCTCGACGTGGAAACCTTACGTGCACTAGAAGAAGCGGTATTAGCGTTTCCTGGTACCGTGATGGTGGTTTCGCACGATCGCTGGTTTCTAGACCGCATCGCAACCCACATCTTAGCTTATGAAGGTGATTCTCAAGTGAACTTCTTTGAAGGTAACTATAGTGAGTATGAAGCGGATCGTAAGGCTCGTTTAGGAGCTGATGCGCAGCCTAAGCGGATGAAATATAAGCGCTTAGCGTAATCCTAGGCTAGCGCCCTGCTAGCTTAGACACATTCGAACCCTTTTTAGGGTTTGAACTTGGCATGTTTGCACCTACGCAGGCATGCCAAACTAGCCCATCATAGACTTATTCAATCGCTCAATAGCCTTAAATCTAATAATAAGTCCAAGGGTTTACCACTGATGACACATTCCAATATCGAGACGAATCCACATTCTCATGCACTGGGTGGCAAGGTTGAAATTAAACCACGCCATATGTCTTTCCCATTCGAAGATGTACAAGAAACCTTCTTCTGGGGCGGCAACTCCATATTAACGGTTTTTGGCGGGGCATTATCTTCTACCTTTCCTCCTGGCGAAGCTGAGTTTATTGAGTCTGTGCGTAACTACCGGGATCAAGTAACGGATGAAACCCTCAAGCAACAAATAAAAGGCTTTATTGGCCAAGAAGGTCATCACAGTCATCAGCATAAACAAGCGAATTTGGTATTAAAAGAGCGCGGAATTGATGCGGTACGTTTAGAAAAACATCTAGAAAAAGACATTAAAAAATATATCGGCCGTAAGCATGTGAATAACAAGTTTCGCTTAGCGATGACAGTCGGTATGGAACATTTAACCGCGATTATGGCGGAATTTATTCTAACCAATCCCGACGTTTTAGATGATTTAAATCCAACGGTCAGAGAACTTTTGTTTTGGCATGCCGTTGAAGAAATTGAACACAAAGCCGTTGCCTTTGACGTCTTTATGTTGTGTGAGAATGATCAGAAATATTTGCGTCGAGTATTACGCTTGACCGCCGCCTTATTCACAATACGAATCGCTTGCTACATGGTGGCCCTGTTAATTTGGTCACGTAAACGCCCTTCTTGGAAAGACATTAAAGAATTTGGCTCTTTTATGTTCAATAAAAAGAAAGGCTTGATACCGGGTATTCGCAGCAATTATAAAGATTACTTTAAAGAAGGCTTCCATCCTTGGGATCACGCTAACCAAGATCTTGTGGATATGTGGAAAGAAAAAATGTATCGCCCCGAGCATGACCTAGGCTTGCAGCGAGCAAATGCGAAAGCTGCAAAGAAAGCCGCTGAAGAGGCCGCTGCATCCGCTACTAATTTAGACAGTGGGCTTCCTGCTTAGTCATTAGCTTCATTGTCAGAAAATAATAATTAGAAATAAAAGAAAGAATTTTGGTTACAGATATGAATACAGAAGTAGATTATGAAGTCGTTATTATCGGTACGGGTTTTGCCGGTATTGGAATGGCGATTAAATTACAGCAAGCGGGCATCCACTCATTCAAATTGATAGAACGCAGTGACGAAGTGGGCGGCACCTGGCGCGATAATACGTATCCAGGTTGTGAGTGTGATGTGCAATCACACCTGTATTCATTTTCTTTTGAACCGAAAGCGGATTGGTCGAAGAAGTATTCTACTTGGCATGAGATCCGTGATTATATTATTGATGTTGCCGACAAACATGACCTGCGTAAAAAGATTCAATTTAATACGCGCTTAGAAGGTGCCAAATTCGATAAAAATTCAGGTACCTGGTTAGTTAACCTTTCAGATGGCTCGCAGCCGCGCGCACGTTTTGTAATTACCGCCGTTGGACCGCTGAGTAATCCCGCGATTCCTGATATTACGGGTAAAGAAACCTTCAAAGGCCCTATTTTTCATAGTGCCCAGTGGGATCATAATAGCGATCTTAAAGGTAAGAAGATTGCTGTGATTGGTACCGGTGCTAGTGCGATTCAGTTTGTGCCACGTATTGCAGAACATGCAAAAAGTGTTGAGCTGTTTCAACGCAGTGCACCTTGGGTGCTACCGAAACCCGATCGTAAGATTTATGGCATAGAAAAAACCCTATACAAATACGTGCCAGGCTGGCGCTTAGCTCATCGGGCTTCTTTATATTGGGCCAATGAAATTTCATTGCGTGGATTTTTAAAAGAAAAATCGATCATTCGATCTGTCGCAGAATGGGGTGCGACTAAGCATATCCATCACCATATTAAAGATGAAGCATTGCGCAAAAAGCTGACACCAGATTTCCGCTTTGGTTGTAAACGTGCACTTTTATCGAATGAATATTACCCCGCGTTAGCTCGTGAAAATGTGGATGTGATCGATACGGGAATCGAACGCATTACTGAAACCGGCATTATCGATAAACAAGGTAAGGCCCACGATGTTGATGTCATCATTTGGGGTACAGGCTTTAAAGTTGATGAACCGTTAATGGGTATTGATGTTGCGGGAATCGATGGTCAAGATCTGAATGCGGTGTGGAAAGATAACGGCTTTGAATCTTATTATGGCACTACGGTAGCCGGTTTTCCGAACGCCTTTATTCTAGCGGGTCCGAATACTGGAATTGGTCATACCTCTTTGGTGGTGATGATAGAAGCGCAATACAACTATGTCATGGATGCGATTAAGAAAATTAAGCAGCAAGATATTAAATATATTGATGTGAAAGAATCGGTACAGACCGAATTCTGCCAGAGCATGCAAGATAAAATGGTGGGAACTGCTTGGACATCAGGTTGCAATAGTTGGTACTTATCGGATTCTGGTAAGAACTTCACGATTTGGCCAGACTTTACTTATAACTATATTAACCAAACTAAAACAATTAATTTAGCCGATTATAAAATAGAAAAAATGGAGCCTTCTGATTTAGATCAATCATTACTCGCGGCATCATAAAACTTTCTTATTCTTTTTACTTACCCTCCTTCTGGTTACTCCTTTAACTGATTGATTAGTTATTGGTGTAACCACGCCATCGCTATATTCATTATCCGAAATGTTATTCGTAAAATATTGTTAAAAGTAAAGGCGATCAGTCAATCGCTACATGCTAATAATCACTAATCCTGTATGGTGCCTGCCAACATAGACATCTCAAAAATTGCAGTAAAAGATTCGACTCTTAAATTTAATACTATCCTTAACGATAGTGATATTTAACCAGCGACTTCCAATTGACTGCAGATTATTTATAAAGGCTTAGTATGAAAATATTAGTTATATTAATGGGTTTATTTATATCTTCTAGTGCGTTCTCCGATAGGACTGGAGCTTTCAATATTAAACGAAGCCAAATAAAAACAATTAATGTTGTTGCACCTATGTGGGAAAACTATACCAATAAAGATGGTACCGGCATGTATTGGGATATTTTACGGGCTATCTATACGAAAGAAAAAATTAGTCTGAAACCTTCTATCGTGCCTTGGAATCGAGCGATGAAGATGGTCACTAAATATCAAACTTATAATGCGATCGTTGGAGAGGTGCGGGATACGGAAGAGAAGCTATTATTTCCCAAATATCCGATTGATGTAGAATATTTATCCGTTTTAACAAAAAGTTCTAGCCCTGCTTGGCAAGGGTTGAGTTCATTGACGGGAAAACGAATCGGTTGGATTAAAGATTATGATGTTATTAAAGAGGATAAGCAGGACTTTATTCTACGTGAGTACCGCAGTACGGAGCAGGGCATCGAACTACTAAATGCTGGTGAATTAGATTATATAATTGATGAGTGGGATGAATTAGCCGTTGCTCTAAAAAATAAGGAGCTTTCGATTGAAGACTATCATATGGATGATATGCCAAAAGGCACTGATGTGTATGTCGCATTTGCAGATAATGCTATTTCGAAAGTACTGATTGAAATTTATGATGAGCAAGCAAAAGCGCTCGTGCAATCAGGAGAGATGCAAAATATTTATAAAAAATGGGATCTAGGTGAAATGCCTGAAATACTGCAGAGTGCTAATAAGTAATTATTCTGCAATATTATCTTCACCTAGCTGTCATAAATTATCTATTTAATTGAAACCTTACGGAAGCATTCAATGGAATACGATAATGAAAACCTTACTAAAATCTGCTGCAATTTTCATCAATACCGCTGTGTTTTCAGCAGCGGCTTTCGCGAACGAGATGACGACAATTCAAGGGACTGTGACCTTTGAACAAGGCGACTTTCATCTGGTCAGCGAACATAGCGATGTCATCCTAACGGGGATGAGCCGTGATGAATTGAATCTTTATTCGGGTCAAACAACCATCATTACGGGAGAAGCACACAGTGATGATGGGGATGCTGATATGATGGAAGTCTATAAAATTCAATTAGAGAAAGCAGGCCAGCTAGTCACCCTATACGACTGGGACATTGTGAATAACGAGCTGTACGAAAACTAACAATTAAAACTGTTACACTTCGTGAGAACTTAGCTAGACTATAAACTAGCTATAATCAATCGGAGTGTTAGTGAATGGCTGACCTACCCCAAGATACAGAACAAGATCATAGGCGCTTTAGGCGTATCGATTTTGTTGATACCGTGCAAGTGATCAGTGACGATGTTGATGGCGCGCAAGCCTCTAGCTGGGAAGCACAGTGTATCGATATCTCCATGCGTGGCATGCTATTAGATGTGCCAGAGCTATTTCCTTTGCAAATAGGCACGCCTTACGAAGTTCATCTTATGTTATCGGAAGATGTGGTGATTGAGATGCCTTGCACCCTTGTACATATTGAAGATCATCGAGCCGGCTTTAGGGCAGAGATGATGTCTTTAGATAGTCTCTCGAATTTAAGGCGCTTACTGGAGCTTAACCTTGCGGATAATGCTGAGGTTGAGCGAGAACTGGGAGCTTTGATTCAACAGCCTGCGTGAGATTGCACTGTATTTAAGCACAAAAAATTAAGTCGCCCTTCGATAGGGCGATTGTCACTAATGTTACACATGACAAATTGCTTCCGTCATAGTCTAAAGCCTTAAATTAAGCGACTACCTGCCCGCGATAAATACGTTTGCTCTTATGGCTCGCTGCTTCGGGTTGAGCCACTTCTACCAGTTGCGTCTGACCACGATAAACCTTGGTAATATACCTAGGCTTATTGGTTTCTATATCCTCTTCAGCCGGTTCGATGAGTTTGTCAGGCCAGTTATCCCCCGCTAAGTGGAAGGTTTCCTTAATAATCGCTTTCAAAATGGTATCGGTTGATTTGTGATAAATGATATTCAACTCTGATAGCACGTCTGGATTGGCAAGTTTAATACTGGGTTTATCGTCACTCGAAGCACGGCGTCGTGCTTCAGAGATCAAATCGATCATTGCTTTACTGTAATTCATAGCGTCTATCTCCTTCGTTGGAATGCGCTAACAGTGGATGAGAACGTTATCGTTGTTAATGTTCAACTGATAAGCGTTCGCAACAATCGTGCCTGTTTATAACCCTTGCGTTAAAATAGTTATAGTTCAGTAATCGATATGCTTTGGTCTTTAAATTTCATCACTTCAATACGACGTATTTCAATCGTACCATCGCGATTATTCAGGCTATCTTGAATTAAAATATGGTCGCCATTTTTTTGAATACTATAGTCAGAATAATCACCTTGTAATAAAACGGTATCAGTCCCTTCGGCGCCGTCTAATGTATTACTTCCCGCATTACCGGCTAGCTGGTTATCTCTAGCATTGCCTTGCAAGTTACTATCATTTGACCCCGTTAAGCGTGCATGGGTTAGATATTGTGATTGATAAGTATAGCTTTGGTTATTATCCAATTGCAGCGAAAAGGTACCCTCAAAGCTAGGATCAATACGTGCCAAATAGGTTAAATATGGCTGAAAAAAGGATTGCATTGCGGCATAACCTAAAGGGTCTTGGCTTTGAATATCGGAGCGTGATTTAGCGGCATAGATTCCCCACATACCACCGGGCTCACTATAGGCCTGCCATAAGCCATAGTAGCTATCGAGCACTGCGGCGAGATACTCTTGAGATAAACTACCTTCTTGGCGTAACTCGACAATCCAGTTAAGGGTACCTTGATCAGCGCTGGCAGTTGGCCATAAGCTTTGTGTCATGGCATTTTCTCTGGCTTGTTTTACTTGGATACTAAAAGCCATATCGGCACCGGGTTGAGATTCGGTACCGATACCGTAGTCATGCATTAAGTGCAAAATTTCTTCAAACGACGCATCTCGGTAAGTTTCAAAGTTCGCAGATAAATAACCCACAGACCCTTCGGTGATCATCTCTTTTTCATACAGTGGTTGGCCTTGCAGGCCATCGGCTAATTCGATATCACCATCAGCGCCATTTAATAACATCATATGGGCCCCATTATCGGCCATACGGTTAGCAACAGTATCTTTACCTTCTAGATAGAAAGCCAAGATACGTTGTGCCCTCAGAAGTTGATCATCACTGATCGCCTGTTGGGCATAAAAGCCGATAACTTTGCCGTTGGGTGCTGCTAAGCCTAGATACTTACAGAAGGTCGTCTTGTACAAAGCATTGCTCGCTGCGGGTAGTGGGTTAATACCGACAGTATTGCTTGTATTACAGTCGTTGCCCGTCACTGTCGTTGTACCCTCATTGCCAGTATTATTAGAGCTTGAAGTCACACTATTTGAACTGTCGCTACCACCACAGGCTGTTAACAAAGAAGCGATAATACCTGTTGCTAAGCCGCTGCTTAATAATTTACGTTTAAACATAATCAGTATCTCTGACAAAGTGAAAGGCTAGTTTAGAAGTATCAAGGCTTAGGGGTCTGTCTTAGGCATGTCATGGAAACGTCAGCAGATGTCATCTGACAAACTCTGACATTAGGGCCACAATGTAGAGATAGAGATTTATTATTTTAGGCTTACACTGATTCAATTTCGCCAGCGTTCAGACTAAGAGTGATACCCAATGACTGATCAACAAGCCCACATTCTCGTGGTAGAAGATGATACTGAGATTTGTCGGCTATTAAGGCTATTTTTGGAAACAGAAGGCTATCTCATTAGCTTTTGCCATCATGGTGATGAAGCGGTTGAACGCATTCGTGATAACCAGCCTGACCTAATCATTCTTGATGTGATGTTGCCAGGGCAAGATGGCATTCAAGTTTGCAAGCAAGCGCGTGAATTTTATCTTGGCCCAGTCTTAATGTTAACCGCCTGCGAAGACGATATTTCTGAACTGACGGCGTTTAAAGTCGGTGCTGACGATTATGTACGAAAGCCGATTAAGCCCGAAGTATTGTTGATGCGGCTACAGGCATTACTACGCCGTAGCCAAGGAACAAAAGTTGAACCCAGTGAAAATACACATTGTGATGAACTCACCATTAATGCTTCAAGACGAGAAGTGTCTTTGAATGATGAACTCGTTGCCTTACACAGTTCAGAAATTGATTTGGTTTTGTTATTAGCAAAAAACCAAGGACAAGCGATCAGTCGCGATGAATGTTTTCGAGCTTTACGGGGCTTTGATTACGATGGCATTGATCGTTCATTAGATATGAGAATATCGAGCTTAAGAAAGAAAATTAGGGATCAGAAATCGCCTCATCGATTTATTAAAACCGTAAGAGGTGTTGGATATATGCTGGTATCGGGCAATGAAAAATAATCTCTTCTGGTTGCTCTTTGGCAGTACCGCCATCGGTTTATCGCTATGCGGCTTGGCACTGTATTTCACAATATTGTTCGCCATGGCTCAAGATCAGGTCTTAGATTTTGCTGATGACGTGCAGATGATCCGAGAAGAAATTGAAGAGCATTGCCTAGCGGATACAGATAAAGCCCCTATTCCAAGCTGCATCGAAGAACTGGCTGAATATCATAACTTTGATCTTCAGTTGAGTCTGTTTGAAAATGACATCAAAGAGGAAGAGATTGGTCGAGTAGGGGACAAACGTATTTATGTGCTTAGCGCTATGGCGGAAGGTGAAGAAGAAGGATTTCAAGCGTTAATGCCGCTACAGGTTGATGGGATTGATAATGGCTATTGGTTACTCGTTCGTGATGATCTAGAGAAAATAAATAATCTAGATGAAGATATGAACGACGATCAAGATGCTGAGCAACATGATGAAGACGGTCTCGATATCGCTCTGACCGGCGCAATTTATGGCATCGTTATCTTATTATTTATTTTAGCTATTTTCTTATATTTCCCAGTACGAAAACTGAATCGTTGGATCGGTGATATTCAACATGCGAGCGAACAAATTGCTAAGCAAAATTATGAAGTGCGTTTAAACGAATATAAGACACAACCCTTAGGAAATCTCGCTTCCAGTTTTAATGGTATGGCGGAAAGTATCCAAGGTCATATTCGAGACAAAAATATTCTCGCCAATGCCATCGCTCATGAACTAAGAACGCCGTTAACCCGTTTTCGTTTAGCCTTGGGTTTATTGAATCGTCAAACACTCGAAGGCTTAGCTCAAGAACTGGTTAATGATCTAGAGCGCTATACGGATGATCTAGAAATGATCACCGATAATACCCTGCGCTTGGCGACACTGCGCGATAGCAAAATGAATCTGCAAAGACTCAAACTAAAAGAGTTTATTAATAATCAAAGCGATAAATTTCAATCAAGCTTTCCCGACCTTACCATTGAAGTTATGAGTCAGCCGTGTGAGTTGAAAACCGATATTGGCTTTCTACAACTTGCTTTGGATAATTTATTAAGCAATGCCTGTCATTATGCAGAAAGCCATGTGAGCCTTAGGCAGTGGCAAGGTTCAGATCAGGTTTATATCGAAGTGAATGATGATGGCCCTGGCATAGCCGAAAAAGATGTAGAATATATTCAGCAAGCCTTTACCCGTTTAGATAAAAGTCGTAACCGAGCAACGGGGGGGACCGGGTTAGGCTTAGCCATTGTGCGTATTGCGGTACAGCGCTTACAAGGTGAGCTAGTTTTCCAGCCCACCGAAAAAGGAACCTGTGTGCGCTTGATTTTACCTTTGGCTTTACCTTTGGTTTAGCGCTCGGTTTAGCGCTCGGATTAGTACTCTACTGCTAACTTAAAGGATTAAAGGCGAGTAATTAAATCATTCACTGCATGAGCAAATTCAGCGCCTGAATCTTCTTGTAGAAAATGGCCACCGCTTAAGGTGACATGAGGCTGGCCTTTCGCCCCAGGAATTTTACCTTGCATGTATTTATCGCCACCTCGGGTGATCGGGTCGCCATTACTGAAACAGGTCAAGAAGGGCTTGGTCCATTGCTCCAATATCTTCCAAGCCGCGCGATTGGCCTCGCTGGCGGGATTTTTCGGGTCAATCGGTACTAAGCGTGGGAAGGCACGTGAGCCCGCTTTGTATTTCGCGCTTGGGAAGGGGGCATCATACGCTCGGAGTTCATCTTTACTGAGGGTTTTAAAACAGCCACTATCCACAATGCGAGCAATTGGAAACCAGGGGCTGTGGGTTGCAAATGCTAGCCATAATTTAAATACCTTGGGCATCTTGCCTTCGTCCCCTGTGGGTAGCATGCCATTACCCACGGTAATCGCATCAAAGCGTGATTCATTTTCAGCCGCTAAGCGCAAACCAATTAATGATCCCCAATCTTGGCAGACTAAAATCATACTCTTCAGATCAAGCTGCTCAATGAAGGCTTTCATCCAATCCATATGCGTCGCAAAAGAATAGTCATTGATATCCGTTGGCTTATCAGACTTTCCAAAACCGATTAAATCCGGAGCAATAACGCGATGGCCAGCGGCCACACAAACAGGAATCATATGACGATATAAATAAGACCAACTTGGCTCACCGTGCAACATCAATACGGTTTTTTGCTGGTCATTATTAACATCATTACCTTCATCTACGTAATGCATTTTCATACCATCAACTTCAAGATAATTCGCTTTAAATTGATAGTTCGGCAAGCGCTTAAAGCGGCTCTCTGGTGTGGTAACGAAGTTCATAGTGATTCCTAATAGTTATTATTTTTGCTGGGGTTTTATATAGCCTCAAGCGCCTGACTGATTTTTTCGACACCCACAATCTGCATGCCTTTAATTCCACCTTTCGGAATATTCGCCTTCGGCACAATCGCGCGCGTAAAGCCGTGTTTCGCGGCTTCTTTCAAACGTTCTTGGCCAGACGGCACCGGGCGAATTTCTCCGGATAAACCGACTTCACCAAAGACAATAAGATCTCTGGGTAAGGCTTGATTACGGAAGCTGGATAAAGTGGCAATCAGCAAGGCTAAATCCGCAGCGGTTTCGCTAATCTTTACCCCACCCACAATATTAATAAACACATCTTGGTCGCCTAGGTGCAAACCCCCATGACGGTGCATGACGGCAAGCAGCATGTGCAAACGATTAAAATCCCAGCCCACCGCAACACGGCGTGGGTTATTCATGCTGGATTCATCAACCAAGGCTTGCACCTCAACCAATAACGGTCGCGTCCCTTCCCAAACTACCATCACCAAACTGCCCGCAGAGGGTTCTTCAGAGCGCGATAAAAAGATCGAACTCGGGTTTTTAACTTCTTTTAAACCCACGTCTAGCATGGCGAAAACGCCGAGTTCGTTGACGGCACCAAAACGGTTTTTAATACCGCGTAGGGTGCGGTAACGGCTGTCACTTTCCCCTTCAATCATCAAAGACGCATCAATGATGTGTTCCAAGACTTTTGGTCCGGCAAGGTTACCGTCTTTGGTCACGTGGCCGACTAAAAATAATACTGTATTAGTTTGCTTCGCGAAGCGCGTTAAATAGGCCGAGCATTCGCGAACTTGAGTCACACTGCCTGGTGCCGATTCAACTCCATCCATGTTCATCACTTGAATAGAATCGATCACAATCACTTTAGGCTGTTCTTTTTGCGCAACACGAGTGATCGCTTCAACATTGGTTTCCGATAACATCTGCAAGTTATTCATCGGCAAGCCTAGACGCTGAGCACGGCGAGCGACTTGTTGTAGGCTTTCTTCCCCGGTGATGTACAGTGTTTGCATCTGCTGCGCGAGATAACACATCACTTGTAATAATAGCGTCGACTTACCTGCACCTGGGTGACCACCAATTAATATCGCGGAGCCGGGCACAAGACCACCCCCGAGTACGCGATCGAACTCTTGCATACCGGAAGTAAAGCGTGGCACTTCATCAAGATTAATTTCCGCAAGCTTATGCACCTTACCGGCTTCTTCACCAGTACCGGCATACCCTTCAAACTTCACATCGCGGGTAGCGGCTTTAGTACTGCTCGATACGACAAATTCAGAGAGGGTATTCCACTCATTACATTCCGCACACTGTCCTTGCCACTTGGTATGGTCGGCACCACATTCGGTACAAACGTAAGCTGTTTTTTTCTTTGCCATTATAATTTTGCCATTTGCCTAAGCTAAAGGAGATAACACTCGGTGTTTAATATTTCGCAAGAATACCCTAGCCCAAGTTATAGGGGAATAACGTAGGCAAGCTGCAAGCTCAAGATGCTGGGTTCCAGTTTACGATTCTTTTTGGAGAGTATGAGGTTAGCCAAATTCAAACTGGCTTGCCAATGTTCATATTGGCCTTGTAAGAAAATATTGCCACCCACGCCCAGCCCACCTTGATTATAATTCTGCTGCTCGCATTGAGTTTTTACCGCCTCAATGCGTAAACGCTGATTTGTTGGGCCTGTCTTTTTGACTAGATCAGTACCCGCTTGGTAACAGCCGGCATTAGATTTATCTTCCGTTAAGAATGCCGTCCCCCTCACAGCGGCATAACCGAGGGCCATCCCGACACCTGCGCGGAAATATTTATCGCTGTATAAATCACCAAATTGATAGAATGCGTTTGGGGTAAGTGCCAGCATGGTGGTTGTAATATAGGTCCCTAAATCAACGTCTTTATTTTCATTTGAACGGGTTATTCTTTGCTCTAACGCGTAAGCGTCACCATAATTAAAGCCGACACCCCAACCAAAATGACTGTTGCCAAAGTAACTAGGTTTTAGGTCAAAAGAAATATAGGGAGCGGGGATTGCCGTATCGCGTACTTCCGCGAGAGTATTGTTATTACTGTTGTCTTTAATCGTCACGGTTAAACTTCTTAACGCGAGGCCCGCGGTAATATAAGAGCCCTCAATTAAAGGTCTTACCAATTCTGCGCATTCCGACTGCTTAACCACATCAATGACCTCTGCACACGACAAACCATTTTGTTTTTCATCAAGGGCAAGCGAGGAAAAAGAGATTAATGTCATTAGCATTAATAGGGTCATGCGCATAGAAGGTAATTTCCTATTTATTTCCTGCTCTATAGCAAGACAGTTAATAAGCTTATTGGTAGTATCAAGCCACTGACAATAGATCATATCAAAAAAACTATAAAGGATTTTCCAAGACATGAAACTAGAGACTCAATCCATCCACGCCGGCTTTGAAGACGATCCAACTACCCGCGCTGTCGCTGTGCCTATTTATCAAACAACCTCTTATAGCTTTCGTGATACCCAACACGGCGCTGATTTATTCGATCTAAAAGAGCCGGGTAACATCTATACCCGCATCATGAACCCAACCAACGACGTGCTAGAAAAGCGTGTTGCGGCCTTGGAAGGTGGTATTGCGGGTTTAGCCATGGCTTCTGGTATGGCGGCCATTACGGCGGCGATTCAAACTGTCGCCCGTGCAGGGGATAACATCATCAGTGTTAGCCAGCTATACGGTGGCACCTATAACTTCTTCGCCCATACTTTGCCAAATCAAGGCATTGAAGCGCGTTTAGCATCCGGTGATGACATCGATGCCTTAGAAGCCTTGATTGATGATAATACCAAAGCCTTGTTCTGCGAATCGATCGGCAACCCAGCGGGTAATATCGTTGATATCCAAGCGCTATCCGACATGGCCCACAAACACGGCATTCCAGTGATTGTGGATAATACCGTGGCGACTCCGATTCTTTGTCGTCCATTTGAGCAGGGGGCAGATATTGTTGTTCACTCGCTAACAAAATACATTGGTGGCCATGGTACTTCTGTGGGCGGCATGATTGTTGATTCCGGCAAGTTCCCTTGGAAAGATAACCCTCGTTTCCCTGCATTCAACGAACCTGATCCGTCCTACCACGGTGTGGTTTATGCCGAAGCGCTAGGTGAAGCGGCCTTCATCGGCCGTGCTCGCGTAGTGCCATTACGTAACATGGGTGCAGCGATTTCTCCATTTAACTCGTTCATCATTCTTCAGGGTCTAGAAACTTTGGGCCTACGTATGGAGCGCCATACTGAGAACGCACTGAAAGTGGCCAAGTATCTAGCGGCGAGCGACATGGTTGAGTGGGTTAACTACGCTGGCCTAGAAGGCGATAAGTACTTTGAACTTGCGAAGAAGGTTGTTGATGGTAAGCCATCCGCTATCTTGAGCTTTGGTATCAAAGGCGGCGAAGCCAAGGGTGCTAAGTTCATCGACGCCTTACAGCTGATTAAACGCTTAGTGAATATTGGTGACGCGAAGTCATTGGCCTGCCACCCAGCCAGCACAACTCACCGTCAGCTAAACGACGAAGAGCTGAAGTCAGCGGGCGTGAGCCGTGAGATGGTTCGTATCTCTGTGGGTATCGAGCATGTTGACGATATCATTGCCGACATTGAGCAAGCACTTGCGGCGGCTAAGTAAGCTTCAGTAAATAGGCTACTGCAATATATTGCCTAGCTGATAATATAGCGCTCACGATGTTCATTAAGGTCATCGTGCAGCGCTATTTTTTTATCCATACAATCTTATAGAGTCAGGAAGAGCTATGTTATTTCGAGCGATGTCATTTGGACAATTCGTCGCACTCGCGAGTTTTTTATTATCCGCAGGCACCATTGCGATTACCTATTGGGTAGGCGTTGCACAAGAAACCGTTAACATATGTGTGCCTTTTATTGACGGCTGCACCGACATAACTTATACCGGCTTAGCAGGGGATGCAGGCTTTATCTTCCGTGGCGGCCTAGTCAGTGGCTGTGTGTTTATTCTTATGTGGTGGCATTGCATGCGAGTTTGGTTACAGCCGAGTATTCAATCCCGCGCGAGCCGAATTAACCTTAACCTAATGACCTTTTTTGGCATGCTGGCGGCGGTCGGATTAATTTGGGGAACCGCAGTATTAGCGCCGACCAAAGAGCAAGTTTTATGGGGGCCACACATTCGCGGTGCCAATACCTTCTTCGAAGCCATTTTATTAGCGATCTCGTTTAACTTTTATTTAATTTGGCGTGGTCGCAAAGACGGTTTATTAGAAGTGCCTTCATTTAAAATCAAAGCTGTATTATTTGTTTTAATCTGGATCGTGCTGGTGGCTTTTGTGGCTAACTCTATTGGTGAGCACATGAAGAAAGGCACTAAGATAGCAGAGTGGTGGGCAACGCTATTCATCTGCCTATATTTCTTAAGTTCTTATTGGGACTGGAAGAAAATCAAGTTACAAATAGCTTAAATAACATAGGCTATATAATATGACGGACTTTATTAAACTCATTGATCAAGTTCGTCATTGCACTCT
>CAJVZR010000057.1 GCA_913019965.1 uncultured Oleispira sp.
TATTTTTTGCGTGCACTCCCTGCATGCGTGATTCCTCTTTGAATAAGCAGGCCGCACCTTGGAAATCAATCCGATTGTTGAAACCATAAAAGACCTAAGCGCACGTACCGATATGCTTAGGGGGTATCTTTGACTATGCCAATAAAAAAGAGCGTTTAGAAGAAGTTGAACTGATATTAGGGGAGTCTGCGATTTGGGACGACCCTGAAAAAGCCCAGGAACTTGGGCGTGAACGTTCTAGTTTGGAATTGGTGGTTAAGACCATTGAAGACCTTGAGGCCGGTTGTGGTGATGCTCAAGATCTTCTTGATATGGCGGTTGAAGAAGACGACGAAGGCGCCGTTGAAGATATTGTTGCTGAATTGGAAGCTTTAGAGGCTCAGTTAGCGAAACTTGAATTCCGTCGCATGTTCTCCAACGAGATGGACCCGAATAACGCCTATTTGGATATTCAGTCAGGCTCGGGCGGGACTGAAGCTCAGGATTGGGCTGAAATGATCTTGCGGATGTACCTACGCTGGGGTGAGGCAAAAGGCTTTAAAGTCGAATTGCTTGAATTGACGACGGGCGATGTCGCGGGTATTAAAGGGGCAACGATTCACTTTCAGGGTGAGTATGCCTTTGGTTGGTTGCGCACTGAAACGGGTGTGCACCGCTTAGTACGTAAGTCACCGTTTGACTCGAGCGGCCGTCGTCATACCTCGTTTGCTTCTGTGTTTGTTTCTCCTGAAATCGACGATAACGTGAATATTGAAATCAACCCAGCGGATTTGCGCATTGATGTTTATCGTTCATCGGGGGCTGGTGGTCAGCACGTGAATACCACTGAATCTGCAGTACGTATCACTCACTTACCGACCAATATCGTCACTCAATGTCAGAATCAGCGTTCTCAGCATAAGAACAAAGATCAGGCAATGAAGCAGTTAAAAGCGAAATTGTATGAGCATGAAATGCAGATTCGTAATGCAGAATCTCAAGCACTAGAAGATACCAAGGCCGATATTGGCTGGGGTAGTCAGATTCGTTCGTATGTTTTAGACGATTCGCGTATTAAAGATTTACGTACTGGTGTAGAAAACCGAAATACAGGGGCCGTTTTAGACGGCGCCCTAGACCCATTTATTGAAGCTAGTTTGAAGAAAGGCCTGTAATCATGACTGAACAAAATACAATAGAAAATAATGCAGAATCGGCATTAGAAGAAAACAAACTGATTGCAGAGCGTCGTAGTAAGTTAGACAAACTACGTGAAGATTCAACTTCAAATGGTCACCCAAACGATTTTAATCGTGAGCACATGGCTGGTGACCTGCAAAAAGAATTTGGCGAATTAGATAAAGAAGCTTTGGTTGAGTTAGATAAGCCTATCTCGGTTGCCGGTCGTGTTATGCGTCGCGGTGGTCCATTTGTGGGTATTAAAGACGGCTCTGATTTTATCCAGGTATACGTGGGTAAAAAGCTACAGAAAGAATCGAAAGCGTGGGAAAACTTAGACATTGGCGATATTGTGGCGGCCGAAGGTCAGTTACGTAAATCCGGTAAAGGCGAGTTGTATTGTGAAGTGATGGCGGTTGAAAACTTTCAGATCTTAACCAAATCTTTACGTCCATTACCTGATAAGTTCCACGGTCTTGCGGATCAAGAAGTTAAGTATCGTCAGCGTTATATTGATTTGATCGTTAGCGAAGAAACACGCAATACGTTTAAGGTGCGTTCTGGCATCGTGAATTCTATTCGTCGTTACTTGGCGGACCGTGACTTTATGGAAGTTGAAACACCAATGTTGCAAGCCATTCCAGGTGGCGCAACGGCTAAGCCTTTTGAAACTCACCACAATGCTTTAGACATTGATATGTACTTGCGTATCGCTCCTGAGCTTTATTTGAAGCGTTTGGTTGTGGGTGGTTTTGAGCGTGTTTTCGAAATTAACCGTAACTTCCGTAACGAAGGTTTGTCGACTCGTCACAACCCAGAATTCACTATGATCGAATTCTATCAGGCGTTCGCGGATTACAATGATTTGATGAATATCACTGAAGATATGCTACGTACTGCAGCTCTTGAAGTATTGGGTACCACAGATATTAAGAGCACCACGAAGGATGCTGAAGGCAATGTGGTATCAGAGGTTATTTATGACTTCAATCAGCCATTCACTCGCTTAACCATGGCGGATGCGGTTCTTAAGTATAACCCTGATTTTGATGCGGCGGTTATTAACGACCCTGAAAATAACCTAGAGCAGATGATTGCTTATGGTCGTCAGGTCGGCATTCGTGAAGACGAGAAGCAGTCTGCATGGGGCGCGGGTAAGTGGTTGTGCGAAATCTTTGAAGAAACTGCTGAAGAGAAGTTGGATCAGCCTACTTTCATTACAGCGTATCCTTGGGAGGTTTCTCCGTTGGCGCGTCGTAACGATGAAAACTCGTTTGTTACCGATCGTTTTGAGTTCTTCGTTGGTGGTCGTGAGCTGGCGAATGGTTTTTCTGAGCTTAACGATGCAGAGGACCAGAAGGCTCGTTTCTTGAAGCAGGTTGCTGAGAAAGATGCCGGTGATGATGAGGCGATGCATTACGATGCTGACTACATACAGGCGCTAGAATACGGCATGCCTCCTACGGCTGGTGAAGGTATCGGTATTGATCGTTTGGTGATGTTGTTTACCGATAGTCCAACGATTAAAGACGTGATCTTGTTCCCACACATGCGTCCTGTTGCTAAGTAGTATTGGATCGGGCTAGTTATTAGGCAGTTATTGATATGAAAGAACAATTCAATATGTTTACGGATGAGCAAGGAGCTAAAGATTCTGCTCTAGCGGCTATTGAATTGTCTGCTTCATGCTTGCCAAAGGATTGGCAAGACCAGCTTAAGGCTGAATTTGATCAGCCCTATATGCAGTCTCTGCAAGATTTTCTTACCTCTGAACAAAATCAAGGTAAAGTGATTTACCCTACCGATGATCAGATTTTTACTGCTTTCAAGTTAACGCCGGTCAATGATGTTAAGGTCGTGATTTTAGGGCAAGACCCTTACCATGGGCCGGGGCAGGCTCATGGTCTCAGCTTTTCTGTCCCTACCAATATTACTAAACTGCCTCCCTCTCTAAAGAATATTTATAAAGAGCTAAATGCAGATCTAGGTATTCCTATTGCTACAACTGGAGATTTAACTTCATGGGCTAAGCAGGGGGTTTTGCTGCTGAATGCAATGCTGACGGTAGAAGCGAAGAATGCGGGCTCTCATCAAAAACAAGGCTGGGAAAAATTTACTGATCATATTATCCAGTTGCTTTCAGAGCGATGTGATGGCTTGGTTTTTGTGCTTTGGGGAGCTTACGCTCAGAAAAAGACCTCCTTAATTGATGAAGGCAAGCATCTCGTACTGAAAGGTATTCATCCTTCCCCTTTGTCCGCTCATCGTGGATTCTTTGGTTCAACCCCTTTTTCTTATATAAATCAGTATCTTAACGATAAAGGTAAGTCTGTAATTGATTGGACTTTATAAATCATTACAAATTATTAACAAAGAGTCATTTAATGTTCTTTAATTTACAATAACTTTAAAGCTGTCTAAGTTACTGATTTACAAGGGGTTTATTTATCTTTGGTGCGCTAGATTGGTGTTCCATAACAAATTGTTAGAACGGCCAATGGCACATTAGTGTTGATTCTGGTATGTTTCCGTACCAGTGTGCCATTCCACCTTTCTATGGTTACACCAATAAGATAAAAATAATAAAATCAATCAGGGTACTCAAATGGCAGCTAAGTTTTTCTGCGTATTACTCATGTTTCCACTAGCTTCCCAAGCTTTGCAGAGCCTGGATGATTCCTCCATGTCGAATGTTGTGGCGCAGGAAGGGATTCGCTTAATTACGGAATACGAAGCTACGATTGATAGTGTTCAATATTTTGACGATAAAGATCCCTCAAATACTAATGATACGGGCGGTGGCTCTTTAAGTTTTGTTGATGTCAACGTTGCAACCAGAGCGCAGCAAGTTGTTGATATAGCAGTTATTGCTGGAAAAACAGCTGCTACTTCACTTACCAAAATTGATCGTACTGGCCGTACCGGTGTTCGTTTAAGTAGCCAAGAAATACCTGTAGATTTCACCGTCGGAGACTTGAAAATTAATGGTGATTCTTTAGGCCAAGTTGGTTTGACCGATTACACCGCTGGTGGTGTAACCCCTATTATTATTGATTTATGGGCAGGTGGTTTTGATGAGAATCAAAATGGGCAGGTTGATGAATCAGGATTGACACTGGATGTTCGTTTTCCAAAAGAAAGTTCTTTCAACTTATATTATGAAGAGGATGGAACGCGGCTATCGGGGAATATCAACTATTGTGCTGACATAACATGTAGTACCGGTGGTTTAGTTCTCGAGGGCATAACATTTGATGTGATTGCGGAGGGTTTACGCCTTGGCTTACCAACAATTAAAAATGGTACCTATAATATTACGAATTTTCGCATAGGTGTATCTGATACTAAATACTCAGATATTAATGAGCTATCTTTGAGTAATATCAATATGGACCCAGGGGGGTATCTCGTTTTAGGCGCGCCAGCTGGTGCTGGAGAAACAGAAATAACATTTGATATGGAGTTGGCTGATACGAGCTTTGACTTTATTTTTTATGACACCTCGGATTCAGCCAGAGACAGTATTGCTGCTCATGTCCAAATTGGAGGGTTGAATTCAACGGGTATTGCAAACGCAAATGGCAAAATAAACGTATTGGAAACAGTTGATCCGACAATCGTTGATCCCTTGAGTAAAGAACCGAAAACAGGGGGGCTTCGCCTAGATTATGAGGCAGCGTTCCAGGTCGTTGCGACAGATATAACTATGCAGCCAAATGGAGTAACGGACGCACCTGTATTAGGTTCAATTGAGCTAAACCTACAAATCCTCAACGGTAGTTATCTTGAAGTGATGGGGCATTAATATGAGAACTCTACTGGAAGTCGTAATCATCAATAGCCTACTTATCTTGGTAAGTGTCAAGGCAGTAGCACTTGAAAGTATTGCTGAAAATACTCTGCGGGATGTAACTGGGCAGGAAGGTATACGTGCAGAACTCAATTATAAGGCAACTATTGGGCGTGCATACTTTGAAACTACTGATAATGATCTTAACGACAATAGCTTTAATTTAAATAATATCAGTGTTGATACTGATGGTAGTAATCACGGCGTTGATGATCGACCTATAAAAATGGATGTCGACGTAATTAATAATGGCTTTGTTTCTGGTTTGGGTATTCATATAACTGAAGTTAATGACCTGGATATCGTCGTCGAGTCCGTTACGGTAGCGAGTGGTGCCGTCAGTGAAACTGATGCTTCATATGGTGGTTTTTCTTTAACTAATATCAATGATAATGGTGGTTTTGCTGATGTTAATATTCTTGCTAAAGGAGCTGATGGAGCAGAGGGCTTGCGAATTAATATTAACCTTGCAGAGAAGTTAAGTTTAAATTGGGCTTATACAGATAATGGCCCAGATTCAAGTGTAACAACGGATGATTATAGTTTATCGGCAAATGTAATATTGTCGAATGTGACTGGAGAAAACAATATTGATGTCGTCGGAGGTGAAGTTGACGAGGGTAGTTTAAACCCAGTTGGAGGGTTAAGGCTAAATATCGTATCTTTGTCTGGTGATATTACGTTGGATAAAATTCAGGCTGGTGATACGTCGACATTACAGGGCAGTATGGGGCGCATCGAAATTAATAACTATCAGCTATCACCTGAAAGCTATTTAACGGTACAGGGGATATAAAATGAACAAACTATTTTTTCTTCTTTTATCATTAAACTCGCTAGCCACATTAGCATTAACGCCTATCGAAGATGAAAACATGGCGCTGGTCTCTGGGCGGGCTGGTATCACTGTCGATGTCGAGAGTTTGGGGAGTAGCCATATAGGTGAAGTGCGCTATCAAGATGGAGATGGGAGTACCAGCTTAGGAGCTAATGGAAATAGCGGTAGCCTATCTTTATTAAATGTAGAGCTAACTGATATGTCATTTTCTTATGATATTGATGTTACAGATTCAGCCTTGATGATTTTGAAGCTAACACAGTTTTCCCAAACGGATATGTTAATTGGTGATATCGCTTTTAATAATGACTCTAGTCTTGACGCTATTGATTTCTCGACTATATCGACTTCCGATCAATTACAGCAGCAATATAATAGTATTGGCTCTATTAATATCAATGACTTTACTATCGCAAATACAGCAGATGTAACGTTTAAGTTTGGTAGTGACGTGAATGGTAATTCTAGTTTTCAATTTTCATCTTTCCTTTCTGCAGGTTCATATTTCTACCTTACTTATACGGATGATGGTGTATTTACTTTTGATCCCGATGGCGATGGCGATTTATCGGATAACGAAGGTCATAATTACGTCTCTACCAAGGTGACGTTTGACGAATTTGAAGTAGAAGATATTAGCTTTCATGGCAAAGATGTGGGAGATCAATCTTATTTAGAATTAACTCTTGCGGGGTTGTCAGGTGGTATGGCATTTGAAGATATTACTATCAACGGTGCCGTGCTAGGAACAGCGGGCATGGAAAATGTTGTAGCTGATCCGGTCAGTTATTTTCGTATACAGGGGAAGTAATCGTGAAGAAAAAATACTTATTAACTGTTTATATTTTATTGCAGTCATTTACTTCTCTTGTTCAAGCATATGAACCGGATGATGGTTTAAAAACTATACCAACACGAGATAATCCAAATTTGGGTTGTGTTTACCGTAATGCGAACAAAAATGCTGCGGGTGAAGGGGATTGGGTTATTGATTCTTGTGATTATGTTGGGGCTCATAATGCTTGCTATAACGGCAGTCAGTGGCAAGTTGCGCAGGCATTAGGGACGGCACTTAATTCAGGAGAGCCTCAAGATGGTGATATCAATGAAGTTCCTAAAACTAAAGCAATAGATCTGTGGGATGCTGATAAAGCTGATGCTCTTTGTAAAAATCTTTTTGGACCTTCTTATTTTTTCAGTGTGCCGATTGATAAAGATGAAGATATAGCCTTGGGTGTTGCGATTGCAAATATCATCGCCGCGAAAAAGAGAACTTGGATACATTATAAATCAAACGCTGTCATCCCAGCGAATAAGAATTTATGGTTAGGGAATCGATCTGAGTACACCAATTGGTTAGATAATAATCCCGATAACAAGTCTGCACAAGGCAACGCCGATTGTGTATTACTTAATCGTGATACGGGTTATTGGCAAGACGAAAGCTGCAGCGCAGAACATGCTTTTGCCTGTTTTGAGTCAGGCGATTGGCTATTATCCAAAACCGCAGGTCAGTGGCGTGACGGTTTTGCCACCTGTCATGACGATTATAGTGATCTTGCAATTTATGCAGTACCTCGTGATTCAGGTGAAAATACTGAGATTGCTGGGGTAGCACCGCCTGCAGGAGCAGATGCGGGTATCGATTTCAATCAGGTTTGGTTAAATCAAACAGATCTTGCCTATGAAGAATTCTTTATTTCAAATCAAACGCGCCGATCTTGGTGGGCTGCTGGCCAACCAAGCAATAGAAATAATGCGGATTGCACCTTAATTAACTCGAGTGGAGAATGGATTTCTGAAAGTTGTGATTTGTACCAGGCCTACCATGCCTGCTACATCGGTGATACTTCAAATGACGTATCTTGGGTATTGACCAATGCTTTAACAGAAGTTAAGGGTAAGGCAATATCCTCTTATGGGTTTGGTTATTGTAAACGCCTACAGGATAATGCTGAGTATCGAGCACCTAACTCGGCCGACTCAAATTTAGCTTTGCAAAACATGATTGCAGCGGATTCTAGCATTGATCATGTTTGGATTAATTTTTCTGATCAAACTAATGAAGGGTCGTGGAAGGTGGAAGCGGCTTATCAAGATTTTGAAAGCTCTACTCTAGTAGCTGACGATAATAAGGATTGTGTTTCTTATAGCTCAATAACAAATGATGAGGGGAATTGGGTTGCTGGTCAGTGCTATGGTGTGACAACAAAAGGTTTTGCTTGTACAAATGGCTATGAATGGAAAATTGCATTGTCGGATGCAAGGTTAGCAACGAAGGGTGATTCTTTAGAGTCAGATCTATGGAAGGGAGGTTTTGATAATTGCGGGTATGCATTTGGCGCCGACTATTATTATGCCGCACCTTCTTCTGCGGATGATAATTCACGCTTAGGGTTGGCATTATTACTGGCGGAAAAAACTTCGGTTTGGATTAACGTCAATGATGCTACGAATGAAGGTGTTTGGGTTGCTAACGGCCCAAGTGTCAATCTAGCGCCTGTATTAAATTTACCAAACAATTTAATACACAAGGAAGGCGATACAATTGATCTAACTGTTGGGGCATCGGATCCCGAGGGTGAGGGTATTGCCTCCTATTCTTGGAGTATTATTGGTACGCGTATTGGTGAGGATAACAAAGATCCTATTACCGTTAAACCAACGATAATTGCACCTGGATTGACGAATGATACGACGGCTACCGTTACCGTTGCAGCTACTGATCTCTTAAATGAAGTGTATTTCATTGATTTGCAATTACAGGTGACAGACAGCGCGGCAAGCCCTTCTACAACAACGAATTTTCTAACATTAACAGTATTGCCACCGTTAAAAGCGGCTTATGATTTTAATACTTTCACTAATCCAAGACTTGATTCAACAGGGAATGGTCATGAGTTAATTCTTAATACTGGGCAGGTGAAAATTACCGATAAAACAGGCGATGGCAGTGATTATTTTGCCAAAATGGACGCGAATGACTTATTTGAAATTGATGGTTCGATAACTGGTTTACAGGTCGGCGGTGATGAAAGTAGTGCGCACCCAGAGACGGACCAATATACCATAATGTACAGTTTCAAAATGGACTCTTTACCGACTGAGGCGTGGGCTGGTTTTATGCAGCAAGGTAATAATAGGCAGCCAGCTTTATTTTATAATAAGTCCACTAATAAAATACAATTTACTAATAGCACTGCTCCTCCTGGTAATGCGAATGAGAACAGCGATAGTGTAGAGTCCATTCGTTTGGGTCAATGGATGACGGTTGCCTATGTTAAAAATGGTTCAAAGGTAGAGTTATATGTAGACAAAGCTGTTTTGGGGGCGGAAGCAGATCCATCTCCTTTAAATCAAATTCCTGATAAAACTCTTAATCTGTTGGGTAGCAGTATTTATGATTCTGGCAATTGGGCTTTTGGGAATGTGCTTGGTGCACCAGAAAGTATCGAGGGTGGATTTGATGATATTCGTATTTATGATCGTGCACTAACGGTGGATGAGCTTGAAACACTGTTTCCAGATCAGCCAAAAGGACGCTTTGAATTTAATGAAGTCACTCAAAAAACCGCAGAAAGTCCTACTCCAGGAAGTTTCATTACTTTATCGGTTGAGGTCGATCGTATCGAAGGTGACGACGCCACTGTTTCGGTTGGTTATCTACTGAAATCGGGCAGTGCGCTACTTAATACAGATTTTAAATTACCGGGTACAGATGCAGATGCCATTGCTGGTAAGGGATACCTAGATTGGAGCGTTCATGATAGAAGCTCTAAAACTTTGACCGTTCAAATTCTTGCGGATGAATTACGTGAAGGCACGGAAAGCTTTACGATTGAGCTTGAAGCGCAGCCTAATGAACCAGGCATTACCGAAAAGAAAATTATTACGATCGAAATAGAAGACAAAACTCCTAATGTGTATGGCGCGATCGAATTTGCATCAAGTGTGGGTGTCAATGAAGCGGTTATAGAGGGTCTTTCAGGATCAATCACGGTTGAACGCAAGGGGGATGATACTCAAGGTGCTATTGATGTTTGGTATACGGTAAAAGAATTCACGGCTTTATATCCAGAGCATTTCTCAATTCCAGCAGGGCAAGGCTTTACAGCTGCGCCTGTAGGGGATGTTGTTGGGCAGGGCAAGTTGACTTTTCTAGATGGCAGCCCACTTGCAATACAGACTCAGTTAATCAACTTTTCGACACAAGACATTGCAGCGTATGATCCAGGTAAGATTTTTATCGTAACTCTAGATAAAATTACCGATGTCGGTTCAAATGATTTAAATGACGCTGAACATAGTGCAATTCTTGGTCCAAAAAATTCTCATGGTCAAGTTATTGAGGATGTAACGCCTGGACGAATAAGCTTTATACAGGAGGATTTCGGCTCAATTGATGAAGATACAAGCAGTTCAAATCGTACTAAAGATATCGTATTAGAGAGGAGAGATGGTACTAGTGGCGCTATCTGTGTTGATTTTGGCTTTAGTGGTGCTGGTATTAATATTGATCATAATGATTATGTGTTCAATTCGTTATCACATACGGGATTGAATAATGATGTCTATTGGGTTGATGGAGAAGGAGGTACTAAAACGATTCAAATTACTGCAATTGACGATCAGGCCTATGAAATATTAGAGACTCTAACCATTACTTGGCAGTTAAAAACTAGCTGTGATTATGATGATAGTGATGGTAACGATCCAGTTGTGACCCCAAATACTCCTAATGCAGGTGATCACGCAGCAGCAACCTTAGCGATTAATGATCAAACAAATGATATTGAATTGAAGTTTGGCCAGTCACTGTATACTACGACTGAACAAGGTGAGCCTACACTGAGTGTGACAGTATACGCGACGCAATCGGGAAGCTTCGCTGATCTTGGTGCATTATCAAATAAAACCCCATTTAGTGTTTACTTGAATCGTGAAAAAATTTCCGCTGATGAAATAGATCATTACGGTGATTTAACACCGCAACAAGTCGTTAGCTTTGCAGCAGATCAAACCAGCAAGGTGATTAATATTCCGATCGTGGATAATTGTGAAGCGGCGGATAATTTGATATTTAATATGAATCTCAAAAATGATGATGTGAGTTTGCCCAGTACAAATCCCCCTGCCAGTTTATTGAAGGTGGATTCGGCTTCAACTCAAGTGAGTATTGCCAATTACTCTGCAGTGCCAACGGTTTCTATTGGTTATCACTATGATGGTATTGATGATGCGGCTCTAAGAGCTGATTGGAATGGTGGTACTCATGTAACGAGCAAGATTAGCACTGGTCAGCGTACTCCGCAGGTTACCCAGATGGGTGTGAAGGCGGATATCGGACATGCTTGTTATAAAACGTTGCAATATACTTGGGTGAATTCAAGTAATACAACCCCAGCTTTGCCTGTTGTAAGTGGTATCTCTAACTTTTCATTAATGCCATCAATAAGTGGTTATGACAAAGTCGATGGAAGTGGTGGTGGTAGTATATTATCGGATCTGTTTAGTTTGCCCTTCATTATTCGAAATACTGCGCTAACGATTGATTTGGAAATTGTAGACCCTGAAATTAAAGACTCAGGTGATAATTTAGTTAAATACACTAAAGCTCAGATCTCAGGTTTAGGTCATGCAATAAATATGAGGCAGGCTTTTCATCAAATTGATAATGATAATAACAGTGGTCAATGCTTTTCAAATGAGGGTTTAGGCAGTGATTTAGAAGATCGTTCTTGTAATAATTCCTCAAGTAGGCAGCTTGCCTATAACGTTGCGACAAAGCAACTGGTCTGGAATGACAGTGGAGGTGTGCGTTGCGTCGATGGCATTGATGGTGAATATTTAACGACTGAAAATTGCAGTACTCGCTCTGAGCAGAAGTGGAACATTGTTGATGGTACTAATGAAGATGGTATTCAGCGCTTTGGTTCTTCGAATATGCGTGTTTGCGAGTATTCATTTAATAATAAGCCGTGGTTGACTACAGGTACTTGTATTGGAGGCGCTGATAACTATAGCTGGACGCAGTTTGATTAGTCGAGAGTTACATCCTCTTTACAAAGTTTCTACTGACATTATCGTACCAATTCGGCGATAATGTCAGCCTCTATACAATTTATAGATAATAAGAAAAATAATAATACTAATGTAGGTAGTCTCATGAACAAAATGACCTCCTTTATATACTTATCTTTATTGCTTCCTAGTCTCTCCATGGCACTTGAGTCGATGGATGATAGTGAGCTTGGACGTACCACGGGTGAAGGTATCGGCGTAATTGTCGAAAATCTTTCTATAGATGGTAAGACTGAGGGTTTTGATATAACCCTTGATTTGACTAAAGATGGCGAAAATAAGCTGATTTTTAGCGATTTTAGTTTTTATAAAACGGGCACAACGTCTGGTGACCCCGACTCGGGTGGGCAGTTCGGTACGGTAAATGACCCTATCTCTATTGGAGATCTGTATACTGTTGATGTCTTTAGTGGTGATGTAACCAAGCCTAGTAGTGCCACGACCACACCAACGACGGTGATGCGGGCCAAGCTTCCGGGTTCTTCAATTCAGCAAATAGATCGCAGCACTGCTAACCAAGCAGATGCTGGTTCTGATTATGCAGATGACCTAGCAGACTTCAATGCTGACTTGTATTCTATAACGGACAAATTTAATTTAGATTTAACTATTAATTCAAGTTTTCCTATTCCCGCAGGAGATTCAACGGTATCTCCAGGTACTTTTCATACGGATATCAATGTCGTCGGTCTAGCAGCTTATGGAACTTTTAGTGACATTTTTGCGACGGCTGATGGTGGTTTTGCTATGGCGGGAGCGACGGGGCTATACATTGATTCTGTTACTTTGAGTTCTAATGCATTTGCAGTAAAAGAAGGTACAGGAGGTGCAGCTTCAATTACTAATAGTTCTATTAGCTTTAATGGGGTTGATATTTATACGGTATTAGGAACCGCCAATCAGCCTTTAACAGTAGATACTGAACTTGACGGTGATGGTAATAGTCAGGTTGTAATGGAGATTGGGCATCTCCCTGCATCTGTTGGTACTGCACCTAAAAGTAATATCTATGTTGAAAGCATTTATTTTGGTGAACAAGATAATCCTGCCTTAGCAACCAGTGCAACGACCTATGCTTTTCAGCCTGCCGTTGGGAATACAATGGAAATAATTGGTTTATCGATTCAGCATTTAAAAATAACGACAAAAGATCTGTAAGAGGCTCTAATGAATATTTTATCAATTCGTACCCTATTTTTGTGTTTTTTGATTAGTTCACCATTATCTTTTGCTGAGCTTATCGCTGTTGATGATGAAGGGTTGATGGGGATTAGCGGGCAGAGTGGTATTACTATAAATGCCAAAGTCGTTTTGGGCGCTGAAAGTAACTTTATTTATACCAATACTTCAGGTAAAGCTGAAGCAGATGCAAGTCCAGCAGAAACCAGCTATTTAATTGTAAACGGTATAGAAGGAGGCCTTGAAATAAAGGGCTTAAAGCTCGATTTAATAGCAGATTTAAATAATTCAGGTAAATCAGCCTTGCAATGGGGACTGCCTAGTGAAATTGTTGCTACAGATTTCAAAACAGAAGGTATCTATGCTTCAACAACTAAATCAGTAACCCCTACGACCAGTACTTTTCTTACTGCTGTTCATATGAACGGCACCTTGCTATTACCTGCTGAGACTACAATTTCAGTCTTTGTTGCGAATTAATTGGAGAGCAAATATGAAATTTAAATCTATATGTTCAGTTTTATTATTGCTGGTTTCCATGTCAGGGTTTTCTGACTTAGTACCAATGAGTGATAATGCTTTGAGTCGCTCAACGGGTCAGTCGCTGGTTCTGATCGAAGAAACAAACCATGCCCAAGCTAATGGTGATGTTTATGATTTTAATCGCATTACAGTGGGTCTAAAAATAGAAATAAATGCAACGATTGATGAAATAAAATTAGGTACATACAATCGTGGGCAGGGGGCAAACTGTACCGGGAATGGTTCTTTTTGTGACAATACCAGTGGCACTTATCGAGCCTGGAATTGTTCTGTAAGTCAGTGCGGTGGGATTACAAATGACCCTGATTATAATAAAAATACCCTTGCAGTATCGCCACTGATTTATGGGGATTTATTTAAAGATGCTGGAGTAGATTACAGTGCATTTAATGTGGCATTGGGTGCCCTTGGTTTAAATAGCGCTGGTCCCTATGCTGAAAATGTAATATTCGATAGTAGTAATGGTAAAAAGTTATTTCCTTCGGGATTTACTCATACTCCGGGTACTGACCTTGCTTTGCATGATGTGACCTTAGGCCGAATAATTGATAATGGCGATGGCTCTGTGCAAACTATTGAAGACTTTGTTTTTGAGGACCCTTATTTCGAATTTGCTTATAATGCTACAGGAGAGATAGTGGGGTTAAGAACGGGATTTGGTATTGCAGATGGTGTTCAGGGTAATGCTATTGATGTTTTCTCAGGTTTTGTTAAGCCAGTAGTAACAGCCACGGCTGAAGTTGAGGTTGCCTTTCTTACGGGGGAAGGTACTTTTACTTTTGCTCCTTATCTTGGTGGAGTACGGACACCTGGTTATATCGATCCTGATCCTACTAAATCAGAGCTAGTTGGAACTTGTGCTCAAAGCGGTGCTTTGGGTGGGACGGTTTGTTCTGAGGTGGATGAAATTGGCAAGGTAGCTCATGCTTCTCCGCAAGCGCAACTCTTTCCATTGCAAGCGTTAGAATTAGATCAATCTCCAGCTTTTTGGCTTTCTATCCAAAGCGAAGAAGTGGATTATCCTGATCAAGTTGTTATGAGAAGGAATGCAGATACGGGGGTAATGGAAGAAGTAACGTATAATTATGAGGCTGCAAAGGCGGGTGTTTGGTTTAATTTGGGAGCACTGGAAGTTCATGCAGATGGTGGTAAAGTGGATATTGCTAATATCGCTCAGTATACTGGTTTATCGGTAAAGACAACTCAGCCATTACATCCAGATAACTATTTTAATACTAATCCAAATAATGGTAAGTATCCTCAGGGTAATAACTACTATTGAATAGTGGTTAGGGCAAAATAGGATGATTATCCTAAAACACAAAAAAAGCCAAATCGAAATGATTTGGCTTTTTTGTGTTTTATCGGTTTGTTTTCTATTGCTTAGGAATATTAATTTTCAGTATTAGCTATCTTGTTCTCTTTTACCTGCGAGTACTTTAAGTTCTAAGTTGTCTAATGGTGAAAAGTCGTAAATAGTATTGTTACGAGTATAAAGAGATTGTAATTCGCTGAGGGATTCTAGTGGGGTGATATCTTGAATGTTATTTTTTTGAATGGCAAGCTCGGTTAGGCTCTTTAATTCACTCAAGGCACTGATATCCTGAATACTGTTATTGGATAAATACAAAGTATACAAGCCAGTTAGCTCTTTAAGTGGGGTTAAATCCTGAATTTCGTTGTGATTCAAAAACAGGCTTTTTAGCTCGGTGAGTTGTTCTATACCATCAAGGCTCTGAATCCCCTTGTTATTACAGGATAGGGCATTAATGTTTTCGATATAAAGTAGTCCTGAATTTACAATGCAGTTACTTAATGCTGTATCTGGTATTGACAGAGTATCAATGCTGGTTAACTCAATTGAATTTTTACTTGAGCCACCAATAGATGCAGGTGTAGCGTGCTGAGGTGAAGAACTGTTATTTTGATCCACGCAGCCAAACATCGCTATCGATAACGAACTAATAGCTAAAACCGTTCCTAGTTTGTTAATAGCACCCATTAAGATTACCTATTTATATATTGTTGTATTTATTATTTAGGTTTATCCATAGATAATATCACTTTGGTACGCTACTCCCAATAGCTGATCCCTGTATCTTTACATAAAAATATCAAAATAGTTAGATCAGTAATTTTTGGCGATATATTTGTAATTTTTAACCGCTGTCATATTCATGATTTGCATATAATAGTAAAAAATAGGTATATTGTTCTATAAATAGAACAGTTAACTTATAGAACTCTAAAATGTTAGACCTTAATCAATTAGCCATATTCATCCGTGTTGTCGACGAAGGGAGCTTTACCGCTGCGGGTAAGGCATTAAATGTTCCTAAATCCCGTATAAGCCGTATGGTCGCTGATCTTGAAAGCAGCCTAGGGGTTCGATTATTACAGCGCTCTACTCGCCAGATCAGCCTAACTCAAGTAGGGGCAGATTATTATAATAACTGTAAGCACCTTGTGAGTGAAATCATGGATGTTCATACGGTTATTTCAGATCGACAAGATCACCCTCATGGTGTACTTAGAATTTCAGTGCCCATGGTCGTTGGCAGTGGTATCTTTGGTCGTTTTGTCGCTCGCTTTCAAAAAATATATCCTGATGTGAGAATTGAAATATCTCATACAGACCGACAGGTGAATTTGATCGAAGAAAAATTCGATTTAGGGCTTTTTTTAGGGGAATTACCCGAGTCTTCTTTGGTTGCGCGGACAATTTCAGATACCGAGACCATTATCTGCGCTTCCCCGGAATATCTGGCGAAACTAGGGCCCTTAAATAACCCGACAGACCTCGCAAAATTAGATGTCGTAAAAATTGGTGAAGGCATGTTGGATGAGACTTTTGAGTTTATTCATGACTCAGGAGAGCATACTTCCGTAAAGGTTAAGCCTAGTATTGTAACCAATCATATTGCTGCGGCGGTAAATTGTATTATTCAAGGGGCTGGCGTGGGTATTGTTCCCATGTTTATGGCCGGTGAATACATACTATCAGGACGAATGATCCCCATTTTGCCGGATTGGAAGTTAAAGCCAGAGCCTATCTCAGTTGTGTACCCCAGTAGGCAGTACTTATCTTTAAAAGTTAGGCATTTCATCGATTTTCTAGTGAAAGAAATCGAAGATTTGAAAATGGCCATTGAAGAACTTCCTACTGCAGAAGAACAGCTGGCCGCTTATAAAAAATTAATTGATGATAATTAAGCCGTAATTAGTCGCGAATTGGTTAATTTCACCTAATCTCTATACAAGGTATATGTATTTTGGTTTAACGCTGGAGCTTAGGATGAGTTTACCCACTGCGACTGATCAGGGCTTTGTAATCGCCTGCAGTCACCAGCAATCCTTTGAATTACTCAGTAAAGGCAAGCTAAATGATGCTGAGGTGAGCTTTGCCAGCTCTCCTCTATCCATAAGTGAAACACCCTCCATCGTGATTCTAGATCAGATCTCAATAATCGATCATGGAATGGAGCAGTGGAAACAAGCCTGTAACCGCACTATTTTCATCGTTGAACACCCCTGTGATGAAGAAAGCTGCATATTGGTACCAGAAGGCTTACCTGAAATATTTCTTAAAAATGCCATTGTAAAAGCCTTACATCAACTGAATACCCAGCAACAACTCGAAATCAGTCACAAAAACCTTCAGCATGAACATGAACAAATTAGTCGCCTATTAGACGTTGGCCAAGCCTTATCGGCTGAAAGAGATCATGATACGTTATTAGCTAGAATCTTAAAGGAAGCTCGATTATTAGCCTGTTGTGATGCGGCTTCTATATTTTTGATTGACCGCCATACAGGGAAGGATGTCAATCAAGCTCCTGATTTAGTATTTAAGCTTACCCAAAATGATTCGATCGATTTTCATTTTGAAGAGCAGCGTTTTGGCTTGGATAACCGTTCCGTCGCCGGTTTTTCAGCGTTAACGGGTGAAATAGTCAATCTAGACGATGTCTATGACTTACCTACTTCAAGCATCTACAAGTTCAACTCTTCTTTTGATCAGAGTATGAATTATCGCACGCGTTCGATGCTGGTGATTCCAATGAGGAACCATCAAGGCCGAGTCATTGGTGTTATTCAATTTATTAACCGCAAGCTTGATATTGATGTTCCTTTAACGAGCCCGGAAATAGCCTTAGATCAGACGATAAATTTTGATCAGCAAATCATCCCTATCTTACAAGCCTTAGCCAGTCAGGCCGCTGTCGCGATTGAAAACAATTTATTAATAGATCGTGTCAATATGCTTTTTGATGGCTTTGTAAAAGCCTCTGTAAGAGCGATTGAACAACGAGACCCTACGACCAGTGGTCATTCTTTTAGAGTGGCAGAGTTAACCTGTGCGTTAGCTGAAACGGCCAGTGAAAGTAATATTGGTCCGTTTAAGAATATGAACTTTGACTCTGATGAGATGAAAGAGCTTAGGTTTGCAGCTTTATTACATGATTTCGGTAAGGTTGGTGTTCGTGAGCACATACTAACTAAGGCAAAAAAACTTTCTCCTGATGCTTATGGTCAATTTATTTACAGAATTGCCTGGGAGAAGGAAAGGATTAGTAATTATTATTTAAAGCAGAAACTCAGTCTATTAAGAGAAAGAAAGTTAGGTTCTGATGTTGAAGAAAGGTTAGCAATCGAGGAAGCGGCCAAACATCAAAGGCTTAATGATTATATGCAAGCAGTAGCAGATGCGAATGAACCTAGCTTGTTATCGGAGGGAACCTTTGAACATCTTAAGCAAATAAGAGAGTACGTAGTAGAAGACATTCATGGTCAATCTAGAGGTTTGATTGATGACTTAGAGTTCGGCGCCTTATCGATAAAACGAGGAAGCTTAACCGCTGATGAAAGACTTGAGATTGAGAGTCATGTTAGCCATACCATTGAGTTCTTGAAAACAATCCCATGGACACCTGAATTAAGTAATATCCCCAAAATAGCGGGGGCACACCATGAAAAATTAAATGGCTGTGGTTACCCCTATGGCTTAAAAAGCCATGAAATCCCTTTAGGCGCAAAGATGATGGCTGTGTGTGATATCTTTGATGCTTTAACGGCAACTGATCGACCTTATAAAGCGGCCGTACCTTTAGAAAGAGCTTTAACTATCTTACAAAGTGAAGTCGAATGCGGCCATATTGAACCTGAACTGGTGCAATTATTTTCTCAAGCTAAAGTCTATAAAGTACTGGGTATTTGAATACCTAGCTCCATCTAGTTGTAACAAACCTGTCATAAAACTGTAGTAACTTGCCAACCAATCATTCTGAAGTAGAAGTTTTGGGGTAAGTTATGAAATTCAAATCAGCACCATCTCTATTGGGTGCAATCTCGTTAGCATCGTTATTAAGCGTAGGCCCAGTACAGGCCGGTGAAACTGTATTTTATGTTATTGAAGATGGAAAGCCTGTTAGTGATGTTGCTATTACGGTTGATGGTAAGCAGAAGCTAGTGCGGAGCAATGGTTTTATTAGCTTCGATTTAGCAAACGGAGATCATCAAGTTGAATTTAGCCAGATGGGGGAATGGGCAGGGGAAGCAGAATTCTCAATAGCCGATAATCAAAATGCTGAAATTCAAGTTGAGCTCGTGGGAGGAGAAGCGCTTGCGGAAGTAAATGTCTATTCCGAAGAAGAAGTGGCTACAGGTACATTAGCAGGTTATCTAGTTTCTGAAGAAACCGGTGCGGGAATCGTGGGGGCTCAGGTAAGCCTTTCTAAAGACTTAGTAATGACGACGAACCAGCAAGGTTATTTTGAGTTTGAAGTCCCTCGTGGTGCTTATGAGGTGATGGTCGACCATGAAGAGTACGGCCAGAAAAAAATACGTAATTTGCGAGTTTTGGCTAATGTAGCTACTGAAATTGACGTTGATATGAGCATGTCTGGTGACGGAATCATTGAGGAGGTCGTAGCCATTGGAACTTACGTCGCTGATTCTATTACGGCACAAGAACGAGACTCAAGCGCAGTACTAGACTCAATTGGTTCAGAGCAATTCGCACGTTTTGGCGATTCTAATGCGGCTTCAGCTTTAAAGCGAGTGTCGGGTGTATCTTTAGTTGGCGGTCAATTTGCAGTTGTTCGTGGCTTGCAAGGGCGCTACATCTCATCAACCTTGAACGGTTCTTTGATGCCAAGTACCGATCCTATGCGTCGTGATGTCCCTTTAGATCTATTTCCATCCAGTGTTCTCGGTGGAATTAACATTCAAAAAAGTTATTCCCCTGATTTGCCTGGAGATACAACTGGTGGAGCCATTTTGATGGAGACTAGGGGTCTTCCTGATGAGCGGACAACCAAGGTTTCATTAACCTTGGGGATGAATAATCGAACTACTTTTAGCGATGTTAATAGTTACGACGGAGGGGAGCTAGATTATTTAGGCTTTGATGACGGTAGTCGAGAATTGCCTAGCAAGATTGATTCAGCGACCAATGGCGGCAAAGATGTTTTGAATTACTGTTCTTTTGACCCCAATATTTGTACCTCGCCAAATGAAGGATCAGAAATAGGTAAATCATTTGATAATAATTTCTCAGTCAATCAGGTCATGGCTCGCCCTGAAACTGGTTTCTCATTTTCTCATGGTGATATCTATGATGTTGATGGGAAAACTCGTGGTTATTACGGGGCTTTTCAATATAAAAATAAATGGGAAGCGCGCCATGACGCTCAAATTGATGATCTGAATGGTATTGGAGAATACGAGCGAACAAAAATTAAAACAGATGTAACTGGGTATTTTGTTCTTAGTCAGGAAGATGAAAGTAATACTCTTAGTAGTAAAACAATTTTATTACGTAAAACAGATAATTCGATCCGAACAAGCTCAATCAATGATGAGGATGAAGGGCAAGCGGTTGATAAAGCTACTTTGGAATGGGTTGAACGTCAGTATGTTTCTCAGCAGTTCTTGGGTGAGCATTTCTTTGGTAGCGGCGAGCACGAAATAGATTGGCGAATTGGTTTTGGACAAACAACTCGTTATGAGCCTGATCGTCGTACCTATAGCTATATTAATAGCAGCCTAAGCGCATCTACTGTAGAACGCCGCTTTTCGGATTTAACTGAAAATGCAATCGATCTTGGTATTGATTATACGTTTGATTACAGTGTATCAGAAGACCTTAATATTAAATTAAAAACAGGTTTGCTATCTTCGATTAAAGATCGTGAGGTTGTAATGGCTCGATTTGGTCTAAATGTTACTGACAATGCGTTAGCATTAAACCAGAGTGTTGAAAATATACTTGCACCTGATAATTTTGATGATCTTTATATTCGTTATCAAACAACCACCTCCAAAACAGACTCTTATGATGCTAGTGATGTGATGAGTGCATTCTATGGGTCTGCAGAATTTAATTTTGAAAATATCAGTGTTTTGTTTGGTGCTCGTTCCGAATCTGCAAGCCAAGAGTTAGAGTATGCAGAGCAGCCTGCCGCAAACAATAAACTGGAATCAAATGATGTGCTGCCCGTTGTCTCGGTTAACTGGATGGCAAGTGAAGAATTACAATTTCGCACGGGCATCAGTCAAACGTTATCACGTCCTGGAATTACCGAGCGTTCACAGTCTGTGCAATACGATCCAGAAACAGATGAACAGATATTTGGAAATCCCAATTTGGAAATTTCTAAAATTACAAATATTGATGTTCGTGCAGAATATTATTTCTCTGATGATGAAAGTTTAAGTTTTGCATTGTTTCTTAAGGATATAGCTGATCCTATTGAAAGAACAGTTCCAAATGCTTCAGGGAGTGCGTCTGATGGCTCGACTTTTCGTAATGAGGATTCTGCAATCCTGCAAGGTTTAGAAATCGATTTCCGCAAAGACGTTATTGATAGCGATAGTTGGTTAGGCTTTGTTTCAGGGAATTATACTTTTATTGATGCAGAAGTAACTTTGAGTGCTGAAACAGCTAGTTTAGAAAAAATAGCTAAACGTAAGCTGCAAGGGCAGTCTGAAAATCTAGCGAATGTTCAGTTTGGCTTAGATCATTTACCTACTGGTCAGAATTTAACTTTCCTTGTGAACTATTTTGACGATCGAATATATAAAGCTTCACGTGCTTTAGCACCTGAAGTAGAGGAAGGGCGTATGTCAATTGATGTGGTTTATCAATTTGAAATTGATGAAGATACAGAGTTAAAAGCTAAAGCGACGAATCTTACTGATGAGAGAGTTGTATACAGTCGCGATGGAAAAGAGATTGAAAGTTACTACAGCGGTATTGGGTTTAATATGTCGTTGTCAAAAAGATTTTAATTGAAATAACTATTGCAGTGTCACTTTACTGTAATAAATATCACCAATAATAGAACTTGAAAATTTAATAAAGTTAGAACTTATAATAGGAAGTAAATAATGAATATGCATAAAACACTTTTAGCAACTGCAATTCTTTCAGCATCTCTAGTGGGTTGTGGTGGTAGTAGTAATAGTAGTGGCGGTAATGGGAATCAGTCTGCTGGAAATTATTGTATTGAAGATATTTGTACTTTAGAAGGTAATATCACTGAAGATCTTACATTAACAGCAGATAAAGAATGGCGTCTAAATGGTTTTGTAACTGTTGGAGCAGGTAATGTTGAACTCTTAGACGAAGCGGCAGTAGTAGCGGCTAAAGCGGCAGGTGTTACTTTAACAATTGAGCCAGGCGTTCATGTTAAAGCATTCAATACCGGTGTTTTGTTAGTGACTCGCGGTTCTAAGATTGAAGCAGAAGGAACAGCTGCTGCTCCAATTACATTCTCTTCAATTGAAGATGATAACTTCGACGGTGAAGGTGAGTGGGGTGGTGTTGTTGTGCAAGGTTTTGCTCCTCAATATGGCGCAGGTAATACGGGAGCATGTTTTGGTGAAGGTACCATTTGCAATGTCGCTGGAGAAGGTGGTGATGGTATTGGTATTTTTGGTGGGAACGATAAAGCTGATAATAGCGGTACAATTAAATACGTACGAATTGCTGAAGCTGGTCGTGTTGCAGGTCCAAACAACGAAATCAACGGTTTAACAATGCAAGGCGTTGGTCATGGGACTACTGTTGATTACATTCAGGTTCACAATAACCTAGATGATGGTATCGAGTGGTTCGGTGGTACTGTTAACGTGACCCACGCAGTGCTAACTAATAATGATGATGACGATATTGATTTTGATGAAGGTTATCAGGGTAATATTCAATATGCGATTATTCGTAAGCACCCAACTAAAGTAGCCCCTTCAGGTTCAAATGACCCTCGCGGTATTGAAGCAAACTCTTCTGATGAGGATTATGTTGAAGCGACTCAAGGTGCAATTGCCAACGTAACGATCGTCGGTAGTGAAGTAAATAAAGTTGTAAATTCCAAGGGTGATGGTCTGCAACCAGGTATGCGTCTACGTGGTTCTTTGACTGCTCGTGTTTACAACTCAGCTGTATTAAATTTTGATGATTGTGTGCGAATCGACGATTCTGATCATGATAATGATGATGCAACTGCTAAAATTGCCTCTGATGTAACCTTGACCAATGTTGTTGGGCAGTGTGATGATAAGTTCTATGCAAAGCGTGATGCGGATGCTGAAATGGGTGACGTAGGTACTGCTGTTCTTGATCTGGATACAGCTGGTGCACTAACGGTAAGTTCAGTTGCTCAAGTAGACTTCGCTGAAGTTGATAACGGTTCTGGTTTCGCATTTGATAATACAACTTATGTGGGCGCAGTTGCTCCAGGTACACCTGCTGCTACAGCGTGGTGGGCTGGTTGGACTATTCCAGGGTCTCTAGACGGTATTGAAACTCAAGGCGAATAATCCTTCAATTATTATTTTTCTAATTAAGATAACCTCTTAGGGTAGCCTAAGAGGTTTTTTTATACCTCAAAAAAATATTTCTAACTGCTATTTCACTCTTACTGTCACATAAATGACTTGTTTCTGAAATTAATTCGCAACTAAATTGTAATGTGATTAGCTTGTGTAATCTAAATGTCATATTGCTGATATATCTTGTTTTTATCAAATTAACAGTGGGTCACTTAAATCATGTGGCTCGTATTTTTCGATTAAACACGGTGATTATGCAATGCGTATTCAACAATCTGTAAAAAAAGAATTTGTGAAAAATAGCTTCTTAAAAAATAGCCTCGCAGCTCTTCTGCTTACGTCAGGTGCTCTACTCGCCGCACCTTCTGCTTTATCAGCCGATACGGCGCTAACGTCTGTATTAAAGAAAGGCGAGCAGCGCGCGGATAACGCGATTAAATCACAGCTAACGATTGATTCTATCGATGCGGACATTCGTGGTGCTGAGCGTGAATATCGGGGTGTCAGTAAAGAAATTGAAGGTTTAGAAGTGTATATCCAACAGCTGAATAAGCAGTTGGCCGCACAGGACGCTGAAAAACTAGACATTGAAAACAGTATTCGTCAGGTAACACTGATTGAACGTCAAATCACACCGTTGATGTTACGCATGATTGATGCGATTGATTTATTTGTTGCAGCGGATGTTCCTTTTCAGCAGCAAGAGCGTTTAGCTCGAGTAGAGAGCTTAAAAGCTTTAATGGGACGTTCTGATGTGACGGTTGCAGAGAAGTATCGCAAGGTGATGGATGCTTATCAAAAAGAAATGGATTATGGCCGTACGATTAAAACGTACCGCGACTCGATCACCTTAGATGCCTCTTTATTTGAAAAAGGTGGAGAGCGTGAAGTCGACTTCTTGCGAGTCGGACGTATCAGTTTGGTGTTTTTATCCCTAGACGGTGAAAGCTTAGGGATTTGGGATCAGCAAAGTAAAAAATGGCAGCCTCTTGAAAGTGAATATAAAGGTAAGGTAATTGGTGCATTACGTATTGCCCGTGAACAAGCCGCACCTAGCCTTATTAAAATACCGGTTGCTGCACCCTCAAAATCATCTCTACCTGCTATTGCTAATGGTGCTAATTCCAATATCGCTCACGGAACTATTGCTAACAGAACAATTTCTTATGGGGAAGCTAAATAATGACATCTCTAACAATGAAAAGCCTATCTACTTTTGATGCAATTAAAAAAGCCAAAAAAATAGCGTTAAGTTTATGCATCGGTGCAGCGGCTTCTATCGCGGCGTTCGTTCCCGCTCAGGCTAACCAAGATATCGATCTTGACTCGTTATTAAACTTGGTTAAACAAGGCCAGGCTCGTGACGATAGTGAATTTAATTCACGCATACAGCGTTTCAATAGCGATAAACAACAGCAACAATTAATGTTGCAGCAAGCTAAAGATCAGCGCCTTGCACTTGAAAATGAAAGTGAAAATAAAGAAGGCACCTTTGCGAGTAATGAAACTGAAATCTCAGCTGCGCAAGAACGCTTAACCAATCGTTTAGGCAGTTTAAAAGAATTATTTGGTGTACTGCAGCAAGTTGCCGGTGATAGTAAGGGCATTTTTGAAGGCTCTTTAATTACTTCAGAGCTTAATGAAAATTCTGAAACCGCAGGTCGTGAAATTTTCTTAGGCAATTTAATTAAAACTGCAGGATCTAGTTCTAAGCTACCCTCTATCGAAGAGTTAGAGCAGTTGTGGTTTGAGATGCAGCGCGAAATGACTCTCTCTGGAAAAGTCTCTAGCTACCAGGCGGATGTGATTTTGCCCACGGGGGACACGGTTAAGAAGCAAGTCGTTCGCTTAGGTAGTTTTAATGCAATTGCCGATGGAAACTATCTGACGTTTGATTTGGAAGCTCAGAAGCTTGTAGAGCTGGCAGCGCAACCGGGTAATCGCTATAACGGCCCTGCAGCTAACTTAGAAGAAGCGCAAGCAACAGAAGGTACGACAAACTTCACTGGCTTTTGGATTGATCCCTCTCGTGGCCAGCTATTAAAAATCATGGGTCAATCTGCAGGTTTAGGTGAGCGTATCGATCAAGGTGGTGTTGTGGGCTATATCATCCTTTCGCTAGCAGTAATCGGTGTGATTTTAGCGATCTGGAGAATGATTAAGCTAACGGCTGAGACGGCGCGTATGAAAAAACAAATGAGCAGCGCCCCTGGTTACGAGAAGGCAAATGATGATAATTCATTGGGCCGTGTGATGAAGGTTTATCAGGATAATGGTGATGCCGATGTAGAAACGTTAGAACTGCACTTGAGTGAAGCTATCTCTTCAGAAGTCCCCAGTCTGACTCGCGGTGTTAACTGGATCAAGATCATCTCTGTTGTAGCGCCGTTATTAGGACTGCTAGGAACGGTAACGGGCATGATCGATGTATTTGAAACCATGTCGTTATTCGGCACCGGTGATCCTAAGTTAATGGCCGGTGGTATTTCACAAGCGCTTGTTACAACTGTTTTAGGTCTTGTTGTCGCCATTCCAACAGTTTTCCTTTACACAATTTTAAATACGCGTTCTAAGGGCCTTTTATTAACACTACAAGAACAAAGTGCGGGCATTATCGCTGAGCGAAGTGAAGCTGCTGAGCCAAATAAAGAAGGAGCTTAAGTCATGGTTCTGATTCTGGATGCAATTACTGCTATCCGTGAATTTTTAGACACCGGTGGCCAGGTATTAGTTGTCATTGGTGTGCTGATATTTGCAATGTGGTTATTGATATTGGAACGCTTTATTTTCTTATTTGGTGGATTTAAAGCGTATAAAAAATCATTACAAGAGAAGTGGTTTGGGCGTGCTGAACGTAATAGTTGGAATGCGCAACAAATCAAACAAGCAAATGTGTGTAAAGCGTCAATGAAACTGAATGCCAACTTGCCGATGATCAATGTAATGGTGGCACTGTGTCCATTACTTGGTTTGATGGGAACAGTAACAGGCATGATTGAAGTCTTTGATGTGATGGCAATTACAGGTACGGGTAGTGCTCGTTCTATGGCTTCAGGGGTGTCAAAAGCAACAATCCCCACAATGGCCGGAATGGTAGGCGCGTTATCAGGTGTATTTGCATCTACTTATTTACAGCGCAAAGCAAAAAGAGAAGTTGAACTGTTAGAAGACAAAATGGTTTTAGATCATTAATACAGTTTACACAGTTAATTAGAGCGAGTCTCTCGCTCTAAATATTTCACTCAAATAGTGATGAGATTAAGATTATGAGAGCACCATTAGCACAAATTTTTCAAGAAGATGAAGCTGAAGAAATTAATATGACACCTATGCTTGATGTTGTTTTTATCTTATTAATATTTTTCATCGTAACCGCTTCATTTGTAAAAGAAGCCGGTATTGATGTTAACCGACCAGAAGCGGCAACCGCTGTTAAAAAAGAACGAGCCAACATCTTAGTGGCTATTAGCGATAAAGGCGATATTTGGATTAACAAACGTAAAGTCGATATTCGCAGCGTACAAGCCAATATTGAACGTTTAAAAGCTGAAAACCCGCAAGGCACAGTAGTGATTCAAGCTGACCAAAAATCGACCACAGACACGCTCATTAAAGTCATGGACTCAGCACGGGCAGCAGGTGTTTATGATGTATCAATTGCCGCTCAAGAAGCCTAATAGTTCAGGTTTATATTCATGTACGCACTTATGTACAGATTCACGTTTACTGCACGGTTTACGGTTTACTTTACAAATTAATGGTTAAGGAATAAAAATGGCCAAGGTAATTAT